>JAFAZK010000330.1 GCA_019239825.1 Verrucomicrobiota bacterium | reverse complement strand
GGTTAAAACCCTGGGCTGTTTTGTGTAGCCGCTTCGCGGCAAAGTCCTACAAGCCCCTTCAGGACAAAGTCCGATGACCTCGGCGAAGACCGGTCAGACATTTTCTCTTGGCGCGACAATACTCCCGTCTTTAGATTCGCCCCGTTCACCCCCAAACATCCTTGGTCGTCGACATCGAAAATGCGGTTGATCTGCTGAGATACCTGCGTGCAAGCGAGCGGATCGGGAAAAATGAGACCCCGATTTTTCGCAAGCTTCGCGGCGGCGTTTCCAATAAGACCGTTTTGCTCCAACATCCGGACGGTAGCAGCTGGGTGCTCAAGCAGGCATTGCCAAAGCTTCGGGTTCAAGCCGACTGGTTCAGTGATCCGGCCAGAATCCGGGTCGAAGCCAATGCGCTGCGGTACCTCCCACTGGTCGCGCCCGCAAACACCATCCCAAAGCTGCTCTTTGAAGACCCAAAGCAACATTTGCTCGCCATGGAGGCGGTACCGGAACCACATGAAAATTGGAAAGAACGGCTTCTCAACGGCAGGCTCGATCGGGATTTAATCACCCAGTTTGGGCGATTGCTGGCGAACGTCCATGGTCGCAGCTATCACCTCCGACAGGAGCTATTTCCTACGTTCGAAGATCGGGAGTTTTTCGAAACGTTAAGATTGGAGCCCTACTATCAATTCACGGGGAAAAAAGTTCCCGAAGCTGCGTCGTTCTTGCACGATCTGATTGAAGCAAACCGAACCCATTGCGTCACACTGGTACACGGCGATTACAGCCCGAAAAATATCCTCGTTTATCAGGGTCGCTTAGTATTGCTCGACTATGAAGTGGTGCACATTGGCGATCCAGGGTTCGACCTGGGATTCAGTCTGACTCATTTGCTGAGCAAGGGGCATCATCTGAAAGATCATCGCTCGGCCTTCCTAACCGCAGCGATCGTTTATTGGGAAACGTATAAATCAGAGACCGAGTCAGCCTCTTGGTTCAGCGGGGTTGAGAGCCGGTCGGTCAACAACACCATCGCTTGTCTCCTGGCCCGCACGTCGGGCCGATCGCCGCTCGAATACCTTTCGGATCAAGAACGCCGCAAACAAAAAGACGTCGCGCTCCATCTAATTAGGCAGCGTCCGGATACTGTGCCGGCGCTGATTGAAGAATTCGGCGGGAGAATCGAAGCATGATCAAAATCAAGACGGTTGATGCCTGGGAGATTTTAGACAGCCGAGGCCGTCCGACGATAGCGGCGGCGTTGTGTCTTAATGACGACACCTGCGCAGTCGTCTCGATACCCTCGGGCGCATCGACCGGACGCGCAGAGGCTAAAGAGTTACGAGACGGCGAAAAGCGGTTCCGTGGCCTGGGTTGCCATCAGGCCGTTACTAACCTTCGGGAACGGATTGCGGCAGCACTGCGGAATGAGTCCTTCGACGGGCAAGAAGCCCTGGATGCGCGGCTCTTAGAACTCGACGGAACCTCGGATAAGTCACGCCTTGGAGCCAACGCCATCCTGGCGGTTTCGCTGGCCTTCGCGCGAGCATCGGCCGCTCGGCAACACTTAGAGCTCTTCGAATATTTTGCCTCACTGTTACCTTCCCCATCGCCTCGCTTGCCAGAATTAACGATCAACCTTTTTAGCGGCGGAAAGCACGCGTTCGGTCAGGTCGCCATTCAGGATGTATTGGTTCTCCCAAGATCCGGTTCGAGTATCTCGGCGAACTTGGCCCAGATGTATGACATTTATCAAGAGGCAGCGGCGATAATACGAAAACGGTACGCCGCCCCGGCGCTAACTGCAGATGAAGGCGGATTAGCTCCGCCTTTTGCTAAAAGCTCAGAAATGCTCGACACGGCAGCTGAGGCAGTTAATGCGGCCGGATATGAGCTTGGCAGTGAAGTTGCTCTCGCGATCGATGCCGCCGCGAGTCACTTCGTTACCGCCGACGGCAAATATCGCCTCGACGATCAAATCCTGTCACCATCGGACCTCATCGACACTTTTTATTCGTGGGCCGAACGCTATCCTTTGGTGAGCGTCGAGGATGGACTTGCTGAGGAAGATTGGAACCACTGGCCGGTGCTGCGGCAAAAACTCGGCGACCGATGTTTGACCCTGGCCGATGATTTAACCTGTACGAACCCCGCGCGGATTCAGCAAGCGATTGATACGGCAGCCGCGAATGCGTTGTTACTAAAAGTGAATCAGATCGGTACGCTGACAGAAGCAAAACAAGCTTATCTTCTCGCACGCTCAGCCGGTTGGCGTGTCTCGATCAGCGCTCGCAGCGGCGAGACCGAAGATAACTGGTTGGCCGATCTAGCCGTTGGCTGGGGCGGAGATTTTATTAAGATCGGCTCTATTACTCAATCCGAGCGATTAGCTAAATATAATCGTTTACTGCAGATCGAACACACTCGTTCGCTAGGTTAGGAATACTCGTTGCCTGACACCGGTGGTCTCGATTTCCGAGAACGTTCACAGAAATCGATTGTCAGAGCGGTTAAAACGGGTTACAAACTGCTCAGGATTGTTAGGTTGCTGAGAACCCCTAGGCGTTTCGCCTAAGATCCAGTCCTAACTTGTCGTACCCCCCCATGGACGGACTCGACTCAGCAGGACGCTACTCTTTTCCGCCGGCTAAGATCGGCCGGTGGTGGCGTCCGACCTTTATCTCCAGGCGGGTAAGCGACTTTCCTTTTCCAGGGTACCTCCCTCCAAACCTAACCACAAACTCACGCTATGAAGCCTTCCCGGTTCTACCGGTTAACTGCGTCTTCCTGGCGCCGGCTCGCCCTCGCCCCGGCTGCTCTGTTTGCTGTTGGCGTACTACACGCTCAGACTGCTCCTAACCAATCAACTACCACTACTACCCAGTTACCCGAGCCGGTCACCTTGCTGAGCTTCGACGAAGGAACTGGCACCTATGCGGCCGACTCAGTAGGCGATCATCCCGCCACGCTGATGGGGCAAGCAGGTTGGGTCACCGGATTAGTTGGTCCGTGGGCGTTGGGTCTACCTGGGGTCGCAGGTAGCTACGCGGATATCACTTCTACGGTCGTCGATACCACCCAAAGCTTCTCCGTCGCGGCTTGGGTGAAACTTAACAATACGAATGGCTATCAGACGTTTGTCAGCGAGGATACTCCGGGCGGTGAAGCTGCGTTTTTCCTCCAATTGCGCGCCGATTCGGGTCAATTCTCGTTTACCGTTCCGTACGATTTTTTTGTAAATCCCCAGTCCTTATTTACGCCCATTCCGGGACAATGGTATCACTTGGCCGGAGTTTACGATGCCAACGCGCAGTCAGCCACTCTCTATGTCAACGGCATCCTGACCGACCAGATTTTGAATGTAACGTCGACCGCCGCCAGCGGGCATAGTTCCGTTGGCCGGGGTCAGTTCGGCGGCGGCATGGTCGATTGGAACAATGATTCCATAGATGATGTCCGATTTTATCAAACTGCGCTTACTGCTCAGCAAGTTCTCCAAGTGGCACGGATTGGTAAGCCTTCCTTAGCGGGACCCCCGCCGGTCGAACCCGCAACGCTGCACGTCGATGTGGCTCACCCGGGCGCACAGATCAATCCGCCATTTCATGGTCTCATGATCGAAGAAATCAGTCACGCTTTGGATGGAGGCCTGTACGGTGAATTAATCCAGAACCGGGTATTTCAGAACGACCCGAATGTGCCGGTGAACTGGTCAGCCGTACAAGAGAATGGCGGGGCTGGTTCGATCGCACTCGACACCACTCAGCCGATCACCGGGACCGTCTTGACCACTAGTCTCAAGGTGAGCATCACCCAAGCGGGGAAGGTTGGTGCGGCTAACGACGGTTACTGGGGAATCCCAGTCAAACCGAACACGTCCTATAACGCTTCCTTCTACGCCAAAGCGTCGGGAATGACCGGCCCTCTAACCCTGTCGATCGAAAGCATCGATGGAAGCGTGGTATACGCCCAAGCTCAAGTACCGACGGTGACTACAGACTGGGTCCAATACAGCGTGACACTGGCAACGGGCGCGACCGCACCCACAGAGAATACACGGTTCGTAATCTCCGCAGGCACCACCGGCACCCTGTGGCTGAATCAGGTCTCCCTGTTTCCGCCGACGTATAATCAACGTGCAAACGGAAATCGGATCGACCTGATGCGATTGATGGCTGGGCTGAAACCCGGGTTCCTGCGGTTCCCAGGCGGGAACTATCTCGAAGGCGAAACCATCGCTCAACGCTTTGAGTGGAAAAACACCATCGGACCAATTTCCCAACGACCGGGCCATGAAAGCCCGTGGGGATATCGATCTGACGATGGGTTGGGCTTACTCGAGTTTCTAGAGTGGTGCGAAGACCTGAATATGCAGCCGTTGCTGGCGGTGTACGCTGGGTACTCGCTCGATGGCGAATTTGTCGCTCCCGGCGCCGCCCTCCAGCCGTATGTCCAGGAGGCTCTCGATGAAATCCAATACATCACAGGCAGCACCAGTACAACGTGGGGAGCGCAACGCGCAGCCGACGGCCATCCGGCTCCATTCCCGCTGACCTACGTGGAGGTTGGAAACGAAGATTTCTTTGACACCTCAGGGAGTTACGACGGCCGATTCACCCAATTCTTCAACGCCATCCGGCAGAATTACCCGAATCTTAAGATCATAGCGACCACCACAGTAACGAGCAGTACGCCCGATATCTACGACCAGCATTTTTACGAGACGCCCAGGTCGTTTGAACAAATGGTTCATCAGTACGACAACTACAGCCGGACCGCGCCAAAGATCTTCGTGGGTGAGTATGCATCACAGGAGGGACGGCCGGTGCCGGACCTGAATGCGGCATTGGGTGACGCAGCCTGGCTCATTGGTTTGGAACGGAACGCAGATGTGGTCCTTCTGGAGTCTTACGCGCCGATGTTCGTCAATATCAATCCGGGAGCAAGCCAATGGCCGACCAACCTGATTGGCTATGATGCGCTGCACAGTTACGGATCACCCTCCTACTACGCTAAAAAGATGCTTAACCAAAATGTAGGCACGGTGGTGTTGCCGACGACGCTGAAAACCACAGG
>JAFAZK010000253.1 GCA_019239825.1 Verrucomicrobiota bacterium | reverse complement strand
TCGAAGCCGGTAAAGCCATCGTTCACCTCGCAAAACTGGTCATTGATGGCACTGCGATCACTGATGGAATGGACTTTCCGGGCTTAGGCAAGGCGACTGTCGATGCACAAAAACGAGTGATCCGAGCGATTAAGCTTCAAGCTATCAACAAGGATACGGTTGCTGAGCTCGCCGCGCTCGGGCTGTGAGCGATGTCACTTACGCCGAATCTCTATAAGAGACGGCCTTCGTCAGCTGCAGGCATTCTCAGATCTCGACTTTCGGAGTGTTTGTCCGGAGCGAAAAGGCAATGAGTGAAACATCAAATGGCGGACAATCTTTGGTCGGTCTATGCCACCAACGGCGGAGTCATCGGCGGGTTTCCATCAGTAATCCTCTTTTTGGGGAATGGCAGCCTGCTAGGCATCCCCGCGTCGATGATTCTTTTCCTACTCTGTGCGGTTCTGGTCGGCGTTTTGGTAAGGTATTGGGTCTTACCCTTTCTCTCGTACTCCTCCAGATCATTTCCACAGGTTTTACTTTGCTCGGTTTCAGTCCACACCTCACCGAAGCCATTTGGGGCGCAACTATGATCTTGGCGATCGCCATTGGACTCGTACGCGAGCAGTTGACCAGCGGTGTCTGGTTGCACCGAAAAAGGCACTCAGAATCGGCACGATCAATGGGCGCGATCACGGGCGAGACAAGCATTCGAGAAAGGATATGAAACGTTTCAGGAAAATGGCTGCGCTAACGAGTAATAGATAGGATGGAAACATGTCATACTTTGCCGATAGCGATTGGAGAAATTGAACGTTTTTACTTGATAATCTTTTGAGATATCGCAAAATCTGAAACGATTCAGACTCCGTAAGAAAAACGATTGATAATCTGTCAATGAATCCAGAGCCTCATTTTAATTTGCACTCGTTAGGCCAGAGGGCCTGCCTCGACTTGGAAAACGTCTTTGAGCGAGTGGATCCCCAACAGTTAGAAATCTTGGCCCATGAAATTATCGCAGCGCGCCGGATCGTTTGTTACGGCGCGGGCAGAGAAGGGCTCATGATGCAGGCCATCGCGATGCGCCTCATGCACGCTGGTTTGCAGTCCTACGTTGTCGGCGAAATGGTGACCCCGCGTGTCGGCCCGGGTGACCTCTTTCTAGCCAGCGCCGGTCCCGGACATTTTCCAACAATTGAAACCTTACTCAAAGTGGCTCGGGAAGCGGGTGGCCGGACGGTAGTCGTCACCGCACAGCCTTCCCAGGCTTCTGAAATGCCAGTCGACGTCCTCGTTCATCTGCCGGGTCAAACGATGGCGGACGTAGCGGCTGGGTCGAGCATTCTGACCATGGGCACCCACTACGAGGCAGCCCTCTTGTTGTTTGGCGATTTTCTCGTTTTGCGCCTTCTCGAACTGACTCACCAGAAGCTCGAAGACATGTACACCCGGTACACCAACATGAAATGAATCCCTTTCCCCTGACCCAATCAGATCAGACCCCACACCACCCAACAACCCAATCGAAGACATGTATCGCGCTATCAAACAAACCCGATCATTAGTCGTCGCCTTCGCGACGTCTTTTCTTTTCACCGCTACGCTCGCGCGAGCGGATGAACCCTGTTCGACGTACCCCACCGGAACGGCCGAAAAAATTGAGTCTATAGATCTAGAGAAAACTTTCGGTCCCGTGCCGGCTCCAAAGAAGCCTCTCCACTTTGCTTACGTTACTAAGACGTTAATTAATGAGTTCTGGCAGGATGTTGCCGCCGGAATTAAAAGCGAGGCTGCTAAATATAACATCCAGGTCGACGTGCAGGCGCCCAAAGACGAGTCCTCACTCGTTGAGCAACTAAACCTGGCGCAGACCATATTGTCGAAGAAGCCCGATGCGCTGTTGCTTTCGCCTCAGTCCGATTCGAACCTCGTCCCGGTAATTCAAACGGCTAAGAAGCTTAATATTCCGACCGTCGTCATTGACGATGCGCGGACAGAAGGAGCTAGCAGCTACGTTGGCCAGGATCAAGTCGATATTGGTTCGAAGGCAGCTGAGTTCCTTCATCAACTTTACCCAAACGGGGGGAAGGTGGCGCAGATCGAGGGCCAGGCCGGTTCTCCGAACGCTCGGAATCGAATCAAAGGATTTACCGAAACGCTAAAAAAGTATCCGAATTTCGTGTTGGTGGCCAGCCAGCCGGGCAATTGGGATCGCCTAACCGCCATGAATGTAACTGCCAATATCTTGCGGGCGAATCCCGATCTAGTCGGAGTATATGCCAATAACGATGGGATGGCGCTCGGTGTCGTTGAAGCGGTCAAGAACGCTGGCAAGTTGAAACAGATAGCGGTAGTTGGCACCGACGGCATTCGCGAAGCAGTAAAATCAATCGGCAATGGCGAGGAGCGGGCTACAGTCAGTGAGCTTGATTTTCAAGAAGGTGTCCTTGGCGTGCAGGTGGCTTTGCGGTTACTGGGCTGCCAGCAAATTCCACCTTGGGTCGTTTCGCAACACGCCCTGATCACAGCAGACAACGCCAAAGATTATAGCAATCCCGCCGCTCCCGCTAAATAGGCTTATCAGCGATCCATCGGGGAGAGAGTATGCAGATTCCAAATGCCGAGACCCCTTCGAAGCCGCTTCTTCAGCTTCGAGGCATTACAAAAGCATTCGCTGGGGTGCAGGCGCTGAAGGGCGTAGACTTTGACCTCAGGGCGGGTGAAGTCCACGCCCTGATGGGCGAAAACGGGGCGGGCAAATCGACGCTGATGAAAATCCTTTTTGGCGTCCAGCCGCCGGACTCAGGGACCATTGAGCTTGAGGGCGTGGGTGAGGTCGCTATCGATGACCCACGCCATGCATTGGCTCTCGGTATTGGACTGGTGAGCCAGGAGCCGAGTCTTGTTCCGCAGCTTGATGTCGCACAAAACATCTTTCTTGGACAGACTGAAGCTTTAGGCGTTGTGCCGCGGAGTCAGTTCCAGGTAAAAGCCCGAGAGATTCTCGAACCTCTCGCTCCGCGGCTTCCCGTCACCGCTCGTGTGGCTTCCTTAGGCATGGCGGAGCTACAGGTGGTGGAGATCGCTCGGACCTTGGCTCGCGGGGGTAAAATCATTGGGTTCGATGAACCGACTTCTAGTCTTACGCCCGCAGAGCGAGACGGACTGTTCGCCCTTATTCGGCAACTCAAAAACAGCGGCAAAGGGATTATTTATATTTCGCATCGCATTCCGGAGGTCTACGCGATTTCCGACCGTGTCACCGTGTTGCGCGATGGCCGGGCGGTGGCCAGCCGAGCCACGAAGGAGGTCAGCGCGGACGAACTGATCAACATGATCGCCGGACGCAGGCTAGCGGAGGAACTTCAACACTCGGCAAAACCCGTTGTGCGCGCCGGCGGGACCGAAGCCCTAAGGCTCGAAGGGATCTCCGCGGCAGGAAAACTACACGATATCAACTTAACGTTGCGGACGGGCGAAATCTTTGGATTGGCCGGGTTGGTTGGTTCCGGCAGAACGGAGCTCGCACGCTGCATTTTCGGTGCCGATCGAAAGAATGGCGGCAGCGTCTATGTGAATGGTAAACCACTCGATCTTCGGCAGCCTTCCGACGCAAAAGCAGCGGGCATTGCCCTGATCCCGGAAGACCGCCGCAAACAGGCGCTTGTGCCAAACATGGACGTGGAACGAAATTTTGGCCTCGCCAACTTTCAGCAGTACTCTCCATCGGGTTTTCTGCGGCTTAAACAGCGGCGCCAGGATATCGAACGCTACATTGAAGAAATGGCGATTCGTCCGCGTCGTGCCGGGGTGCGGATCAGGAATCTTTCCGGTGGTAATCAACAAAAAGTGATAATCGCGCGATGGCTTCAATCGGGGGCGCGGATCTTTCTATTTGATGAGCCGACTCGCGGAATCGATGTCGGCGCAAAATTCGAAATTCATGAACTCATGCGCCGTCTGGCCAAAGATGGTTGTGCCTTACTGGTTATTTCGTCTGAACTACCCGAGATCCTCGCGCTCTGCGACCGGGTGGGAATCATGCGCGGAGGCCAGCTGGTTCAAACCATCGATGACTGTTCCGGCTTAACAGAAGATTTACTTATGAAATATGCAAGCGGGGAGGTCGCTCGCTAATGACAAATGACCGTGTTTCGCAGGTTGCGGCCGATGCTAAGACATCCGCCGCGCCGCGCGATAAAAAAGTTAGTTTAAGTTGGATACGCAGTGCCAGCGTTGTTGCTGGGGTTGCGCTGCTTTTCATCGTCTTTTCTATTCTTACCAGCAGTTTCTACGCTCCAAGCAACCTCCTTGACATCCTGCTGCAATCCTCGATCAACGCAATGATTGCCGTTGGCATGACACTGGTCGTGATGGCACGTGGCATCGATCTGTCCGTAGGGTCGGTGGTTGGCTTAACTAGCATGATAACGGCTAGTTTGCTGCCGCAAAACTTTCTGCTTGGCGTCGTTGCCGGGATCGTGTTGGGCGTGCTGTGCGGACTAGTCAACGGGATCTTGATCGCCAAACTAAAATTGCCCGATTTCATTGTCACCTTGGGCATGCTCAGCATTTATCGTGGGGCCGCCCTCATTTTCACGGACGGCAAGCCCATCTATGGAATCGACCCCACGTTCAGGGCGATCTTTGCAGGCGACGTCGGAGGCATCCCGACGCCGGTGATTCTAGCGCTGGCCATCGCTTTATTGGCATTCCTAGTAGTGCGCTATACCGCTTTGGGAGAGCAAATTATCGCAGTCGGCGGTAACGAGGAGGCGGCGCGCCTTGCCGGGATCAATATCGACCGAGTCAAGATCTGTGTTTATGCGATCTCCGGCTTACTTGCTACCTTTGCTGGCTTTGTTCTGATCGGTCGCATAGGCGCCGCCGAGCCGATCGGCGGTACCGGGTTCGAACTGCAAGCGATCGGCGCAGCCGTGATCGGCGGTGCGAGTCTGTTTGGTGGTGAGGGTAACCCTTTAGGAGCGCTGGTTGGCGCATTGACCCTTGGCGCAATGCAGAACGGTTTGACTTTGCTAAACGTGCCATCGTTCTGGCAACTCGTGGCCACAGGCGTGGTGGTAATTGTGGCAGTTTTTGCGGACCAAGTTACGCGGAAGCGCCGCTAGTAACGGAGAACAACGAAATGCAACACAGGGAACCGGTGATCGATGCGCATCACCATCTTTGGGACCTTCAAAATAACAAATATCCTTGGCTTCAGGAGCGGCCACTCAAGCCGCGCCTGGAGGGCAATATAGAACCCATCGCGAAGGACTACCTTCTGAAAGACTACCTAGATGATATCCGGAATCAAAACGTAGTGAAGTCGGTTCATGTCCAAACCGGTTGGGATCCGGCCGACCCGGTCGGCGAAACCAGGTGGTTGCAAGGCGTGGCGGATCAGCACGGCTATCCTCACGGCATCGTAGCCCGCGCCACACTAGATGCACCTGATGTCGAGCAAGTCCTCGAGGGTCATCTTCGGTACAAGAACGTTCGCGGTATCCGGCACATGATCAATTGGCATCCTGATCCGGTGAAGACATACGCCGACCGACCTGACCTGGTTAAAACAACCGCATGGCGAAGAGGCTTCGCATTGCTCCACCGATTCGATTTGTCTTTCGATCTCCAACTTTACCCGGCACAAATGGCAGACGCCGCAGCGTTAGCGCATGCCAACCAGGAAACACTAATCATTCTCAATCATGCGGGCATGCCCGTGGATCGCGACGAGGAAGGCATCCGTCTTTGGAAGCGGGGCATCCGCCAGTTGGCCAGTGCGCCTAACGTTGTGGTTAAGATTTCGGGACTCGGTACGGTCGATTGGAAATGGACCGTTGAGAGCATCCGTCCCTTCGTCTTGCAAACTATCGAAGCGTTTGGGATCTCCCGCTGCATGTTCGCAAGTAATTTTCCGGTCGATAAACTGTTCAGTGACTTCGATACCCTATACGGGTCCTTTCAAGAAATCACTGCCTCATTCAGTGTAGCCGAACGTCGGAAGCTATTTCACGACAATGCGGCTCGCTACTACCGTTTGTGAATAACAAGTTAACAATTTTTGATCGAACAGTGACATATCGATAGTAAATCAGCAGCTCATCTGACCTTATGAAATATGCTTCGAGATTAAATTCATTTGCCGCTCGCCCTGAGCTTTGTTGGAGCAGTGCATCGCACAAACCCAGCACGCTGGAGTTGATTGAGCGAGCGAGTCAGGTCCGGGGGCTTTCAGCGGTAGACCTTAACTTTCCTGACCATTTCGATAAGGCCAAACCGGACGAAATCATCGTTTCTGCGCGCGATTGCGGACTAATGGTGAACGGAATCGCGATGCGCTACTACTCAGATCCAGGCTTCAAACAAGGCGCGTTCACCAACCCGGATACTAAGGTCCGCCAAGCAGCGATCGATCTTACGAAAAGCGCCATCGACGTTCTCGAAGAAAGCGGGGGAGATTTATTGACAATCTGGCTGGGGCAAGATGGTTGGGAATATCCTTTCCATGTCGATTACGACGCAATTTGGGAAGCCGAAACAGAAGCGATCCGCGAAATCGCCGATCATAACCCTCGCATTAAGA
>JAFAZK010000161.1 GCA_019239825.1 Verrucomicrobiota bacterium | reverse complement strand
TTTCACGGATAGATACTTCTGCATGGAATTCGAAGGACCAGCTAAATCCGTTCCATGAATTAGGCGGCTTTGAACCGGCTGCTCGGCCCGGGCAGAAAGATTTACCTCAAAAAATTGGTTACTAAGTGGTAGCGATGTCCGGCACGCGATTCGACGGATTTACGAGGGTCGGGCTTTCTTGCACGCCGGACCATCAATGAGTCGCCTGAGTTTGGCGGGACATGAATTCACGAAGCCGCGTCTGGTTCAAAAGCGCTTTGGCATTGAAGAGGCTGATCCTCTGTGCCTCATCAAGAAGAACCTTGAATCGTGCATGCTCCTTTTTGTGAGCTCGCCCTCATTGTTCTTACCGATCAGTCGGTCGAGCTCTCGCTATGGGATCCAGGCGCTTCAATTCAAACTTTGGCTTTTGGAACTGGATCAAGTCTTCGAGACGAACATCGAGCGCCTCGCAGACGGCTCGGCCGATGGTGGTATCCAGCTTCTGCGTTGGCCCTGGGGCGGCGAGGCGGTACAGGCTCTTTTTGTTCACCGCAAAGCCACGCTTTTGTAGGATTTGATGCAGATCGGCGCAGAGGTCAGAAGTCCGATAGGGGAACCATGTAGCGGGAGCGAGCTAGACTCGAACTTTTCCGTGGTCGGCGGCTCCGCCTGGACAGCAAGGGGCCGTAGCCGGGAAAAATTTCGTGAAGCAATCTTGACATGGAGGCGTCAAAACGATGTAAATGTTTACAGTAAAGATTTACATTCACCTCTAACTTCCTCTCACCATGGATGGGTCTATTCCCCCCAGGCGTCGTCGCCTTCCCTATGGACGGGTTGCTTCCCGTTTCGCTCCTACGGCGGTCATTGCCATGACCGGTTTCTGTCTAGCACTCGCTAATCCCTCTGCAGGCCAACCGGCCGGAACCCTCCCTGGCTCGGTCGGCAAGGGACCAGTCGGCTGGGATAGTTATCGACAGCTCGATCAGTTGCCTGCGCTCCGCTCCGGCACCGAGACTCGAGATTTCGACAGTACGGATCCGGCTCAAACCAATGCGGACTTCGATCATCCGCTGCGAGTTACCGCCGATGGTCAGTACGTCATCGCCGAAGCGTACGGGCCGGGCGAGATAGTGTCCATCTGGTCCACCATTAACGGCGGTAACGTGACCGACGATGGTACCATCACCATCCAACTCGATGGGCAAACCGTGGTCTCCGCAAACTACGAAGATTTGGTGAGCGGCAATTACGGGGCCCCCTTTGTCTGGCCACTCGTCGGAAATCTATACGACACTTCAGGTGGCGCTCAGATAAAAGTCCCGATGCCCTATACCAAGTCGATGCTGGTGACCGTGCAAGGGAATCCGGACTATTTCCATGTCATCTACCGACAGTTCAACGATGCCGCTGGTGTAACGACCTTTAACCCGAAAGATACCGCTCTCGACGTGATCGCCAAATTGCGGGCATTCGGGATGACTGACCCTAAGCCCCCTCTCCAAGGTCCCAACAGCACCAGCGCCCCGATCAATATCGCCGCGGGATCCCAGGCGCAGCTTGTCCGGCTCAATGGTCCAGCCGAAATAACCCAACTTCGACTGCAGCTTCCCCAGGTTCTGCACGCACCTTACGTGGTTGATGACGGACGGGCGTTCGGTGGTGGAGGTAGTAGCCAGTTTACCGTTGCGATCAATCCTGCGAATCAAGGAGTCACCATCACCCGGCGGTACGATCCCTCGATTGGCAATCAGGTAGCGAATATCTATGTCGACGGCACTCTTGCCGGCCAATGGTCTGCTGGAGCTGCGGTTCCGGCCGGGTCCTGGGCAGACGAGACGGTGACGTTACCCAGCAAGCTTACGGCTGGTAAAAGCCAAATTACGATTACGAACGAGTTCGTGTCTTCCAATCTCGACTTCAACGAATTCCGCTATGACATATCCTCCCTGTTTAACGGCGAATGGACTCGAACTGACACGGTTGATGTCGGTCCGGATCATCCGGGGGAAGAATCGGCCCATAGCTACAAGATTGTAGCGCCAACCTGGCAAGGGCTGAGGAATTTTAGTTATCCAGTCGATTCTCAGACCGTGGCGGATTCCATGGCCGTCCTGGAAGGCGCCCGGCTGCAAATTACATTCGACGGCCAAAAGACGGTTGATGCTCCGATCGGTGAATTTTTCGGTTCGGGTCTAGGGAAATATGACGTCCGGACCCTAATGTTCTCGATCGATAACAGTTCTCCGAATGGCTGGTACACCACTTGGTGGCCCATGCCTTTCAACCAGAGCGCTGTGGTCCGGATCGTCAATAGCAGCGGTGTTCCGATTCAAGGCGGCAAGATCGAAGTCACCACCGGGATAGTTCCGGGTCTCCCTTCTCAGCTCGGCCCCAATGGTTCGGTCGGTTACTTTCACGCCACCTTCAATCAAACCGAGAATGCCGTGGGCCAGGACTATGTGTTTCTCGATACTCAGGGCCGGGGTGTCTTTGCCGGGCTGACGCACACGATGCGGGGCGAAAACGGTAATCAGCGGGGATATCTTGAGGGGAATGAAAGGGTCATCAACGATAACCTCCTCAGTCCGGCTTGGAATGGAACTGGAACCGAAGATTTCTATGAATCGGGTTGGTATTTCTCAGGAGGCATTCCTTACTCCATGCCGTTAACCGGTAATCCGGCATACAACCCCGGAACTGAAGGGTTTGCGAACGACACGACTGGGACCTACCGGCTCTTCCCGGCTGAAGCGATTTCGTTTGGTCAACGGCTACGCTTCACCATTCAACATGGGCCGGTCGACGATGTGGCATCGAACTATAGCTCGGTCGCTTTCTGGTATGGCCAACCGACGTATTCGACCCAGGTGACCGACTCGGTCGACACGACCGACGCCGCCAGCCGGCAAAAACATAACTATAAGGTGTCAGGCGATACCGTGAGTTCACTGAGCTCAGGTTTCCCCGGAGAATTCGCGTATGTTCCTGTAACGCTCGGCGTCGATACTGCATCCAGCACGATCAGTTTCCAGCTAGCCATTAGTCCGGCGAATGATGGAGTCCGTCTGACCCGGATTTCGGATCAGAATCTCTCTTATCAAACCGCTAACGTCTATATTAATGGAAGCCTGGCCGGGATGTGGGTAGAACCGTGGAATAATCCTGACAACCGCTTTTTGAACGATGTCTTCGAGATCCCTGTAAACCTGACCCGAGGACAGAAAGCGATGAACGTACAGATCGTTCCGATGACCGGAGAGACTGGGACATCGGTTTGGACTGCCGCGCAGTACGAAGCGACGGTGTTAACCGTGCCTTTTACGGACAACCAGAGTCCAGGCGTAGTGGCCGACTTAGCCGCAACCGGCGGCCAATATAACTTCATCACTCTGTCTTGGGAGCCTGCGATCGATAGCGTTGGGGTGGTCGGATATCAGGTTTACGGCTCGCAAGATCCGTCGGTGCCAGTCAATTCCGGCACTCTCGTTGGCCGGACGCCGGAGCCGGGTTTCCAGCATAACGGCCTTGGCTTGAACCAAAAATGGTATTACCGCGTTGTTGCGGTTGATGGAGCTGGTCACCTGGGAGCCCCTTCGCCGGTAGTTAGCGCCGTGTCGGGGAAGGCTCTTTTCATAGAAGGCCAAAGCTTGGTATCCACTGCGACGGGCACCGCGCCGGTTGTGGTGCAGGGGAACTGCTGTGGCGTAACCTGGGCCGGCAACGCGCAACTTTGGTTTCAGGCATCAGCAGCGGGCCAGTACATGGTCCTGACAGTTAATATTCCGCAAGCCGGCACCTACGATCTTTCCGCAGCGATGACCCAGGCACGCGATTACGGCATTGTCGGTCTCGCGGTCGACGGTACACCGCTCGGCCAACCGTTCGATGGATACCATGCCAACACGGTTACGATAGATTTCGGGGTGGATTTCGGCAGCGTCGCATTAACCGCGGGAACCCACAAACTGACCTGGACGCTCACCGGTAAAAATCCGGCATCCATCAATTATTTGGTGGGCATCGATTATCTCGTATTCACGCTGCAGTAGGGGGTTGAATCTTCGGTTCATATTCCGAAGATGTGTCTGGACTCGGCCCGGGGCTTTAACCCCCGGGCCGAGTTAAAGAGGTTTCGCCCTCAAGGAGCGCTTCTCATTTCAACCAAATCACACGGAGAGGCTTGAAACAGATCTTGGACTGGGAGAAAGCCTTGGGACAGAGTTCGAACCGAACTCTTAAAAGGTGACTTTCATGAAAAGCTTCTTCGCATCGTTCTTCGGTACGATAGCCGGTATCTGCATGCTGGTTGGCATCAGCCTGGTCCTTTTGATTTTTCTACTCATCGGCATTGCCTCGTCTGACAAGGGCGACGTGATCCCAAAGCGGAGCTTGCTTGTCCTGGATCTATCGTCGGGCATTACGGATGCGCCGGCTCAAATTGATCCTTCCGATCTTCTCAATTCGTTGACTAGTAGCGAAGAGAAGCGCGTAACTCTGCGCGATACGCTTCGAGCGATTGCTTCAGCAGCAAACGACAGCCGGATCTCCGGAATATTGATCAGTGGCAACGCGTTTCCTATGGACTGGGCTTCCGGTTACGCAGCGCTGCGAGAAATACGGGAAGCCTTAAAAGCGTTCAAGGCTTCGAAGAAAACCGTCTATGCCTATCTGGTGGCGCCGAGTACGCGCGCATTTTACGTCGCTTCAGTCGCTGACAAGATCTATCTGGATCCTGCAGAGCCGATGCTTATCCACGGGCTATCGTCGGGTCGCCTCTACTTTGCCGATGCTTTCCAAAAGTACGGGATCGAAGTGCAGGTCTCGAGAGTCGGTAAATACAAGTCAGCCGTGGAACCGTACATCCTGGATAAGATGAGCCCGGAGAGCAAAGAACAAACCGAGGCTTTGCTAAGTGACCTGTGGCAAGACATCACGTCCGAGATCGAGAACGCGCGTGGCTTAGAGTCTGGTTCTCTGCAGAAAATCCTTTCTGAATCCGGCCTCATTGATTCAAAGACTGCGCTGCAACAGAAATTGGTGACCGAGCTAAAGTCGCTCACAGACTTGATCGACGATTTAAAAAACGAGTACGGGACGGATAGCGTGAACCGTACGTTCCGGCAGGTCTCGGTTTCGAAATATATTAGTTCGCTCGACCGAGACCAGGGTACGACCGAACCGTCCGGAGCGAAGGTCGCGGTCGTTTACGCCGAGGGAACGATCATTGATGGAGAGGGAGGCGGAGAAAATCTCGGCGGCGATAAGCTGGCAAGGGCGATCCGTAAGTTCAGACTCGATCCGGATGTCAAAGCCATCGTCCTCCGGATAAATAGCCCGGGAGGCAGCGGCGCAGCTTCAGAGGTGATTTGGCGAGAACTCGCGGCTGCCCATAAGGTTAAGCCGGTAGTTGTTTCGATGGGAACGGTGGCTGCTTCTGGCGGTTATTATATTGCCACGGCGTCGAATCGTATCTTTGTCGAACCGACAACGATCACTGGTAGCATCGGCGTATTCGGATTATTTCCGAACATTCAGAAGCTTTTCACTAACATCGGTATTACCTGGGATTCCGTAGCGACAACTCCCTATTCAGATCTAGCTACCCCGTTCCGACAAAAGACTCCGGAGGAGATGGGAGTCATCCAAAAGTATATCGACCAATTCTACCAGGATTTCTTACAGCATGTTTCCCAAGCCCGAAACATTCCTGTCGACCAGGTAAACGAGATCGCTCAAGGCCGAGTGTGGTCTGGCGAACAAGCTCTAAAGCTGCATTTGGTTGATCAGGTCGGCGGCCTCCAGACGTCGATCGAGTATGCCGGTCAACTCGCTCACTTAGCCCAACGTCCAAAGATCGCAGAGTACCCCGCAAAACAAACCGTGGGCGAAGCGATCCAGAAAGCTTTGAGCGGAACCGAACGTCCGCCGGTTTCGAAGCTGGACCCGATTAATCGTCAGTTGCAGCTATTAGAGAAAAATCTCCGCCAATTCTCCTGTTTCAACGATCCAATGGGGATCTATTCGTTACTCCCGATTGGAATCGATTGGAATTGAAGTTCGGCGATGCATTCGATAGGGACGAGCTCCTGCTCGTCGGCCGGTCACCCGTCGTATTAATCATGAAAAAGGCAGCAGATCGCAGCCCGCAGACCTGGAGGGGAGCCGCTTTTGCGTGTGTCAATTTGATCACGCTCGATCGAAGTCCAACGCAGGTTCGGCCCCTTGATGTGACAAGCAGGCGGCTCCCGCGAACGTCTGCTGATGTTGCAAACCGTATGGGGTAAATCGATCGAACCGGCGGTCTCGATAATAATTCACACCCTGGGTCGCTTCCGGGAGCCGCCTGCTAAACACCGACTTGGCATTGCGGCGATTGTTTGCGCGATCAGGTCAGGTTTTGGGCAACGTTCAAAAGCGGCTCCCCTCCAGGCAGGCGGCCTATGATCTATCGTTCCGCGGCAACCTTTGGGATGAAGATGCACGCTCAATCATGTCCAGATACACCGACTCCAATTTCTCGATCTGCGTTTTTGAGTTGAATTCCCGACCGATAGTTTCGGCGGCGTGTTGCCCAAGTTCCGTCGCAAGGGACCATTCGTCGGCCAGCCGGTTCATCCAATGATAGACACCCTCAAGGTCGCGTTCCTCTACAAGAACTCCATTCTTTAAATGCTCGATCGCTTCCGGAATACCGCCGTGCCGGGTGGCGATGCAGCAAAGTCCGGTTGCCATCGCTTCTAAAAGGCTGTTCGGAATCCCTTCATTGTCACCGGCAGAAGTCGTCTCGCTCGGATGGATAAAGGCATGGCTCTCGTAATAAACTGCTACGAGCTGTTCCTTGGTCAGAAACCCGGTAAACGCCACTTTGCCGCCGATGCCCAACTGCTGCGCAAATTGCTCCAACGGCTTACGTAATGGCCCGTCGCCGGCGATCACCAATCTCGAGTTTGGCCATCGTTCGAGGAATTTCGCGTAAGCTCCAAGGGTGACTTCGACCCCCTTTTTCTCGATCAGCCGGCAAGCCTGCAGAAACTGAAACCGGCCTTCGTCCGGAAGATTTCGAGGCCGGTACTCGAAATCTGTACCGGGTATCCCGGTTCTCTGTATCCGAACCTTATCCGAGCTACATCCCGCTGCGATCATCGACTGTCGAATCGAATGCGATCTGGCCAATAATAGGTCCGCTGCCTCGAAAACTTCCTTCAAGCGGCGCTGACCGGAGGGGGTGTTGAAGCCGACGGCGACATCAGCGCCATGAAAGGAGACGATTATCGGGATTTCCCGCTTGCGAAACAGCGGCAGCCAAAAAACGCCGTTATTGCCAAAATAAATGTGCAGAAGGCTGATGTTGTTGGCGCGAATTGATTTGGAGAGCGCCGAGCACTCAGAGGGTAATGCCAACTGTGGACTATGCAGGATCTGTTTTTGCCAGATTCGGCGAGCCCAACGGAATTTTGACCGGGCCAACAAATGGACAAGCGGGTAAGGAAATCGATCCGAGTTTTCGCGCTTGAACGCAAACGCATGAATTTTTACCCGTGTCGGTCCGGCTACTTGCCGATAGACATGCCACATTTCCGGTTTCAAGAAAGTCGGGCAAAAAATGCCGATGTTCGGGACGTCCAATTGCACGCGGGTTACTGGATGGACGCTATCAGGCGAGCCTGCCGGTTGCATCCTGAAATCTACAGACGAAAAAAGGCCGGTTGGAACCGGCCTTTCTGTAGTTCAAATCAACGAGTTTTTCGCTTAGAACGTGAACGAAAGGAACTTTAAAACGCTTGGTTGTTCTCTCCTGTTATTTCCCCTGTTATAACGATTGAGGGCATCCAGAGGATTAGACAAGACAACCTGTTGACCGCTACCATAGCTTGCGGGAGCTCCCGGGTTTATGAGCTGATATTTTCTAGGGGCCGTAAATACCTTGTGCAAAACGCTTGTGTTTGAACCCTCCTCAATCGCCGGCCTTGGCGGGATAGGTTGAGGTCTAACTCTGGGCGTCGCCGTAAACTCCTGAGTCTGAGCAAACGCCCCTCCAGCGGAAAGACAAAAAAGAATCAGCCCAAGCAGGAATCCTTTTTTCATATGCGTCACCTTTCTTACTTTTATGAATATGCCGCAGTATCTATCAAAAAAAAGCTCTTATTTGGCGATTTACTAGCGGAATGCATGGAGTTTACGACGAGATTGGTTGCTATCTTCGCCAAGCGGGCGACCGATGCGTTTTGCAATGAGGTGGTAGGATTCCTTGCGCCTGAATAGGGGTAGCGCCGGTAGGGCGAAAATCTCGGCGCGCCGAGGCTTTCGCATACCGACCATTGGCCGATCCACGCCCGCTTCCCTCACCGTCTTTTCGCCCAATCCGGCATCGTGTATCCCCGATGAATCAGATCGAAAACGGTGAACGACTCGATCTTAGGGGTCTCGCGGACCTTTCGGTTTGGACCGAAAAAGAAATCATAGGTCTCTTTTTGACTGGGATCGTCTCGATCTAACGGACCCGCGCTTTGTTGGACCAGGGTCCCATTGTCCACGTAATAGTATTCCAAGTCGCTCAATAGATTCGATTGATCGCGGTCTTTATTATCCAGCTCCAGGCTATAACCCTGGACAAGACCTTGCCGCTGGAGATCGGGAATCTCGCCAACATAGATATTGTCAAAATCGATCAAAACATCCGAATCCGCCGGCGTGATCCGTCGGTACCCGTCGCCATCCTTTTGATAACCGACCCAGAGCCACGTATTCGGACCCGATTTGCGATACCACGTACCTACAAAAATGTCCGGGTTCCCGTCTCCTTGGATGTCCACCTCGACCTTTTTGACGACCCAAAGGCCACCGGTGTTCTGGACCCTGTCAGGAACCTTCATGGCGAGGTAATCCGCTATCGGGTCCTTTATGTCCTGAGCAACGGCGATGCCGCACAGCCATACGCTTAGACAGGTTAAGAGCGCGAGAGGCCCATGGACCAAACGCCGGACGAGTTGCCGGTAAGACATCCTATCCATAAGGCAACCTTAGCGCTTGGCGGAATGCCTGGAGTTCCTCTTGTTACCGTCCGTAGCAGTCAGGATCTCGGAAACGCGCGTCCGATTTGAGGAATCGCGAACCACTAGCTTTGGTTCGGTCAAAATTGATTTTGGACGCAATCGCCTCTTGTCCATCGACTCGAGGAGCAGCTCGGCCGCCAAATGACCGATTTGCGAACGTTGCTGGTCCACGGTACTCAGCGGCACTCTTAAAAACCGTCCATACCGGTGATTTCCGACCCCGATCAACCCGAAATCGTCCGGCAGACTGAGTTTGGCTTCTAACGCCGCCTGCAGGACCCCAATAGCAATCGGATCGCTGGCAGCGAACACGGCGTCCGGCGGTGACGCGAGCTTCAAGAGGCGTTGCATAGCTTCGTATCCTCCCGACTCTTCGTGATAATGCGACTCGATTACCAGATCGTCGTTTAGCGGAAGTTTTAAGGTGGCCAAGGCGCGGCGATATCCACTCAGTCTACCAACTGCCGTGGTCACGGTGCGAGGCCCGGCGATGTGCGCGATCCTCCGGTATCCCTGGGAATACAGATGCCGAGTGGCTTCAAAGCCGATCCCGCTGTCATCGCCTCCTACAAAATTGAGGCCGGGTAAACGGCGATCGATCAAAACCAGGGGGACTGACAATCCCAGCAAAACCTTACGCCAAGCGCTGTTGCTCGGTTCGTGGGCCGAAGCGAGCAGAACGCCGTCGACCTGGTTGGAGAGCAGCATCCGGAGCATCTCTTCTTCGCGAGCAGCATTTTCCTCGGTATTGCACACTAACAAATTGTATCCGCCGGTACTGGTGACGGAATCGATCCCTTTCAGGACCTCAGCAAAGAAAGATCGCGACAAGTCAGGGACGATGACGCCCAAGACATTGGTTTTTCTGGTAACCAGACTGCGGGCCAACGAATTAGGGTGATAGCCGAACTTTTTTACTGCCTCAAAAACTCTGAGTCGGGTCGCTTCGCTGATATCGTCGCGATTTTGTAGGGCGGCGCTGATGGTCGATACCGACAGGTTGAGATGGTGAGCAAGATCCTTCAGGCGGATAGCCATGGTGTCCGAGTTCCAGAGTAAAGTCGCCGGAACAGCGGAGGCAGTTTGGAACAAAACCGGAGGGAAAAAAAGCGAAATAGTAGACTTAGGTCGGAAATTGGAGAAAGAGGGGCCGGCTATAACGCTCTAGCTTGACAGTGGCTAGAACCTTATAGTTATGTGCGCTTGTTCACCGTAATTACAAATTTTCAGTTACTCCCTTTTTATGACCGAATCGGCTATGACCGCTGCCGTCGATTTGTTCGACTACAACCAGGTTTCTCCGGGGGCATGGTTAAAATATGCCGGGAATTAAAAAGGACGAAAGTAGACTACCCCAATTTCCAATCTTACGTTAAGCCTCAGTACTTTCTAAAACAAACGCTTCCGGAATTGATTAAGAAAAACATGGCTTCCGGCGAGTACACGAGTCAATAAGCGACGTTAGAAGACCTGCCGCCCGAAGCCGGGGTGGGTCGAACCCTTCCAATCCTAACAAGATGAGACAATACCTAGTTAAGACCAACCAGGCGGTAGAGGCTGTGATCCAAGGACTCCAGGCCACCAGCCCGTTTCCGATCGAACGCGTCGGGTCTCACTTCGGCGTTACTTATAGGGGTAACTCAGCGCGCAAAGCAAAGCTGCTCACTGGAGGTGGTAGCGGGCACGAGCCGTTATTCCTGGGTGCTGTCGGACCCGGAATGGCAGATGGCGCTATCGCCGGAGAGATCTTCGCGGCGCCGAATCCCGATTCGATTCTCGCCGTAACCGAAGCTCTCCAACCCTGTGAAGGGGTGATCTACCTCTATGGCAACTACTCAGGTGATGTGTTGAATTTTGGCTTCGCCGCCGAGGAAGCTCGTGCCAAAGGGATTAAGGTAGAGGAGATCCGAGTCCATGACGATGTCGCCTCTGCGGCGTCCGACGCTGCCACCGAGCGTCGCGGAATTGCCGGGGATATCTTTGTTCTCAAATCCGTCGCGGCAGCTGCGGACCGAGGAGACAGCTTCTCGGACGTCCTTGGCCTGGGAGAAAAAGCGTCCGCATGGACACGTTCTTTAGGAGTTGCTCTGAGGGCCGCGGCTTCCATCGACACCGGTCATCCGATGTTCGAGTTGCCGGTTGGTGAGATCGAGATTGGAATGGGCTTGCACGGAGAAATGGGTGTCCAGCGTTCCACCTTCGAGCCGGTGGAGACGCTGGTTCCACGAATGCTAGATCTGATCCTGGCCGACTTTAAAAGTACCCGGCTCAGCTTGGATCGCGCCGCAGTAATGGTGAACGGGCTAGGTAGTACAACGGTATTAGAACTGCTCGCGGTTGCGGGTCACATCAAAATCAATCTCGAGAAGAATGGCATCCAGAGCTCGCTGTTCAGGACTGGCCAGTTTGCGACGTCCTTGGACATGGCTGGCTTTTCGATCACGCTGACCAAACTGGACGATGAACTAGAAAACCTGCTGAATGCCGACGCTCATTCCTTCGCCTATTCGACGGTTCGGCTCTAAATCTGACGGCCGAATAGGATTTGAAGTTAATCATGGAAAAGAACCTAGAGTCACTGAATCCATCCCAGGTTAAAGAATTGTTGGCAAAGACGCTTTCAAGCTGGATGGCTGAGCGTGACCGTTTGAATGAGCTGGATCGAGCTCTGGGGGATGGCGACCACGGATCCACTATCTCGCGGGGGGCCCAAGCGGCGATCGATTCTTTGCAAACCGGGAACTTCTCTTCGGTCAACCAGGTGTTTGCTGCGGTTGGACGTGCCATGATGACTTCCATGGGTGGCGCGTCAGGGATGCTTTTCGGCCTCTTTTTTCGCGCGGCAGAGAAAATACCGGTCAGCGAGGTACTCGATCTGGGAACACTCAACGCCTTGTTTGCTCGCGGACTTGAAGATTTGCAAGCCCGGACGAAGGCCCAGCCCGGCGACAAAACGATGTTCGACGCGTTGATACCAGCACTAACATTGCTCCGGGAAAGCCAAGGTGGTCTCATCGCTGCACTCGACCAGGCGGCGAGTTCGGCCACGGAGGGAGCACAAAAAAGCGCTGAGCTGATACCAAAATTCGGGCGGGCGAAAACGCTCGGTGAACGCGGCAGAGGTACACCTGATCCGGGAGCTACTTCAGTGGCGATTTTCTTCACGGGGTTAGCGGCAAACGCGAAAGGGCTGTCACCACAAAGCTGATACTTGATTTCTGCGGCACAGAGGGTGCCATGGAAAGGCAATCGCACGCGTAAGACTAACCCGTCGCTGGAATTTCAACGATGCAAGCCGTCTTTGGAACAAACTGGAAGATGCGTAACCTCGATCAACGCGAGGCGCAGCAATATTTGAAAACCTTAGCCGACGGGCTCGGGGGTTTGTTAGAAGATGGGGTGCAGGTCTGTGTGTTGCCACCGGCAACGCTTCTTCCAGCGATGTCTGAGGTCGCGAGAAAAACATCCATCCGGCTCGGAGCGCAAAATTTCCACTGGGAAGAGGAAGGTGAGTTTACCGGAGAACTATCGACTGAACTTCTAAAAGACGCCGGGGCGACCGTTCTCATGGTTGGGCACGTCGAACGCCGAGTCCTGTTCAATGAAAACGACGAGGTGATCAATCGGAAGCTGCTCCGTGCACTTGAAGAAGGTTTTCATGCAATTCTGTGTATTGGAGAAGCGGATCGATCGACACCTGAAGCGCGTCTGAAAGAGGAATTGTCAGCTCAATTAGTAAGTGCGCTTCGCGGTGTAAATGAGGCCGATCTAAATCGTCTCATCGTTGCTTATGAACCCCATTGGGCAATTGGAAGGCGAGTTGATGCTGCGGCCCCGGTTACCCGAGTTAAGCAATCGGCTGAAGCAATCCGAGGAGCCTTAAAGACGATTGTCGGAACCGAAAATTCGGTCCGGTTAATTTACGGAGGTAATGTCAATCTGAGCAATTGCCGGGCGATTGCCTCTGTCGACGGAATTGATGGTTTATTTGTTGGTCGAGCGGCCGTCGACCCGGCGGGATTTGTCTCGGTTATAGAACGCGCACTCGACGGTGCAACAGACTAGGGAGATTTCACTCGCTAGCCAAAGCGAGCTATATTCAATCAATCGCGAAAAAGGAAGTGAGGAAAGAGCAAGACATGAAACCAATTGCCATCGGCGCGGATGACGCCGCAGTGGAGTTCAAGGCAGAGATCGTTAAACACCTGGAGAGCAAGGGCATTCCAGTTCACGATTATGGAGTTTTTTCCGGCGATCCCATGCTTTACCCCGATATCGCCTTGGAGGTGGCGCAGGCGGTTGCTGAGGGCAAACATGAAAGAGGGATCTTAATGTGCGGTACCGGAATCGGAGTTTGCATTACGGCGAACAAAGTTCCGGGGATTCGAGCCGCAGTTTGTCATGACCTTTATTCGGCAGAGCGGTCACGAATGAGCAACGATTGCCAGATCATGACTTTAGGGGCGCGAGTTGTTGCGCCGGAGTTGGCCAAGTCCTTGGTTGATGTCTGGTTGCGATCTGAGTTTCAAGCCGGCCGTTCCGGACCAAAAGTCGAGCGGATCAAAGAGATCGAGAAATCGTTAGCCATTAAATAACGCCGAACAGCCTCTGCCCTATCTGTCTAAATCTGCGTTCATCCACCTTCGGTACGCTACGGCGGGACGGGCCTGCAGTGGTGCCGTTCGGTTGCAACTGATTTGGTTCTGCGTCTGGTGCAGTCTGGTATTCAATCCGATTCGCACGACCGCCCAAGCGCGCAATGCGCCCAGCGAAAATTGGGTGGCAAGCTGGGGCTGTGCACCGGGGTTCGCAATCGGCCAGGAACTGTCTGATCAAACCCTACGCCAGTTCGTCCGGCTAAGTGTTGGTGGTAGCCGCGTGCGTATTCGTTTGTCCAATGAGACGGGATCGCAACCGTTAGCGATCGCAGCCGCGCGTTTGGCCCTGGCTGGTCGAGAAAAGGGAAGCATTGAACCCTCGTCGGACCATCTTCTAACATTTGCTGGCAGTACTACCATTACCCTGTCACCTGGCTCGCTTGCGCTTAGCGATGCGGTGAACCTTGAGGTACCGCCGCTAACCAAACTGGCGATCAGTCTGTACATCACTCGGGACACGGGGTTATCGGTGATGCATCTAGTCGGACAAGAAACCGGATATCTCTCTGCCTCGGGTAACGAAGTGAGCCAAACGACGATTGCCAACGCGACTCCGGTCGCTGAACGTTACTTCTTGACCCGAGTCGAAGTCAGTTCGCTCGAAAACACCGGAACCATTATTACCTTGGGCGATTCGATTACCGATGGCCGTGGATCGACGCCGGATGAGGATCGGCGTTGGCCAGACCGGTTAGCCGAACGCTTAAATGAACGAGGATTAAGACTCGGCGTAGTAAATGCCGGGATTTCCGGGAATCGGATCTTGCATGACCTGCCCGAGATGGTGTGCGGACCCAGCGCACTATCCCGTTTCGATCGAGACGTATTGAGTGTGCCGGGAGCGAAATTCGTAATTATTCTCGAGGGCATTAATGATATCACTCATCCCGTCGGCAACAATCTGCCCGAACAAGGGGTGACCCCGGAGCAGATCATCGGCGGTCTTGAACAACTCATCGAAAGGGCGCACGGCAATCATCTGCAAGTCCTCGGAGCTACTTTTCTCCCGGGCGAAGGCGAGCCCGAATATACCGCACAGACAGAGGCCGCCCGCTCGGCGGTAAACCAGTGGATCCGCAGGAATCACGAGTTCGATGCGGTGATCGATTTTGAAGCCGTGGTCAAGGATCCGGAGCATCCGACCCGGCTGCGTCCGGACTATGATTCGGGAGATCACGTGCACCCGAATGACGCGGGTTATCGGGCTATGGCCGAAGCGATCGACTTGAGGATTTTCGAGGGACGGTGAGCGGGGCGGAACTAGGAGCTGGAATCTAGAGTCTGGGAGCTAGGAGAGGGGCCGGGGTATGGGCTAGCACGGATACGACCTATGGGGATCCTATAAGGGCCTATAGAGCCCATTCAGGTTGGCTCGCAGGTCCAGCCTTAGACCGGGACGCGTTCCCGCCCCTAGCTGCTCCGTCACCGTCCTCCCAGTCGCACCCGATAGCCGCCGGACTTCTCGTCCGCCTCTAACTGAAGTTGCCCGCGTTTTTGCGCCTCTAACAAAAGATCATTGAAGGAACGGAAGCCGAAAGCGCGTTCGTTGAAACCGGGGTTTCTTCGTTTGATCGCCTGCTTGATCATTGAACCCCAGATGTTGTCGTCTTCCTCGCGTTCCTCGGTGATGGCCTCCAATGTTTGCATCACCAGCTCAATCGCCTTGGCGACGGTCAACCCTTTGTTCTCGGCGGCCTTAGCATCGGAGCTGGTAGATGCGCTGCGGGTGTTTACTTTTGACGAGGTAACTCGAACCAGATCGTCGTAATAAATGAACTGATCGCAGTTGTTGATAAAAAGGTCGGACGACGATTTCTTAACACCCACGCCAATCACGGTCTTGGCATTTTCTCTGAGCTTACTTACCAAAGGAGAAAAGTCGGAATCGCCGCTGATAATGACGAAAGTGTCGACGTGACCCTTGGTATAACAAAGATCGAGGGCGTCTACGACCATACGGATATCGGCTGAATTTTTGCCTGACTGGCGTAAATGCGGGATCTCGATGAGTTCGAAAGCTGCTCCGTGTAAGCCCCGCTTAAAGTCCTTGTACCGGTCAAAGTCACAGTAGGCTTTCTTAACAACGATATGTCCTTTGAGCAGGAGGCGCTCAACGACCTTCTTGATGTCAAAGGCTGGGTAGTGAGCCTCTTGAGCGCCGAGCACGATGTTTTCCAGGTCGAGGAACACCGCCATTGTCGCATTCGAATCATCGGTGCTCATTCATCTAGCAAAGCGATCCCGGAAGCAGAAATCAACTATGGTTTTTCGGGGGTGGTGACCGGTGCAATTTTTGGGGGCGGCACATGCTGTCTTTTGGGACAAAGGTTCCGGCACAATAGCAGGCTGTTGAAAACCGGTTCCGTAGGAGCCAAATCTTTATAGTTTCAGCTAGAAAAAAACGACTAGCTCCGTGGGAGCGACTTCTAATCGAGAAACACCTTATATGCCGCTCCTAGTGGAGCTGGTCGCATCTTATGTCACCGGTGCTATAAAGATTTCGCTCCTACGGAGCTGGAATCCTATCGCTGAATCAAGCCCAGGGCCGAATCCCGTCTTCCAATCCCGCACCTCCAGGACTTCGCCAATGCAGCGGTTGGACATTAAACCATCGGCTACCCCCTCTTCCCGAATCGCACTTTCCACTAGGGAAATTCTCGCTTAGAGAGGGAGATGCTCTATTCGAAACTTGCGACAACGTTGCGTCGCCTCGAAGTTTTGCTGCTGATTTCTGCATTCTCACTCCCCAGCCTCACTTTAGCCGATCAGGCCAAAAAGGAGGTGCACAGCCAGGCTGATCTCCCCAGGGTTTCGTATCCTTTTAAGGGATCTATCAGTAGCTTGCTCCAAGGAGACGACTCGACCTTCGACTCCACCACGAGCCGGGCGGTAGCTGATATCGATTCCCTTTTGGCCGACTACGATATCCAGGACAACGCAACTCTGATTGAAATACTAAGCGCGAAGCTTTCTGTTCAAGAATTGAAAGGAGATGCGGCCGGCGGGCTTGAGACGATCGCTAAGCTACGCGAGCTGCAGTCAAAGCCTGACCTTAAATTGACTGTTGGATTATTTGATGAGGCGATCCTTAAAGCGCAACAAAGCGTTTCGAGCACACAGGGTGATGAGTACCAAAAGAAAGTAGAATCGAATTATCAGGAAGCGGTTAATGCCCTCCCTTGGGATACCGTCCAGGATGTCATCAAGTCGGCCCGCAGCATGTCCGGATTGATCTCCGAGCAGTTGATTTTGGGTCGAGCTCAACATGACATCCAGCCGCAGATCGATCAATCCGGGGCGATTCCACGCGATGCGATGTATCAAGCATTGGAGTACCGGGCAGACCTGCGAACAAAACTCCCGCTGAAATCGGTACGCGTAAGTGTCCTGAAGAGTTACGTGGCGGTGCACGATACAGAGAAGCCTGATATTTGGGCGGCTCGCGACGTTACTCTGGCCAGCAGCGATCATCCGCAAAAAGTGGTAGTTGGAGTTTGGGATAACGGCGTCGATACCTCTATCTACCAGGGAAAGACATATACCTATGCCAACCCCGGTCCTTATCCGGCGCAGGGCCTGGCCTTCACCGATGACGGCCATCCTTCTAATTCTGCGCTTTATCCACTGACACCTGAGCGGGAAAAACAATATCCGGAGGCGTCTGACAGCCTGGAAGCATTAGCGGATCTACAGGCCGGCATTGAAACTCCGGTTACCGACGCTTTCAAAGATCGGCTAGCGAAGATGTCGTCAGACGATGTGAAGTCGTTGTTTGAGCGAGAATCCTTCTTTGGAGGCTTTGTCCATGGTACCCATGTCGCGGGCATCGCCTTAAGAGGCAACCCAGCAGCGAAGCTGGTGGTATTCCGGTTCAATGACAATCTCAGCCATGAGTTGCACTTTGAGCCGACCATGGACTATGCGCACCGGATGGCCGCAAACTTCAAATTGATCGGCGAATTCTGTGCTCAGCATAAGGTGCGGGTGGTGAACTTAAGTTGGGGTGATCAGCCGTCGGAATTCGAAGAGTGGCTCTCCCGGACGAAAGCGAATCAGACCCCCGAAGAGCGTAAAAAAGAAGCCTTGGCCCTATTCGCTATTTGGAAACAGGCGATTATCGATGCGATGCAAGCAGCCCCGGGCACCCTGTTTGTCACCGCGGCGGGGAATGCTGACAGCGATGCCGGATTCCTGGAGGATGTGCCGGCATCTTTGGAGCTCCCTAATCTGATCACGGTCGGAGCAACCAACCAAGCGGGTGACGCCACGAGCTTTACTAGTTATGGGAAGACCGTCGTGGTTTTTGCAAGCGGTTATCATGTAGAGAGCTTTATTCCCGGCGGAAAAAAGGTGAGACTGTCAGGGACCTCAATGGCCGCACCTCAGGTAACAAACCTCGCCGGCAAATTGTTTGCGGTGGACCCAGCCCTCACGCCGGAAAAAGCGAAAGAGTTGATTCTGGAAGGCGCAACCCCGAGCGACGACGGTAAGCGGAAGCTGATCGACGAAAAGCGAACGTTGGAATTGGTCAAAGAGAAGAGGACGACGGCCAAGACGGGTGGGGCAACGAAGGGGAACGGTGGCTAGTTAGGGCGTGAAAGCGGCTCCCCTCGAGTCATGCGCTAACTCCTTCGTCGAACCCCACTTGCTATTTGTCATTTACTATCTGTCATTCTTCCGATGAGCGGAACGGGGAATGAGGAACGGGCTTTTCGGGAGGCGATCCATCTTTTTGATGACGCGAACAGCGCTGACCCGAACACGGTTGTCATCGACAACAAACCGATTCCGTACGAACTCTTCTATGCCCAGCGTCTCACAGAATGGGTAGAGCGTCTTTCACCGAGTGCTTCTCCGGCGCTGTTATTAGCTGCGCGTTGCCAACACATTTGCCGCTGGATGATTCCGCGCGGCTCTTACCCCATGACTCGAGCCGGTTATTTAAAGTGGAGAACTGATTTGAAACAGTTTCATGCCCAGAAGTCAGGAGAGATTTTATCTGAGAGCGGCTGTTCCCCGGATCTCATTGCCCGCGTGCAAGAGCTCAATTTGAAGAGAAACTTAGGTCAAGACCCCGAGCTGCAGACTCTCGAGGACGCGCTCTGTTTGGTTACTCTCCAATATCAACTAAGCGATCTGGTCCGCAAAACCAATCCGGATAAGATGGTTAGCATTTTGCAAAAGACCTGGAAAAAGATGTCCGCTCAAGCTCGGGATGAGGCCATGCGGTTATCGTATCCGGAGAATCAAAAGAGGCTTTTGTCGCGAGCACTATCCGGAGGTCCATCCGCTGAGAGCAAGTAGGTCCGAAAGACAGGATTTAAAATCCACAGATTACACAGATTACGCAGATTTCTTCTTAAGGTCAGGATTGATGGGGGGACAAAGGCGCGAGACGTCGGGAAGCGCTTCTTTTTAGCTTGCGTGGTACGGTCAGCCCCAAATCGTAGTCTCTACCACAAAAGTTCAGCTTCCTGTTTGTTGAGCAAGATTTTCCCTGCGCCCGTCGCCCTTCTGCGCGAGGTATAGCTCCGTAGGAGCGAAATATTTATAGCCCATAACGCAACAAAAACGCGGTAAGCTCCGTAGGAGCGACATCTGATTTGAACGTTGATCGGCTGAAACACGCGTTCTTCGATGCCGCTCCTAACGGAGCTAACCACCTATCAAATTGTATTGCTATAATGATTTCGCTCCTAACGGAGCTATACCTCTGCGTCCGTCGCGACCTCTGCGCGAGGCGTTTGTTTCCACCTTTACTTCAAATCGGGAGCAATTTTTCTCGGCTCCTGATCGTTCTCAATCAGGTAAAGGGCGGTTTCTCCTGACCCTTTTTCTGCTCCCCGGTAAAAGATCTTTTTACCTGATCCGCTGATACAAAGTAACGATTCAGAGCCGTTCTCAGCGTAAATCTTCACCGAAGCCAGCTCCGCTTTATACAAGTCTAGCCGCTGGTCCAACTCGAAATAAGAGCGGTTATCATCCGTGCTTGGATCGGTTGGTACTGTGGCTGTTTTTGGGTCAGGAGCAACAACGCTCAAGACATTTCCGAACCCGCTGCCCCCTAAGCGCAAGCTATGCAAATAAATCCGGTCTGTCCCGGCCGCGGTTACTTGGACGCCTTGAGCACTGGGCGTGGCGTCGTCTGTCTCCAAAGTGGCCAGCGGAGCGATCCGAATCGCGTTTAAATAATATGTATGGACGGTCCCTTTACCTCGAAGGTCTTCTGGCTCCAGAACCACGGTGCCACACCAAAGATCGCCCCGATATCCGAAGAATAATTGACCTGTCCGGGAGAAACTCATCCCTTCCATCAAGTCTACTCTGCGGACAAAGACCGCCTTTGGGCTTTTTTGATCCTTGGGTAGAAACCAAAGGCTGGTATCTTCTCCTGCGGTCGTAAAGAAAACGATCGACCCGTCAGTAGGATTGTAAGCGAAATCCTCTGGTTTCCACTTCTCTGGGGTTCCATCGACCGAGAGCTTTTTCTCGAAAGAAAGAACCGGCACTGTCTTGTTGGCGGTTACATCGTAGGCCAGCAGGTCGTCCCCTTGAAGGACCAGAATATTTCCGGCGTTCGACCGGCCGAGTCCGGTAATCTGGCCTTGATGGATCTCTTTAGGTAAAGCGGGCTTGTTCAATTTGCCCGATCCAAGATCGAGCTGGAGCAGTTGCTCCTCATTCCCTATCAGATAGACAGATTTTTCGTCTTGAGAAAAGACGGCCGATGTTGCCGAGGCGGTTAACGTCGTAAGCGCACTCAGCATCGTGAACGCCGTGAACGCTGATAACGGCAAACCGAACACAACTAACGGATTACCTTCTGGGTTTCGGGATCGAACAATGTCACTTTGTCGGGGCTAAGGTGTACCGTTAGTTTCTGGTTTAATTGGTAGAGATGTTCGCCTTGGATCCGAGCAATCAGATAGCCGGTGCCTGTCTTCAGGTACACGATCGACTCTGAACCCATCGGTTCCGCGATGTCTACTGTTGAAGTTAATGGGATACTCGGACCTGCCTTTGGAGATTCGCTGATGTTTTCAGGGCGAATCCCAAACACGATGTTCTTATCAATGTATTTGCTCGCCAGCGATTGCAACGCGCCGCTTAGCGGCGCCACTACGGCGTCTTTCTCTCCGTTCTCTACGAAATAGATGCCGTCCTCCCGCTTTTGGACCTTACCCTGGAGCAAGTTCATCGGCGGGCTGCCGATGAAGCTGGCAACAAACATGTTCTCCGGCTTCATGTAAAGTGTGAGCGGATCGGCCACCTGCATAATGATACCGTCTCGCATCACACAGATCCGATCGCCCATAGTCATGGCTTCGATTTGGTCGTGGGTTACATAGATCATTGTGGTACCCAACTCCCCGTGCAATCGGGTGATCTCCGATCGCATCTGCACGCGCATCTTGGCGTCCAAATTTGAGAGCGGTTCGTCAAAAAGAAACACGTTAGGATCCCGGACAATTGCTCGCCCCAGAGCCACCCGTTGGCGTTGACCACCGGAAAGGGCTTGAGGTTTCCGGTCCATCATATGGTCCAGTTGCAGCGCCTTGGCGGTTTTATCAACCACCGCTTTGATCGCGTCTTTTGGCTTCTTCACGACTTCCAGCGCGTACGCCATGTTCTTAAAGAGGTTAAAATGGGGGTACAACGCGTAGCTCTGGAAAACCATGGCGATTCCCCGGTCTTTAGGTTCGAGGTGGTTGACCACTTTTCCGCCGATAGAAATTGTGCCGCTGGTGACTCTTTCCAGCCCAGCAATCATTCGGAGGGTAGTCGATTTTCCGCATCCAGAAGGGCCGACCAACACCATGAACTCGCCGTTCTTGATGTCTAAGTCGATACCCTTGACGGCAGTGAAAGTCGGGCGTCCCCGATCGTCGGTATAGGTCTTTACCAAGTCCTTAATCTCTACGGAGGCTTCGCTCATGAGGTGATGTTTCTGGGGGGTATTCGCTCTGTTAGGCCGGCATAAGACAACGCGGCACCGATCGACTGAAGGCAACGGCTAGGCGGTTCATAGGGGTTTAGTTTAGGGGGTGAACCGGCCACAGATTAACTCGAATTCGACTTGGGCTCACGCAAAAATTATATTGAGCCGGGATTGTTGGCTTTGTCGCGAGGGGACTAAATGAAGGTAGCGACGTGATTAGAGCTCGCCAAATTTGAGGCAGACTATTGTCTGGGACGCATTCGATAGTTAGTGGGTTCGGCAAACTCTCAAGGTACTATACCAAGTCGCCGATCGCCGGATGGAACTTCACAGCCTGAAACTCGACCACCTCGTAATCGGCGATTCCCTCCTTGAAGAAAGGGTCTTCCTGAATCAGCGCGTCCGCTTCTTCTCGAGTCTTGACTCGAGCGATGATGACACCGCCGGTTCGTGGCACCTGGGGTCCGGAAACGAGCAGTTTGTCTGCGCGATACCCTTGGTCGAGAAATTCACGGTGAGCAGGTACAACGCGTTCGACCTGCTCAATAGGAACTTTGTATTTGAGAAGCAGAAGGAACATATCGGGAGCAAACTAACAGAACGTGTTGGCTTGACCAGGATCGGTAGGGGCGAGCTCCTGCTCGTGGGTTGGTGAATGGTCCAACGGCCTCTGAAAACCGGACGAGGAGGAGCTCGTCCCTACCGATGTTTACCAAGAAAATAATCCCCGGCCGGCAACCGGCTCAGGTTTCATGGCGTCGGGAGCGGTCTGAATCTTTTGGCGCAAGGCCAACAGCTCCTGACGCGCCCTTTCATATTGAGCTTTAAAGGCGTCTTTCGAGGTGTAGGCGTTGGGTTGTTCGAGGTCCCAGTCTAGCGCCCGATCGACCGCCTTGACGAGATCCCTAGAATCCCGGTCCACATGAGCGTAAATCGATTGGCCGACGCTCTGCGCGAGTACCGAGAGGTGGTATGGCTCGTCGGATGATTGGCCGTCTTTGCCGGTCGCTAATATCCAGGCCCGGTAACGAATCAAGCCCACGAAATACCAGAAGGCTGCCTCATTTTTCTGGCCCTCGCGATAAAGTTCTGTAGCGAGCGAGAAATAGGTGGCCGGCGGCTTATTTACGATGTCGTCGGCCAACTGCTGGATGGTTCGTGCGGCTTCCGGTTCCTTTGCCGGGGTTACCTGGCATGAAACCGCGACGGCGATTGCAGAAATAACAAGTATTCGGTACATAAAAGGGCCTCTAAGCGAAAATTCGGCTTCAGCCGTTGCTTAGGAAGACTCTGTAATGGGGTGTGTTATTCCGTCGGGCATCCGGTAGGCCTCGTAAATTTGCAGTAACTCAAGTGCATCTTCGAGCGTTCCGTAAGCTGGGGCTTTCCCGTCCAACAAACGGGTGGTGAACTGAATCACCTCGGGAGCATAGCCTAGCAGGAACAAGCCTTTGTTGTACAGCTGGCCGAGCGAGAACTCCGGTTCCCAGTAGAGTGGGGCGGAATCGTCCGTCAATCCACCGAAATAGTCGCCCGAACGGCCATACTCGATTTTGCTTTTGGAACGACGGTAGTGGATCAGGCGAATATTGTTTTCGACCACCAGGTTCTCGCCGTCTCCAATGATTTCCAATCGTTCCAGGAATGACGCAGACGACTGCCCGGCGCTCAGATGCAGGTTGCCGGCTGCGCCACTGGTGAAGCGGATCGAAACGGTGGCTGATCCGATTGCACTATTGCGGTTCACAAAAATCCATTCGATCGGCCCGCCAAGCAGACGCAGCACCGAGTGAGGATGAACGATGTGATCCAGGAAGCTGACCATTTTCCTTTGGTCACCTCGATCTTCGACGGGAGGTAACGATTGCGGATAACGAGCCGTAATCGAAGTGATCGGACCGAACTCCGGCCGACTGACAATCTCTTTTGCTTTCACGTTGGCCGGGAAAAACATCTTCTTGAACCCAACGGCGACATGGCGCTCGGTTTCCGAGCTGACCCGGATCATTTCCCGAATCTCGGCAGAAGAACTTGCGGGTGGCTTTTCAATCCAGACGTGTAAACCCGCCCGGAGACAATCGATGGCCAGCTTTGGGTATCGAGGACGGCCGTTTTCATCGACATTAGTGACAATGAAGACGACGTCCAAGTCTTCACGCGTCAACATCTCCAAGTGATCCGAATAATGGCGCTCCGCGCCGAAGATTTTCGCGCAGGTCGCGGACCGAACGGGATCGAGGTCGCATACGGCGACCAGGTTTACGGGAGCATATTGAAAGGTCGGATAAACGTTTCGCTGGGCATGTCCGCCGCAACCGATAAAACCGGTACGCAACTGCTTCGGGTACTCGTGGTTGTAAGTGACCAACATGACAATGATCGGTCTCCTATTCGCCCACGGTTTGGCGGTCTGCTGATGAGAAGGTGATAAAAAGAACCGCGTCCATTTCGCCGATGTTGGTCGCGCTATGCCGGACGTTAGCTGGGATAACAACGGTATCGCCCTCACCGAGCTCCATTTCTCGGTCCCCCGTGAACGTGTGTCTTATCCGGCCTTGAATCACAACCAGGGTTTCCGAGCAGTTGGGGTGGTAATGACGGCCATTCGTGTGGCCTGGTCTCAGAATGCAGCGGCCCACCGTCATGTCGTTGCTGTTGCCTAGGGCCCGATTAGCAAACCAGGTGAGATTACCCCAGCTGAATTCTTGACGCTGTGCTTCGCTCTGAGGGAGGACTTGAATGTCGTTGGTCATAAGAACGGTATTTCTTTAAACAGAAACTAACGAAGGCAACGAAGGTAAGAAACAGGAAGATTTGTGTTTGGAGAGTGCCTTCGAGATCGGGTTTATCATTCTCGTCGCCAGCGGCGGCTTTCTCGTGCTATACTCCGGCACTCGTGACGCGAAGGCTTGGAATTGGCTTTTCGATCTGTCTGTATTGCTTCTGCGCCTGTCAGGGCTTCGCTCAGTCGCAGTATGAGAGCACTACTGACTTTGCCAAGTATGCGATCAAGCTGCGAGAAAGCGGCCTGCTGGTCATGCAGGGTCAAAAAAAAGTAGAACCTGCCAAAAAGTCGCCTTCGACTGTTGGTCAGACGCTCGTAACTGCGCCTCTCACCAGTCGAGTGAGCGGGATTGATAGTGAACCTGGCGGCTATCCATGGCGCCTGAGCGTCATGACCACCATTTTCTGGATCGGAGAACGTCCAACCACTAAGAATCCGGTTCCGAACGACGCCAGCTCCTGGGACCCGAATTGGTCTATCGATTATGGCGGGTACGATGACCCCGATCTCAACGTAAGGAAGAGGTTTGTGCCGGTGAGCTTTTTCCCGCGTCAGAACCCGTTTTACATCGCTCTGCCTTACAATGATGTACAAGGCGGGCACACGAAACCAGAGGCTAAGGATGTGATTCCCTGGTTCAAAGAGACCTTTGTGCGCGATGGCCAATCAATTCTTAAAGGTCGTTGGGTTGCGATTCGACACAATAATCGAATTTGCTATGCTCAATGGGAAGACTGCGGACCGTTCTGCACCGATCACTGGCAATATGTATTTGGTAATGAACGGCCGAGACCGAATCTGAACCAGGGCGCAGGCCTCGATGTCTCGCCAGCAATACGAGATTATCTCGGGCTGGCCGGGCTCGACTCCTGCGATTGGAGATTTGTCGATTTCCGCGAAGTGCCGCCGGGACCCTGGGCTATGTACGGGGATAACAACAACTTTGTGATATTGCGTCGTCAGAGTAACCAACGGTTCGTGCCGAAGACGTTGCTGTCGGCTTCGATGAAAAACTGAAACTCAGTAGGGATGAGCTCCGCTCGTCCGCATTGGCTTTGCTTCCAAAACGAACCCCCTTTTCACGGATGAGCAGGAGCGCATCCCTATCGAAAGCGCTTCGCATTTGTTTTTCACCCGGGAGGACACTCTGTGCATCATGAAATCCCGCTGATCTCGACGATCGCCGTTGGATTGGTTTACGCATTAATTGGCGGATACATTGCGAACCGGCTCCGTTTACCGCCGCTGGTTGGTTACCTTCTAGCCGGGATCGTGGTTGGGCCGTTTACACCCGGTTTTGTGGCTGACGCCAAACTGGCTCCGCAGCTCGCGGAGCTCGGTGTTATTCTGCTAATGTTCGGTGTAGGCCTCCATTTTTCGATGCGCGATCTCCTGGCGGTTCGTCGCGTCGCCTTGCCAGGCGCCCTCGTGCAGGTCATTGCCACCGTGGTTATGAGCTACGGGGTGAGCCGGCTGTGGGGTTGGACGAACGGGGCCGGCTTGGTCCTGGGGCTCGCGTTGTCCGTAGCCAGTACGGTTGTATTGCTGCGGGCGTTAGAAACTCAAGGACTGCTCACTTCCGCTAGCGGCCGTATTGCCGTCGGTTGGTTGGTTGTGGAGGACCTGTTTACGGTGGTGGTCCTCGTACTACTGCCTGCGTTGGCCTCTTTGCTCGCCGAACAACCGATTAGTGATGCCGCTGGCAACCACGGGGAATGGGATCTTCTCCTGAGCCTGGGTATCGCGCTGGCCAAACTCGCAGCGTTCGTCCTTTTCATGCTGCTGATAGGGGCCCGTTTATTGCGATGGTTGCTAAACCGGGTTGCCGCCACTGCGTCGCGAGAACTCTTTACCTTAGCGATCGTCGCAGCCGCCATCGGTATCGGCTTTGGTGCGTCCGAGGGATTCGGACTTTCATTTGCCTTAGGGGCATTTTTCGCCGGGGTGGTAGTTGGCGAAAGCGGGCATGGCGAGCGCGCGGCCGCCGAATTGCGACCGTTGCAGGATATCTTTAACGCACTCTTTTTTGTTGCGATCGGGATGCTTTTTGATCCGGGTATTCTATTGCGTGAACCGTTCGCCGAATTAGCCGTCGTCGCTGTGATTGTCCTCGGTAAACCGGCAGTCACATTTTTAATCGTCATTTTGCTACGATACCCGGTCGCCGACGCCCTCATCATTGCTGCCGGCCTCGCCCAGATCGGCGAGTTCTCCTTTATATTAGCCGAGCTCGGTATCGGGCTGCATTTGCTGCCGGCGGAAGCCCAAAGTCTGATCGTCGCCGGCGCTCTGATATCGATTGCACTGAATTCGTTTCTTTTGCGCGCTGCGCGAAGTATCGCCTTTCGTGCCGGGGCCACCGAGCCACGGGAGAGCGCCTCAACGGTTTAATCCATCGTCACGGGCAAAGGCTGAGTTGCGTTCCCACGGCCTACTTACTTTGGATGGCCAAAACGGTCACCGAATAAGGAGCGAAACTGAATTCGAAGTTGCCACTGACTTTCGCTTTCGATGTCACAGGAACCACCTTGGTCGGTTCTGTGAGAGTATTCGTGTCTTGCGGGCTAGCTGAGGTGAGCACTGTTACCGTCGCTTGCGGTGCCACCCCCGAGATCCCATCCAGGACGATATTTACTCTTTGCGCCTGATTGGCTGCATTTACGCCCTTGATATAGATAGTCCGGGTTTGGCTGTCTTGCGAGACGCTCTCGTAGAATTTAGATCCTCCT
>JAFAZK010000084.1 GCA_019239825.1 Verrucomicrobiota bacterium | reverse complement strand
TGCATAGCGCAGAGGTAATGGCCGGTGCCGCAACCCAGTTCAAGGACCTTGGATTCACTATCGATGGCAGAGCCAGAAATTAGTGCTGCCAGCAACGAGCGGTGAACCTGTCGCAACTTCACGTAGTCTGATGCGAATTGTTGGTCGTAAGTCATCGGCGGTACTTGGGTTGATAGTATTATCAATTTCCGGATCGCACGATAGTATTCAGCGGCGCAGCCTTAATAACCGCCTTGCCGGATTAGTTCCGTCAATCAAGGCACGCGAACTTGGTTTTTCTCAAGAACAAAGCTTTGACCCTATCCGCGAGCGTCCTGGTGGGATTGAACCTCAGTGGCGTACCCAGGTACATGACGATCGATGGGTTGACCGGCACACCAACCAATCAATGATCTGATCTGGCCCCCCGAACGCGTCCGGCTCCCCGATAAGGGCGGTAGAGATTCGCAATGGAACCCCCAGGCCTCATTTGGGTTCGTGGGGGTCCCTTTTTCCAATTAGGGCGGCTGACGGTTGCGGACATTACTTTAGGGCCGCCTCTCGGAGAAATCGGGTCGGTATAGGCCTTCCCACCGGCGATTTCCCCTTTTCAGGGTCTTTTGAACATTGCCTTGCGTTTTTCTTGATCTGCCCGAGCTTAGCGCTCCGATAGGTCTAGTTTATTGCCCGGTGGATCGTCAGGTGGGGTTTCCTCAGTGGTGATTTGAAACCCGATGTTCGGGAACGGCTGTGTGACTTGGATACATCGTAACTGAAGATATGAAATTATTTGTTGGAAACCTGTCTTTCGCGACCGTTGAGGACGATCTGCGGGACTTATTTTCTCAATACGGCACCGTGACCGACGTATTCGTGGCGACCGACCGTGTTAGTGGACGCTCACGTGGGTTTGGCTTTGTGACCATGGGCAATGAAGCCGAAGGTCAAGCCGCGATTAGCGCACTAGAAGGGCACTCGCTCGACAATCGCAATCTGACCGTGAATGAAGCGCGCCCGAAAGAAGAGGGTCGGCCAAGATCATTCGGCGGAAATAAGCGACCGTTCAGCGACCGCCGGCGTTAAGCCAAAGCCTATAGAACCAGCGCCTAGGGCTCTTAGTTTTTGGGCTGCTGGCGCGATTTTAATAACCAAGCCGTCTCGGGGGGAAGGCTTGGTAGGCGGCAAGGGAGCCGTCCAATTTGCAGGCGAGGTGCGAACCTCGCCTGTTCTGCCAGAACGAAATTAGGTGTTTTAGTCTGAATTAGAATTTATTGCGCGATCACAAACGGATTTATGCCGACCGAAGACTCCATAGTCACTGAAGGAAAAATTGTTACGGTTCTGCCAGGAACGATGTTCCGTGTTGAACTCTCCAACCAGCACCTGGTTCTAGCCCATATTTCGGGCAAAATGCGCAAAAAGTTCATCCGGCTTACGGTCGGCGATCGGGTGAAACTAGAAATGTCACCGTACGACCTGGGTAAAGCCCGGATCGTTTATCGGTTGGGATAAGCATGAAGGTCAGTGTGACGGGCTGGCTTGCGGTCGGAGCGACTACTGGCAGGTCTGAGTGGTCACGAAGTCGATCTTCTCGCTAATGTGGATCATTAACTCTTAATCGGACAGAATTGGCCCAAGCTAATGTTTCATTGGACCGATATATTGGCCCTCGGATACCTCGGGTTTGAGCTTTTCATTTTAGCTACCCGCCGAGGAAAGGTAAAGGCTAAGTCGGCTAAGTCAGCTGACCGCGGAACCATTTACGCCGCTTGGACGTTGATCCTCGGCAGTTGCGGGATCGGCTTTTTCTTAGCTCGCCACATTACGGCCCTCAATTGGCCACCGCATTCGCCGGTAATTATCGGCGTGGCTGTTTTACTCGAGCTCGGCGGGATAGCTCTGCGCATCTGGGCCATCCGACATCTGGGAAGATTCTTCACCGTTGCTGTCGGTATTCAACAGGGGCACCACGTTATTCAGGACGGCCCTTATCGATTGGTTCGCCATCCTTCGTATACTGGCTCGCTACTAGCGCTGATTGGCGTTGGGTGTCTCACTTTCAATTGGCTTGGACTGATCTTGATCGGAATCTGCACCTTTTGGGCATATGCGATACGGATTCCAGTCGAAGAGAAGACGATGCTCGCCGAGTTTGGTGCCGAGTACGAGCGATACGCGGCGCGCACCAAGCGGATGATTCCGGGAATCTACTAAAATAGCCAACCTGCTGTGAGCGGTTGCTAACCCGATCAAGGCGCGAAACCTTTCGAGGATGATCGTCACCTTGCTCACCGACTTTGGCTTCGACGACTATTATGTCGCGGCGATGAAGGGAGTAATTCTTTCACGCTGTAGCCAAGCGCGTTTGGTCGATATCAGTCATGGCATCGCGCCGCAAAATGTTCTTTCTGCTGCCTACGTATTGCTAGGCGCTTATCGCGAATTTCCGGTTGGAACCGTTCATTTGGCTGTGGTCGATCCTGGTGTGGGCTCAACCCGGCGTGGCCTCATCTTGCGAACCGATCGGTACCTATTTGTAGGCCCGGACAACGGTCTATTTTCATTAGTCACACCCGAACTCGCAGAAGCTTTTGAGATTCGGCCGTCTGCTTATCTGGCGGCCACGGTTAGTAACACTTTTCACGGACGCGATATTTTTGCGCCGGTGGCGGCAGCCTTAGCTGCTGGCGTTAAACCAGAGGAACTTGGCTCCCCGATTCGCGATCCGAAACGATTCGCAGCCCTCTCTCAAGTTAACGGCGCGACCGTCAAATCCCGGATTATGCATCTCGATCGATTCGGAAATGCGATAACCGGGATCGAGCGACACCATCTTAATTCGGAGCTGCTCCCTTCCTCGTTCTCATTGCAAGCTGGTGCTGCTGATATTCATCTGCAGAAACGTTTTTACACAGAGGAACCGGTAGTCCCCGGCGAGCCGTTTTTGATCTGGGGTAGCTTGAACTTTTTGGAAATATCGGTCACCAACGGTTCTGCCGCGGAGCTGCTAAACTTGAGTTGTGGTCAGGCGGTGACGCTGGAGTTCAGGAGCTAGGATCTAGAATCTAGGAGCTAGAGAGGGGCGCGTCCTCTTCCTAATCGTCCTCGTCCTCGAATCCTTGGTAGGGCGAGGCTCCAAAACGCGACAGGCTGCCGGTATGATCTGCCTTTGACCGACCGCTTGCCTAATGGTTAGTGCAGCATCGCCGAGCCCGGAGTTTGATGCGGCAAACCGGGTTACGTGCCTTTCTGTCCTTCGATTTGAACTCAAGTGTGTTCGCCAGCGGCAGAAACCGATCCAGCCTTAGACAAAGAAAGGAGCTCAGCCTGATTGCGGTGTCCCACCCCCGGCTCGGCCCTGCTACTTCACGTGCAGACGAGACAAAATGTTGGGAGAAAGTATGTCGGCGGTTTGATTACGTTTTGGAGCCTCGCCCTACCAAAGATTCGAGGACGAGGACGATTGTTCGCTAGGCTCCTAGCTCCTTGTTTCCGTCTCCTCGCTCCGGCCTGTTTTTTTCCGATAATACCGTTTCGCTTTGGCTTTGCTCCCGCAATCGTTCATGTCGCACCAGCGCCGGCTATGGTTCTTGGTCAGATCCAGAAATACCCAGCCGCACTCTTCTCCGGCGCATTGCCGGACCTTGGTCAGCGACTCGCTGGATCCGAGCAGCTCCGCCGCAGACCAGGCAATAGGCCCTAATAGCCGCGCTTCATCTAACGCGCAGCCGGTCCGGAGACAGACCAATCGTTCGCGCTCCACACTAAGTTGCAGCGTGATCGGCGTGCGAGCTAGGAGACTATTAATAACGTCTAAATCGCTTTTTGATGGTTGCCGGTCCTCGCTCACGTCGCAAAAAGCACGATAAAGGGCGTCCCTGAAATGGACTGCCACATGGAGGAGCCGCTCGCCTTGTGCGGGAACCATCGTGCCCTGGCGCAGCAATTCGATGCTCGTGGATTCATCCAGGATGCCCGCCTGGCGGCACCAAGCTATCAAGTCCTCGAATGAGCCGAGTTTTTCTCCGGGCCGTATAGCCCGGTGATTCGAAACGGTATTCGTAAAGTCGAGACAGAGAGCGCCGCCGATCCAACCGAAAGTCGGCTCAACCATTTGCATATTACCGGCAAAATAGCACTTGCATGGTAATAGACAATAGTATAATTTCTACTATCAAAATGGTTATTAGAAGGTAATATGATGAAGAGAATCCAATTTTCGAAAGGGACCGATCCAGGTGTTGCTGAGGTGTTGTCTCCTCTTAGTGGTCAGGTCCCGCTGGTGCATCGGTTCGCGGGCGCCGGCTATCCGAGATCAATTGTTTTGTTCCCGGGGAACAGGCCTCAGTTGATGAGGGTGCCGCAATTAGGATACTCCTTAGAAACGCTGGCATTTGGCATCTGTGGCGCTGCATCTTTTGCGCTAATGCTAATGATCGTTTTAGGGGTGAATTGATCAGAAGTATATTTGATCAGAATTTTACCGTGAAAATATGCTATAGGTAGTGTGTTTCCCCTGGAACATCCGATGAGTAGAAACCCATTCAGTCATATCGATCTGCGCGTGCGCAGTTTCGCCAACGTGACCGACTTCTACCGAACTCTGCTGCCTGAGCTCGGTTTTACGGTGTGGTGGGGTGAAGAAGACGGAGAGTGGCGCGGCGCGGCGACCGCGGAATCGTTTCCAGGCAAGGCCTTCTTTGGCTTTACAGAAGATCCGGCGCATAAGCCAAACGCCACTTGTATCGCGTTTTGGGTCAATACACGTGAAGAAGTCGATCGAATCGGCGAAATAGTAAAAAGGGCGGGAGGACGGAACATCGAGGGGCCGGCCCATTGTCCCGAGTACAGCGAGGAGTACTACGCGGTCTTTTTTGAGGATCCGGACGGCAATCGGCTTGAGGTGGTCCATCGGACGAGATAAAAACACCGAGAACGCCCGCAAAATTGTGGCAACGGGTCGCCTGATGCTGTTCGTCCGGAGCTATTCAGAGGCCTTGGACGCGCGGATGAGCAGAAGCTCGTCCCTACCGGACGCCTAAAAAATGCGCGGGCTTTTTTCGGCTGCGCGGGCTAAAGATTGGCATAACGCCCCGTGAAAAACATCGCCCAAATTGCGTTGCTGTTTACCCTGCTTCTGAGCTCGTGTACTGAGTCGCCCCTATCGTTCCTATTACCCCCGTCGCCGAGACAATACGGCAAGAACGATTACGCAGTGGGCGAAGCGCAACCTTATCCGCAAGAGGTGACTTTAGCGAAGAAACGGTTAGCCAATTTTATCCGCCGAGCGGGCCCGAAGCAAAGACAGGTGCTTGACCAGAATCCCTATGTGGCGGTGCAGGCGAACGAACTGCTGGCCGGAGAAGTCTGGCCGTTGTTGAGGGAATTAAGCTCGGGACGGGTGAAAACGATGCAATATGTGCAGGACCTGCAAAACCAACCCAATTATTGGGTGAAATTCTTGCTGCTTTTCGATGGTCGGACCCAACGTCTTTTAAGATCCGACGGCGTACTGATTATGGATGAACCGCAGAGAGGTTCGGTGGCCGATTTTGCCGGCACCAAAGCGATCTACGCTGGAACCGGCTGGTGGTAGGTCGGTTAAAGGTTCCAGGTTGTAGGTTTTAAGTTGTAGGTTCTAGGTTGAAAGTTCTTGTGCCGCAAAAACAAAAGGGCCCCACTCATCGGGGGGCCCAACATAGAACTTAAAACTTAGAACCTTGAACCTACAACTGTCAGACGGTTGCGGGCTCGAAGTTCTCGGACTGAGACGGAAGTTTAGCTGGTTCTTTAGACTGCTGTCGGAATCGATTAACCGCGTTTAAGTAAGCGCGAGCGCTTGCGTCGATAACATCGGTGCTTGCTCCCTTTCCGGTGACCAGGCGGCCTCCACCAAAATCGCATTTCACTGTTACCTCCCCAAGAGCGTCCTTCCCGCCGGACATAGACTCAACCAGATATTCGACCAAATGACCGCTTTGGTGAAGGATCCGGTCGATGGCTTTCATAGCGGCGTCGACTGCGCCGTTTCCGGGAGCAGAATCTTGCAGCAACTCATCTCCTTTTCGAACTCGGACGGTAGCGGTGGGCACAGTGCTGGTACCGGACGTGACGTGCAGGTACTCGAGCTGCCAGGTCTCACCCGACGACCCGAACGAGTCGTCGATCAGGGCCGCCAGATCTTCGTCGTAAACAAACTTCTTCTTGTCGCCAATCTCTTTGAAACGAGCAAAGAGACGATTGATCTCCTCGTCGCTTAGCCGATACCCCAGGTGCTCGAGACGCTTTACCATGGCGTGGCGGCCACTGTGCTTGGTCAATGGAAGCTCAGATTCACCCCAGCCGATATCGACCGGGTTCATGATTTCGTAGGTCTCACGATGTTTCAGGATTCCGTCCTGATGGATCCCCGCTCCATGAGCGAAAGCGTTCTCGCCTACGATCGCCTTGCTCCTGGCTATCGTGAGCCCACACATGCGGCTGACCAATCGAGAGGTCTTAACAATCTCCTGATAGTTCAAATCGGTGTGATAACCGCCGTAAAAGTCTTTTCTGGTCTTCAGCGCCATCACGACTTCTTCCAGAGCAACGTTCCCGGCGCGCTCACCAATACCATTGATGGTTCCCTCGACTTGCCGAGCGCCGGCCCGAATCGCTGCAAGCGAATTAGCGACGGACAGACCCAAATCATCGTGACAGTGCACACTGATAATCGCGTCGTCGATATTCCTGACATTGTCTTTTAAATACTGGATTAACGCCGCAAATTGGTCTGGGATCGCATACCCGACGGTATCGGGAATATTAACCGTGGTAGCGCCCGCCTCGATCGCCGCCTGAATTACTTTGGCTAAAAACTCCGGTTCGGTTCGAGACGCGTCCTCGGGAGAAAACTCGATATCTTTGACCAAGGCCTTTGCTCGTTTAACCCCTTCGACTGCTAACCTAACCACCTCTTCGTCCACCTTCTTAAGCTTATGATCTCGGTGAATTTTCGAGGTGGCCAGAAAGACATGAATCCGGGCTCGGTCGCCGGCCGGTTTCACGGCAGCTCCGGCGGCATCGATGTCCGCAGGAGTACACCGAGCAAGACCGGCAATGATTGGGCCGCGTACCTCAGTGGCAATTCGTTCGACGGATTCATAATCGCCGTCGCTGATAACAGGGAACCCGGCCTCAATTATGTCGACATTGAGCCGTTGCAGTTGCCGGGCGACCTCTAGTTTCTCGCGGAGATTCATCGACGCCCCAGGACACTGTTCTCCGTCGCGTAAGGTGGTATCGAATACAAAAATCTTTTCAGACATAAAGCTTTTCCAGTTCGGTTTAAGGATTTGGTGAGCAGTTCTTTAATGTCGACGTTGTCGTCACCTCGACGAACGTGACCAAACTACAGAAATTAGAAACTGAGGAGAAGGGGAGAGTTCGGGGCGCCACTCCCGAGGAGGAGCTCAAGGCTAAGCAGCTGAGCGATAAAGCGCATGTGGAACGATAGGCTACAAAGCAATTCCAAGTTTGCAAGCAAGAAAACTGGAGGGGAGCCGCTTTGGCGCGTAACCAAGTGACCCCCGCGATTTTTGTTTCGGCCGCGTGAAAGACCCCAAATCTTCTTAAACAAGCGGCTCCCGCGAACGTCTCAACGCGTGGCAGGTTTGTCGCGACGTTCAACGGATGAAGAATCTTCCAACGGAACGCTGGACAAAACGTCGCGTGCGATAGTTAACGAGCATCGCCTGCTTAAAAGCCCTATATTGCTTTCCTCACACTGGAAAAAATACGGCGAGGTCTTTAGTTACGTTCCAAAGCGGGTCCCCTCCAAAGGGCCCTTCACTTACATTCCGGGCATTTCCCGAAAAACTCGAGAGAATGCCGAACATCGGTAAAGCCATACCGTTTCCCGATGGCCTGCTCAACTTTCTCGACCGGGCAGGAGTCCACCATCAAAGTTACCCGGCCGCATTGGGTACAAATCAGGTGATCGTAATGTTGCTGCGGATCGAGCAGCTCGAAGTAGCTACAGGAACGATTAAGGTGGACTCGCTGAGCCACTTGTAACTCTTCTAGCAACCCCATCACCCGGAACACGGTCGCATAATCCGGAGTAACACCGTCAACGACTGAACGATGTTGAATCTCTTCGAGCGACAGCGGTTCCGTTGCCTCGAGCAACGTCTCCAAGATTTTTTGGCGACCCTTCGTTACCCGTAGTCCGCGCGAGTGGAGCAAAGCAATGATCGCATCCAGACTCAACTCGGCGAGCGGAGAATGAGGCTCGTGTCCCATCTCCACAATGTAGCTGCTTCTCCCGTTACAGCGCACGAAAAAGTAAAAAGTGACAGGTAACAGGTGGTAGGGCGAAAATCTCGGCGTGCCGCCGGCTCGCCACCTCACAATGCCCGCGTCGGATTTGAGGCGTGGCGTGGTCAGCTCGGCCCAAGGTTTATCCGAATGTAGGGCTGCTTTTTTGAGGATTTCCCCTAAACCACCGCCATTCCAAAAGGCTCAAATCCGGCGCGCGTAAACATTGCGCATTGCTTAACCTTATCCGCGCCGAGATTTTCGCCCTACCGGTCTCACGCTTCCACCACGCCGGGTAGTAGCTTGTCGAGCTTCGCTCGGACGCTGCTGAAACTGACGCGTTCTCTGGCCCGGTTCAGCATCGATTCGACGGCCTGATTGTATTCGGAATCCGTAGTAAGCAAACGCAGCATTCGCTCGAGCAAGGCGTCAAAGCTTTGCCCGTCGCCAACGAGCTCCGGAACAATCTCCCGCTCGATGGCGCCGTTCCCGCCAATAGTGGGAACGCCGCAGAGGAGCGCATCCCCGGCGACCTGGCCCGGCACCCGGCTCTGATCGAATTGGAGCACCAATCGATGCCGACGCAATACCTGTGTGTACTCGAAGTAAGGCATCGAGGGCAGCACCGTCAGTTGGTCGGCAGGAAACCGAAGTGCGGCCAACAATTTCTTCGACCCCAGCGAACCCTTGTCGACGACGGTAACAGGGTGTGATGTTTTTCTGACCCCCGCGAGAGCAAGCAAATGATTCCGGGAAGGTACGTCGAATTCTCTGGTCCCTATAAAGATCCCCGCCCGTTTTTCCAACGGCAATGAGAGATTCCAGCTTGGTTCGTCGATAGGATAAGGCGTTGGTAAATAGGCTACCTTGCGGGATACCGATCGATAGAGCGGAACCAGGTCCGGCGTACTGGATAGACAGAGATCAGCATTTGCAGCAATCTCGCAGAAAGCATCGAATACTTTGGTATCCTGGAGCTGAGCGGCGATTTGGTGGGTTCCTGATTCCTTGAACGAGATTGCCACAACGCATCCGTGCGCTTTCAAAGTAGCAAATGCCGACCGGGCGGCCTTAAGGTTTCCTCTTAGAAGCAGCAAAACGTTTCTGTGCTGCCCGGCTAATGTCGTTGTGCGGTAGAACCCGCCATGGGTACAAGCCGCGTAGGCGTGATAATTCAACGGCGGATGGCCATTGAAACTCGGTTCAGGCACACTGGTTCTGAACGGTTGGTCCGGATCCCGCCCGAAAGGATTTAAAACTGCTAAACCGGGTAGAAAAGCGAAGTTCACTCCGAAAGTTCCAACCGAAAGCTAAGATTTGAGATCCACAAATTAGACTGGTTTCGATTAGCGCTTCGGTTCAAATCTTAGGCAAAGATAGGCTCGGTGAGCCATTGACGTGTTCTTAGCTAACCAACAGAGATTACCTCGAAACGTAATCTATGTAATCTGCGAAATCCGTGGATCCCAAATTCTGGGATTAAAATGGGCCGTTAGCGGCCGTTGCATTGTGCGGAACGATTAAAACCGGGCAACGCGTTCGGCTAAGAATGCCCTCGGTCACGCCGCCCTCGATGAGATGGTAAAGCGCGCCATGATGGTGAGACCCAATAACGATAAGATCAACTCTCGCGGTCTCGGCTTGTGTCAGGATCTGTTCAACCGGTGGTCCCTGAAGCTCGATCGTGGTTGAGGTTAGCCCGACCGACGTGACCAGTTCTTCGAGTTCTGCCAGCTTCTTCTTCTTCGCTTCAGTAATTTCGGGTTCGTCCCGAACCGGCGGTGGGACGAGGTTCGGTCCGGCGCCAAAGTCGATGATCTCCGGCGCTGGCTGCGTCCATTCAACATGCATCAGTGTAATATGACTCTGAAAAGGTTTCGCCAGATAGACGGCCGCCTTTACCACCTTAAGAGTCACATCCGAAAAATCGACCGGCACCAAAATTGATTTCATTTGTCCTTTAGCAGCCAATCGCAATCTAACCGCGGAGTGGTTCAACCGGGCAAAGAAATAAAATTATAGTTGGTGGTAACGGCAGGGACGAGCTCCTGCTCGTCCAAGGGTTGACGTGAGAAAGAACCACCGGTTCGAAACCGCTCAACCTCCTGGGACGAGCAGGAGCTCGTCCGTACCGCTGGACTTCTGCTCATAGATCTCGGAAACTTTACTATGGACGACCTTTTCGCAGAAGCGGAGCCGGCGGCTGGCGATCCAGTGCAAGCCAATGCTCCGTTGGCCGCTCGAATGCGTCCAGAGTCATTGGAAGAATTTGTTGGGCAAGATCATATCCTCGGTCCAGGAAAACTCTTACGGCGAGCGATTGAATCGGATCGGTTGACCTCGATTATCCTTTACGGGCCGCCCGGAGTAGGCAAGACCAGTCTCGCTCAGCTTGTCGCCAAAACGACGAGCAGCCATTTTGAGCGTCTTAGCGGCGTCGAAAGCAGCGTAGCGGATATTCGGAAAACGGTGGCTGCGGCCAAGCTCAGATTAAAAGGCAGGGGAACGCGCACTATCTTGTTTGTGGACGAGATCCATCGGTTCAACAAGGCCCAGCAAGATGTGTTGCTGCCGGACGTCGAGAACGGTGTTGTCCGGTTAATCGGAGCCACGACTCACAACCCGTTCTTTTACGTCAATAGTCCGCTGGTTTCTCGGTCACAGATCTTTCAGTTGGAGGCGTTGTCCACCGAAGCGATCACCGAGCTGATGCAGCGAGCTGTGCACGACTCCGAGCGGGGACTTGGAAAGATGAATCTGGATATTGATTCGGACGCGCTGGCTTTCCTGGCAGCCACCAGCGAGGGCGACGGACGCAGGGCGCTAAACGCGCTGGAGATTGCGGCTTTAACCGCCCCACGAGCTGCTGACGGTTCAATTCGGATTACGCGCGAGATCGCCTCGGAATGTATCCAGAAAAAATCGATCCTTTACGATGCGGATGAGAATGAGCACTACGACACCATCAGCGCATTTATAAAAAGCATGCGGGGGTCTGACCCGGATGCTGCGTTGTATTGGTTAGCTAAAATGTTGTACGCCGGTGAAGACCCCCGGTTTATCGCTCGCCGGATTGTGATTGCGGCTAGTGAAGACGTCGGCATGGCGGATTCGCAGGCTTTGGTGGTGGCGGTTGCAGCTCAGCAGGCGGTGGAATTCATCGGGATGCCGGAAGGACGAATCGCGCTAGCCCATGCAGCGGTTTATGTGGCGACGGCGCCAAAAAGTAACCGGGCATATATCGGATTGGAAAAAGCTACTGAAGACATCAAGCAGGGAAGGGTCTTGGCCGTGCCTAAATATTTGCGTGGCTCAGGTTCCAAGCTGCTAGGCGGAAGCGCCGGCTACAAATATGCTCACGACTACGAGGAAGGATACGTTCCCCAAGCCTATCTACCCGAAGGCCGCCGCTACTATGAGCCCAGCGAAATCGGGTTGGAACGCAAAATTAAAGAGCGCCTGGAGCATTGGCGGCATCTATTCGAGCAATCCCAATCGAACTCGCCTGAAGCTCGTTCGGATGACAAATGACAGATGACAAATTGACCAATAACGCGCAGGCCGCTCTTTGGCGTAAGCGTCTCCTATTAATTTGTCATCTGGGATCTGTCATTTGTCATCCGAACGAGCTTCAGGCGAGTTCGGTTCAGGCCTTTGTCGCGAGGGCAGATTCGTCTTGCTTCCGTTTCTTCTCTATAAACCCTGAAACGAAGATACAGATCTCATAAAGGACATACATCGGAGCACCCATTATGAGCATGGAAACGATATCTGGGGTTGGCGCAAGGAAAACGGCCGCGCAGAATATCAGCACGAAAGCATAAGCCCGGGTTCTGCGGAGCAGCGCAGTAGAGATGAGTCCGAGTCGAACCAGGACTAAGACGACAACCGGGAGCTCAAACGCGATCCCGAATCCGACACAGCACTGGGTCACAAAGGAAAAATATTCCCGCACGTTCCAGGTGGGTGTCCAGTGCATCGCTATCGCGTCGTGAAAGAAGAAACGCAGGGTTGGAGGCAGAACGAAGAAATAGGAAAATGTGACCCCTCCCAGGAAGAGTCCGAATCCAACCAGCACGGCAGGTAACATGGCCCGTTTTTCCTGCGGGGTCAGAGCGGGTAGTACGAAGGTCCCTGCAAAGTAGATAAGAAAAGGAAACGCCACGACGATCCCGGCATAAAACGCCAGTTGCAACGAGATCGTCATTGAATCGGCCACCCCGAATGCCGCCAGGGTCTTGAGAAGGTTGGGATCCAGTGCTTGCAACGGATGCTGCAAAATCAGGGCCAGTTGGGTTCGGAAGCAGAACGCCAACATCATCGCAATCCCCAGGGTAATGGCCATCTTAACAATGACCCATCGGAGGTCCTCAAGATGGTCGAGGAACGGTTTAACGGCTTCCGGGTCTTCGCCTTCGCGGAATTTAAAAAGGTTCGAAAGCTTCATTCGAGCGTATCAACGTAAACTGGACCATAACCATAACGGGGTAACGCCGCAACGAAGTCGATAGGGACAAGCTTCCGCTCCTCCGACGACCGCACCGCTTACGAGTCTAGACTTGCTCCGGGTCGAAAATATTTCATTGCGCATCCATAAATAGTTTCGCGTCCGGGCAGAAGGAGCGTAAGCAAGTCAAGCTCCTCGGAAGGGTGGGAGCCGATCGCTACCAAACGATTCCCGCCGCTACCATCCTCGCGAACAACGCCAAGGTATTCGCGTCCTGAATTTCGCTATTCGCAATCATCGATCGTAGTTCGTCGAGGGTGAATTCCTTATGCTGCGAGATCGCCTCGGCGTGCTCGGGCTGAAAACCGACCCCGTTCTCGCGGACAGGTTTGGCGACAAAGAGATGGTTTTCTTCGTCGGTAAAACCTTGAGAGGGAAAATAGTGCCCAAGATAGGTGAGACTCCCCTCAGGGCGTAGTTCGTACCCGGCCTCTTCCGCCAGTTCTCGTAAAACGGTGTCTTGCAGCTGCTCGAGTGTCGGTGATTTGGTTTCGTCGACTTGGCCGGCAGGAAACTCCCAAAGCCAGCGCTGCACTGGGATACGCGCTTGATGAATCAGCACAAACCGTCCTTCCACTGTGACTGGCGCGACCACGATCGCTTTTTTGCGACCAACGACGGTCCAACGGCGAGGGCGATCTTCCCCGGGTATGAGCACCGTTTCGTCCCTTACTTCTAAGTGAGGGTTACGAAAAAGAATATCGCTCCGGGTAACAATCCAGGCCACTTCATTGTTCACGGAGCTTTGCGTCCCATGCTTCGAGTTGAGCTGCAACATTTTTCGCCGAAGGCGCGCCGAGGGCTACTCGCTTAGTCATTGCGCGGTCGAGCTGAAACACTTGGTAGAGGTCAGGCTCAAATCGATCGCTAAACCGGCGGTATTCTTCCAGAGAAAGATCAGGCAAAGCCCGCTGTTCTTTCTGCGAATAGGCTACCAAGCCGCCGATGGCTTCGTGCGATTGCCGGAATGGTAAGCCGTGCAGGACCAGGTAATCTGCCAAATCAGTGGCCAACAACGCCGGATCACTGGCCGCTTGCTGCATTACTCTGGTGTCGAATTCCAGCTCGCGAATCATCGCGGCGTAAACCTCCAGGACCAACTTGGTTTGATCGATAGAATCGAAGACGGCTTCTTTGTCCTCTTGTAGGTCCCGATTATATGTCATGGGTAATCCCTTAACGACCGTCAAAAGGGAAACTAGATTCCCGATCAAGCGTCCGGTTTTACCTCGGGTCAGCTCACATACATCCGGATTCTTTTTCTGAGGCATTAAGCTAGAGCCGGTGCTATAGGCGTCGCTGATCTTCACAAATTTAAATTCGGAGGAGGCAAACAAGATTAAATCTTCGCTAAGCCGGGAAAGATGGACTCCGACCAGGGCCAGTACAAAAAGCATCTCTGCGACAAAGTCCCGGTCGCTGACCGCGTCCATGCTATTGCGAGTCAACTCCGGAAAATCCAAGAGCTGGGCAACGTAAGCGCGATCGATCGGAATGGTCGAGGCAGCAATCGCGCCCGAACCGAGCGGCATCCGATTAATCCGCTGACGAGCGTCCGCTAATCGTTCTTTATCGCGCTCGATCATTTCTACATAGGCGAGAAAATGGTGCGCCAACAGCACCGGTTGAGCGCGCTGCAGATGGGTGTAGCCAGGTAGTACCGCGTTAGAATATTTGCGACCCAGCTCAACCAGAGCGCGTTGGAAGTCGATCAATAAGGCGCGGATCTCGGTGCATTCGTTTCGAAGATAAAGCCGAAGATCGAGAGCGACCTGGTCGTTTCTGCTTCGGGCGGTATGAAGTTTAGCGCCGGCCGCACCGATTCTCTTGGTGAGCTCGGCCTCGATATTCATATGAACGTCTTCCAGCTCAGGTCGGAACGCGAAGGTGCCGGCAGCGATCTCTTTCTCGATTCCTAATAAACCGGTTTCGATTTGGGAAAGTTCGTCCACGGTCAGCAGCCTGGCCTTCTGAAGAGCTTTGGCATGTGCGATCGAGCCCAGTATATCAAATCGGAACAGACGCCAGTCGAATGAGACCGACTCCGACAAGCGTTGCATGCTTGCTGCTGTCTCTTGCTGGAAACGTCCTCTTAACATGGAGCACGAACGTAGACTGGAGTTGTAAACGCGCCCAGAATTTTTTAAGGCGCTATCCGGCTTTGTCGGCCCTGGAGGGGAGCCGCTTTTACCCGAACTGCGTTTGCGCGCGGATTTCTGAGACCCGCGTTTGCTGTTAGCTATGTACTTTGCAGGCGGCTCCCGCGAACGACCCCTGATGTCCTAAGAACCACCGCTAGCCGTTGTTTTCCACCGGCTCTATGCGCTCAGGAAAAATAGGGCTGCGAACGTTCGCGGGAGCCGCCTGCTAGAGAAACTGCTCGGCTGTATAACATCTATTTGCGTGATCAGCTCAGGTTCCGGACAACCGTCAAAAGCGGCTCTCCTCCAGGTGATTCGGCCAAATGAGCACCATACGGCCGACTCGGGGCCGCATTGAGCCGCTGTTCAAGTAGCGCCGCGGTTAATGCGGGACGCCGCTAGGTAGGTGCGGCGAGTAGGGCTGAGAAAACGTTGGCGGTGCTGGGCCCAGGGACAGCTCTGATGCATAAGGCATGCTGTCTTCAGCGCCGTGCCGGGAACGGCTGAAAGCCAGCGCTTGGGCTCCCACATAGGCGGCGTAAGCGAGATCCTTACCCCTTGCCAAAGCAATGCCGGCCCAGGCGGTAAGGCATTCCACTGATCCGGTACACTGCACAAATGGCGCCGCCGGGATTGGTTGGACGCGGTTGGCGGTTCCGTCGGAAAATATTAGCGATTGTTGTCCGTGCCTGATAATCACGTTCTGCACCCCTCGTCTGTGCAACTCACGTATGGAGGCGTCCAGGTCGTTGCAGCCGGCCAGCAAAAGGGCCTCAAAGTCATCTGCCACTAGTAGATAATAAGAGCTCTTCGGAAAGGACACCGGGGGCTGAACCGGCGCTGCGTGTACCACCAGGTTTTTTTGGTGATGGTGACAGATTCGATAAATCTCCGATAAAACCGCAGTCGAGATCTCAAACTGGGTAAAGACGAGGTCGCTATCTCGAATATCAGACTCAACTTTCTTTACTAGTGTGGGTGAGAAATCGGTATTAGCAGAGTTTGAAATCAACGCGGAATGAAAGGCTGTTTTGCGTTCTTGAAAGATCATGGCGACACCGGTCTTGGAGGACGGCAACTCGACAAAATCAGTGATGTCGATCCCTTCTCTGGCCAATCGATCACGCGCCATGTTCCCAAAGGCGTCTGAGCCGTGCGCACCAACGAATTTCACCTGGCATCCGGAGCGGGCAGCCGCCACGGCACAGTTTGCTCCTCTGCCCCCGGAAAACATCTCGAAATCTCCACCCAGTATCGATTGCCCTTTTACCGGAATAGCATCACACCAAATGACCAGGTCGGTGTTGTAGCTGCCGATAACAACGACCCGTAAACTATGATAATTACTTAGCGGCGACATAAGGAGGACCGACAGATAATTCGTCCGCTCGAGGGGTAATTTATATACGCTTAATGGATGACTTATACAAGGTATGTTCCACCTATCGCATATTGGAAACAGCGAAGGGGAAACCTTTTCTGACACACCATGAAGAAGGAGCCCTACTCCAAAACCGCGTTGCCCACTGATGTGTTTTGCTGTGGCCAAGTAACCCGGCACATTGTGCGGTGCAGGTAAAAAACAGCCGAGCTCAAGAGTAACTTAAGCCGTTATCTTCGGCGTGTACGCAACTCAAGGTACCAATAAGGGCTGTGCCCGGCGAGAATTCCTGGGCCTCGCTCACCCCAGTCCAAACGCCTCGTGAATGATCCTGGCTCCTTCGTCGACCCGGTCCTCATCCACGATGACAGAGATCTTGATCTCGGACGTAGAAATCATCTGGATGTTGACTGCGGCATGTCCCAGTACTTCAAACATTTTAGCGGCCACACCGGAGTGGGAACGCATGCCGATGCCAATGACGCTAAGTTTGGCGATACCTCCAACCGCCTTGAGACCTTTGGCTCCGATTTCGGTCACTACTGGATCCAAACAGCGTTCGATCTTGGGTAATTCATCGGCGTGAATCGTGAAGGTGATATCGGTGGTTCCCTCTGCCGAAACGTTCTGCACGATCATATCGACATTCAGGTTCGCCGCCGCGATCGCATTGAAGACCTTGGATGCAACCCCTGGCTTATCGGGAACCTGGCTCACCGTTGCCTTGGCTTGGCGTCGATCCACAGTGACCCCTCGGATCACCACTTTTTCCATACTGGCGGTTTCTTCTTTCACGATAGTTCCAGGCTCATGATTAAAACTGCTGCGGACCTCAAAAACGACCCCGAATTTTTTCGCAAATTCAACCGCCCGCGATTGCATGACTTTGGCTCCGAGGCTCGCCATCTCCAACATCTCATCATACGAGATCTCGGGAATCTTCTGCGCGTTAGGCACGATGCGCGGATCGCAGGTATACACCCCTTTCACGTCGGTAAAAATCTGGCAAAGATCCGCGTTGATAGCAGCCGCTAACGCAATAGCCGTTAGATCAGATCCACCTCTCCCCAGGGTTGTAATCTGGCCTTCCAGGCTTTGCCCCTGGAACCCGGCAACGATGACGATGCTGCCGGAATCCAGCAACAAATGGATACGTTTGGGAGAAATATCCGCGATTTTTGCTTTGGTATGGACTCCGTCGGTAACGATCCCGGCTTGAGCGCCGGTGAGCGAAGTGGCGTGTCCGCCGAGCCCGTTGATGGCCATGGCCGTCAAAGCGATCGTGGTTTGTTCACCGGTCGCCAGAAGGACATCCATCTCCCGCTCGCTCGGGTGCGGCGCGACCTCCTTTGCCAGTTTGATCAGGTTATCGGTCATTCCCGACATCGCCGAGACGACGACGACTACCTGGTTCCCGGCGTTTTGAGTCTCTAAAATTCTTTTCGCAACGTTCTGAATTCGCTCCGGATTCGCGACCGAAGTCCCTCCGTATTTCTGAACAATCAGGCTCATCGAAAAACAAAAATTAAAATCCGCAGATCAACCGCGAATGGACACGAATAAACACGAATAGAAGCCTTATTATTTGCGTTCATTCGTGTCCATTCGCGGTTTCTGTTTGCTGTTCGCGGTGTGCTGCAAGCTGCACAATCTGTGGATCTTCCATCTTCTCGGTCAGGACTCATGACAACAACCGTAAAACCGATTCTTTATTCGCCTCAGCTTTCAGTGGGGCCGGAGACCGATCAAGCACTGCGGCCACGTCTTTTAACCCATGGCCCGTTAGCGTCAAAACGACGTTGCTCTCCTCGGGCAGTTGAGTCAGCGGGCACGAGGCGGACCGGCGCGCTGGGTCTGCGCATTTTATGAACCCGGCAACGGAGGCCGCGCTAGCCGGTTCGGCAAAAACGCCTTCGTTGGCGGCCAACCAGCTTTGAGCGGCGAAAATTTGGTCGTCGGTGACAATATCAATCGCGCCTCCGGACTCTGTAATCGCAGCTTTGGCCAACCCCCAACTTGCGGGGTTCCCGATGCGGATTGCGGATGCCGCGGTTTCCGGAGACGCAACCACCCGATCAAAGAAGATTGGAGCCGCACCGGCAGCTTGAAAACCGAGCATGTGTGGTGTGCGACTGGTTCGGTTCAATTTTCGGTACTCTTGATAGCCTTTCCAATACGCCGTGATATTACCGGCGTTTCCGACCGGTAAGATGTGAATGGCTGGAGCATCGCCGAGCTCATCGACAATCTCGAACGCCGCCGTCTTCTGTCCTTCCAAACGATCGGGATTTATCGAATTTACGACGGCAACGGTGGATTCCTGTTGCAGTTCGCGGACCACATTTAGACACGTATCAAAGTTGCCATCGATCGCGATGACGGTGGCGCCGTAAATAAACGCCTGAGCGATCTTGCCTGCGGCGATCTTACCAGACGGCAACAAGACGGCACACCGCATACTCGCTCGAGCGGCGTAAGCGGCTGCAGAAGCGGAGGTGTTCCCAGTTGAAGCGCAGATCAACGATTTTGCACCTCGCTGGGCAGCCAGGCTTACCGCCAGAGTCATTCCGCGGTCTTTAAACGACCCAGTCGGGTTAGCCCCCTCGAACTTGAGAAAGACGCGACAGCCTTTTCCCACGAGAGCGCCGAGTTTCCGCGACTCGATTAACGGAGTCGAGCCTTCGCCTAAAGTAATAACCGGGGTCGCCTCGGTGACTGGCAGTAAGTTACGGTACCGGTCGATTACTCCGGTAGGCCGATCTGTTCTCGGATTCATGATAAGATCCAGAGCAGGATCGGCGGGCCTTTTACGCACGCAAGACGCTTTATCTCTTCCAAGGCCGCGCGCATTCGGCCAAAGGGCGCATTGTGAATCATCAGGACAAGTGGGACTGCCGTCGCGTCATGAGTCTCGGGTTGGATCACAGACGAAATACCGATGTCATGTGTTCCCAGGATCCCGGCTACCTGCGCCAAAACCCCAGGCCGATCGTCCACGGTCAACCGCAAATAGAAGCCCGAAACCAATTCATCGATCGGCAGGCACTTCCCGTACAGACCATGTGGCGTGAATCCGAAAGCTTTCCCTCCGGAATCGATCCAAATAGCAGCTTGGGCCAGATCGCTAATTACGGCGCTTGCGGTTGGGTCCTGCCCTGCGCCGCGTCCGTAAAACAAGGTGTCGCCCACGATGTCTCCTCGCACCATTAAGGCGTTAAAGACACCATTGACTGAAGCGAGGACATGTCCCTGGGGCACCAAGGTCGGATTTACCCTGACCTCGATCGACGAATTTGAATTCGCCCGGATCGTTGCCACTAACTTAATCCGGTACCCAAGATCTTGGGAAAAACGGATATCGGCCGCCGAAACCTTTTCAATCCCCTCGACGTGAACTAACCGGCTATCCACCCAAAACCCATAGGCTAGCGACGCTAAGATGATCGCTTTATGGGCTGCATCCCACCCATTGATATCCAAGGTTGGATCGGCTTCGGCATAGCCGTTTGCTTGCGCCTCTTGCAGTGCTTCCGGGAAGTCAATGCCCGCCTCCGTCATCCGGCTTAGGATGTAGTTACTGGTGCCGTTTAAGATCGCGTGAATCGATTGCAGGTGGTTGCCAATGAACCCTTCTCGAATCGATTTGATGATCGGGATACCTCCAGCGACCGCTGCCTCGAAAAAGACAGGGACGTTCACGGCGGCGGCGAGCTCGAAGATTTCGGCGCCTTTTTCAGCAAGTAAAGCTTTGTTGCCCGTGATCACCGGTTTGCCGGCCTTTAGCGCTCTCTGGAAAAGGGCAAAGGGCAGATCGATCCCACCGATCAGCTCGACAACGATCCCTACGTTCGGGTCGTCAACAACGGTTTCCCAGCGATCCGATAGGATCCCCGGGGCGGGCTGCACACTTCTGCGTGCGGATAGGTTGCGGACAGCGATACGGCGGATTTCCAATTCCAAACCGATCCGTTCGGTCAAAAGCAGATTGTTTTGCAGAAGAGACCGATAAACACCGGTTCCAACGGTGCCTAGTCCGGCCAGACCAATCCCGATCTTTTGCATACAGAAGAGGCGCACCTTCGTGGAATCATGGGGAAGTGTAAAGAAGAAGGTGAGAAGTCAGGCGTGAGCTTGGAGGGGAGCCGCTTTGGGTTGTACCCTAAGAAACCCGGATGTTTCTCCCGACGCCCGGATGACTGCGAGACTCTTTGAACCGGCGGCTTCCGTGAACGCTTCAACGTGGGTTCGGTTTCTCCGTTGTCTTCCGAATGAAGTATTCCTGAGCGGTACGATAGGCAAAACATCGCGTGCGGTAATTCGCGGGAGCCGCTTGTTTAACACCCTATTTGGCCTTCCTTGCTATGGGAAGAATCCCGCGAGATTATTAGGGACGATCAAAAGCGGCTCCCCTCCCGTCGGATGTTCGCTCACCCAAACTAATTACAGGATGGATTCCACCGAACGTTTCAGCGACCGGGTTGAGAACTACGCTAAGTTTCGGCCCAATTATCCCGATGCTTTGATCCGATTTGTGCAGGAGCGATTATCTCCGCCGGGAGTGATTGCGGATATCGGATCGGGGACGGGGATTCTGTCGGATCAGTTGCTCAACGCCGGATACGCGGTGTATGGGGTGGAGCCCAATGAACCGATGCGGCGGGAGGCGGAGAGGCGGCTAGAGAGCCGGCCGGGGTTTCACAGTGTCACGGGGACGGCCGAGGCGACCACGCTGGGTTCGGGTTCGGTCGATACCGTAACTTGCGCCCAATCTTTTCACTGGTTTGATCGGACACGTACTCGGGTCGAATTCACACGAATCTTGCGGGAGCCCAAACTGGTACTGCTGATCTGGAACGAGCGGATCTCCGAAGACCTGATGGAGGAGTATGATCGGATCTTGCAGGAATCCGCACCCGAATATAGCCGGGTCGGCCGGCGCGAGGTTACCGATGGCGATATCGCCGACTTTTTCGCTCCGACTCCGGTTGAGCAATTCGATTTTCCTAACGCTCAACGCCTGGACCGGGACGGATTCCTTGGCCGAGTGCTTTCCTCATCCTACGTCCCAAATGTTGGACAGCCCGGGCATGAGGTGGTGATGAATCGGATGGAAGCGTTCTTCGACCGGTATGCGCAATTGGGTTGGATCGATTTTCCGTATCAGACCCGAGTCTATTTGGCCCAGCTCAATACCGTATAAAGCCGAGAAACAAGCGGTTGTGCTTACGGCGATACTCTTCGTTGTTCATTTCTCGATACTGCGTTGTATAACCAGTAACGGGCACCTGTTGGAAAATCCGAACAATTCTACCGTGAACCGCTGGATTGCCCATTGTCGATTGTGAAACGTTAGGCGGGTCGTGGGGATGATAGCTGCTCTTAGAAGCGGATGCGGAGTTAGCGGACGCCGTTACGGCGTGACTGGAAGCGGTTGCGGAATGACCACTGCTAGTACTGCTCGCTGAATGACCGCCGCTGCCTGAGGAGCCGCTACTGGCCGAACCGCCGCCGCTTGATCCGCCTGTGCCTTTGCCGCCGCCACCGTGGGCATAAGCCCCCATCGAAAGAACGGTAACCGCAACCACAACGAGAGTGCGCTTCAGAAACGCGTTTGCGTCCATCATAAGAGATACCTCCTGCACCTACCATACCGCTGCTCACGTGCGGTTCAATGCCCACGCTAGGGACGGGCTCCTGCTCGTCCCTACCGTAGCACCTCCAGAACCCGATCGATTTCGTCCTCGCTATTGTAGAAATGTGGACTGAACCGCAGGTACTGGTTGCCTTGGCGATCTTGCCGGGGAGAACAGACGATCTTGTTTTCCAACAACCGTTTGTGCTCAGAGACAATATCGCGGGTAGGATGCGCGACCGTGATAATACCAGACTGATGCACTGGAGTGTTGTTCTCCCCTAGCGGTTTGAACTCAATCTCTGCCAGGCCGGAGATCAAATGGCTTCTGATAGAAAGGATACGCTGGGCGATTTTATCGATGCCAATTTCGAGCAAAAAATCGATGGCAGCCTTCATCCCAGCAACTCCGGCCAGGTTGAGAACGCCCGGCTCATAACGTTGAGCACCTTCGACAAACTCGATCTGGTTTTGCGTAACGAAGTTTGGAGCCTTGAGATTCCATGCTCCCAAAAGGGTGGGCCGGCAGACCTCGAATAATTCCTTCCTCACATAAACTACTCCGATCGCGAGCGGGCCAAGCAACCATTTGTGCGCATCGGCACTGAGAAAATCGACATACTCGACAGTGGTCGGGAACGCGCCCAGCGTCTGGATCGCGTCGAGACAAAAGAGGATGCCTCGTTCACGCAACAATTTACCAATCGCTGCAATGTCGATTCGAAAGCCCGATAAGAAACTGCACGAGGCAAGGGCCACTAACTTGGTTTTAGATGTGAGTACGCGTTGTAGAGCCTCGACGGTCAGTTCTCCCACTTGAGCCGGCTCGATGAAGCGGATTTGTACGCCTTTATCTCGCAGGTTCATCCAGGGATAAACGTTGGCCGGATAATCGTCCAGATAACAGACGACCTCATCACCAGGCGCCCAGGTAATGCCGTTCGCGACCAAACTGAGACCCAAGGAAGTAGGCCCCAGGAGCGCAATTTCATCAGAAGAAGCATTAATTAGGCGAGCAGCCGATTCCCGGGTCCGCTGAATCAAGGCAAGCGTCTCAGAAAAATCGCCAAAATCTTCCGAACATCTCTGGATTAGGGCACTCATTGCTTCGGCGACGGGTCCGGGCAACACGGTCACCGCGGCGTGCGCCATAAAAATCCGCGACTTGGTGATGGGAAAGAGCCGGTGGCGTAGCTCGCTGTCTGACAGTAACGAAGTAAGCAAATCCATTGAGGCAAAGGTGTACCGCGAATGGACACGAATAAATGCGAATAATGTTTGAGCTCAACGAAGCATCGACAGATACACCGTCTCCCAAGGATGCTGAGCGCCTGGCTAATGCGAGCTAACGTTGCCGGACACCCGGATATTCTGGCTGTACTGCACAACGATTGGCAGTTTGAAATCCTCCGGTAGTTGCGCGGCCTCTGCCGGACTCACTTCGAAAAATGGAAGCTCCGGGTGCTTGTCGTAACCATAAATGCTGTTGTGTTCGATCGCGCCCCCGTCTAGTTCTCCTACCCAAATACCGCACCGCCCGGAATCGAAGATAAGATTATCGCGGATCAAGATATTTGTGTTCGGTGTGGTGGACACGAAATCGTTGGTTGCGTTGACCGAGACAACACTGATTGCCGCCAGGGCT
>JAFAZK010000082.1 GCA_019239825.1 Verrucomicrobiota bacterium | reverse complement strand
CTTTTGCGTTATTCCCCCAACTTTGACCAGCTTACTTAGAGACAGACGTTCCTGGTAGTGCTCGTGAATATAGGCAACGATCTGATCGATATCGGCAAAGTGTTCTGTCCGGTCGGGCGAGAGTTTCAAATCCCGGCTGATCCCGATCATACCGGTAATCCGACCCCCATCGGTAATGGGCGCTTTATAGGTCAAGCACCACCCCTTTCTACCTTTTGGATAGAAATGCAATTCAAGCTTATCGCGAATACATGCACCTTTAAGGACGCGCCGATCCTGCTCGATATAGCCGGCAGCAAGCTCTGCGGGAAAAAGGTCTTTTGGGGTTTTGCCGAGCAACTCGTCTTTGTTTTTCGCTCCACACCGTTCGGCCAGGGTGGCGTTCGTGCAGATGTACTCTCCCCTTAAGTTCTTAACGAAAAAAACAAAATCAGGGATTTGATCAAAAACCTCGGCCAAAGAATCGGCGGGAATTTGCATAGAAAGCAGCTGAAACTCGTCAATTTGGTACAAGATCGACAAGAGGGAAATGGGTTACAATGCGATCATGCATTCGGTTCCATTTGTGGATTCGCATACTGGCGGAGAGCCAACCCGGGTGATTCTGGAAGCTCCTTTTGATCTGGGATTGGGCAGCTTAGCGGAGCGTCGCGAAATATTTGCCTCCAAATATGACAACTATCGCAGCGCTTTCTGCACGGAACCAAGAGCGGGTGATACGACAGTCGGAGCCCTTTTGGTCCCCCCGTCTGATCCTAGTTGCTCCGTCGGCGTCATTTATTTCAACAACGCCGGTTACCTCAACATGTGTGGCCATGGGACCATCGGGCTGCTGCGGACACTGGAATATTTGGGAAGACTGCAAGCCGGATCACACCGCATCGATACACCGGTCGGCCCCGTTGGCGCGACGTTGCACGCAGATGGACGGGTCTCGATCGAAAACGTTGTTTCCTACCGGGCAGAAAAAGGATTTGTAGTGCCGGTCGACGGTTTAGGGAAGTTAACCGGCGACATCGCCTGGGGCGGGAATTGGTTTTTCTTAATTGAAAATCACGGCCTGGAAATCGCCCTAAAAAACCGCGAACGGCTGACCGATTACTGCTTCCGCGTTAAGGATGCACTCGCGCTTAGTCCAGAAACGCAAAAGATCGATCATATCGAGCTGTTCGGTCCCTCGCAAATCGCCGATAGTCGCAACTTTGTACTCTGCCCCGGAGGCGCTTATGACCGCAGTCCTTGCGGTACGGGGACGAGTGCTAAACTCGCGTGTCTCTCCGCCGATGGAAAACTCTCTCCCGGCCAGGTCTGGCGGCAAGAGAGCGTAATCGGAACCGTATTCGAAGCGGCATATCGTCTCGACGAGGCAGGCTCCGTCATTCCTACCATCACCGGATCCGCCTTTGTAAACGCCAAAGGCGAGATCCTTTTAGACGAGCAAGATCCGTTTCAGTTCGGCATCTCCTAACAACCGCGAAAAGACACGAAGGATAAAGCCGAACCGCAGATGAACGCAGATATATGCAGATTTAGAGACCGCGAATGACACCGATAGAAAGACAATTCGAACCCTAGGAACACGAAAGAACTCTTCTAATTGAACAGCATTGCCCATTGCGTATCTATGACGTTTCTCTTACACCTTTCGCTCCAAGCCCGGTTATGTCTTTGGGTCTATTCGCAATTTTCGCCTATCTGCGTAAATCTGCGCTCATCTGCGGTTCGTCTTTTTCTTCGTGTCCATTCGCGGTTGTTGTTTTTTCGTCTGTTCACCTCTGCGTCCGTCGGGACCTCTGCGCGAGGCCTTGAATGATGGATGTCTTAGTTATTGGAGCTGGGATTGTGGGCGCGGCCTGTGCACAGGAGCTCGCCTCCGCGGGTTTGTCTGTCGGGATCGTTGAAAAGAGTGAACCCGCCTTTGGGGCAACCGCTGCGGGAATGGGACACATCCTGGTGTTGGATGATAGCGAGGCTCAAATCAGGCTAACCGCCTATTCCCGGGATCTTTGGCACGGGTTAGCTCCATCGTATCGAACCGAATTCCGAACGACCGGAACATTGTGGGTCGCAGCGAATGAACAGGAAATGGGTGCTATCGAAGGGCGCCGGGATTTTTATCGTAAATACGGCGTCGATGCAGAAGTCGTGGGACAGGATCAGTTATACCAACTCGAGCCGGCATTGGCCCCCGGTTTAGCCGGAGGGATGAGAATTCCATCCGATGCCGTGTTATATCCTCCGACAGCCACCACCGAGCTGCTGGATCGGGCCTTTCGGTCCGGAGCCACCTACTTGCGTTCTGAAATCAAAAGCATCGGCGCGCATTTGGTCGAGTTGGTGAACGGAGAAACGATGGAAACCACCCACGTCGTATTGGCTGCGGGCGCCGATGCGACCAAGCTTTTTCCGAGCTTACCAATACGTAAACGCAAGGGGCATCTGGCCATAACCGACCGATTACCACGACCGCTTATTCGGCATCAGCTGATCGAGACCGGCTACTTACAAAGTGCGCACGGCTCGGATGACGCCTCAGTCGCTTTTAATCTGCAGCCGCGTAGCACAGGCCAGCTGCTCATCGGTTCCAGCCGTCAGTTTGAGTCGAGCCGTGAAGTGGAGCTGCCCATTGTAGAGCGAATGCTGGCACAAGCCGTTTCTTACGTGCCGGCGCTTCGCGATTGTCTGATAACCAGGATCTGGACAGGATTCCGGGCGGCGACACCGGATGGTTTGCCGTTAATTGGCCCCCACTCTGGGATACCCGGATTAATTCTGGCAACCGGACATGAAGGACTCGGTATTAGCACTTCGTTAGCGACGGCCAAGCTTGTCCGGCAGCATATCACCGGCACCAAGGCCGAGATCGACCCTGCGCCTTATTTGCCCGATCGATTGTTTCCAGCGACATGAAACAGATTTTGATCAACGGAAAGCCGCAAGAAATCGAAGAAGGCGCCAGTCTGCTTGTGCTTCTTTTGAACAACGGACAGCCTACTCAACGACACAGCGTGAGTGGTGCTAACCGATGCGGCATTTGCGGTATGGGCATTTGTTTTGAATGCCGCGTAACCGTTGATGGAAAAGTCGTTCGCGCCTGTCAAACCGGTTGTCACGAAGGAATGGAGGTCTGGACTGATGCGCGCTGAAGTAGCGATTATAGGAGCAGGGCCGGCCGGTATTTCTGCCGCCCGGGCTGCCGCGAGAAAAGCGCAGGTATTGGTTCTGGACGACAACCTTCGCCCCGGAGGCCAGATCTGGCGGCGAAATCCGCTTCTGACCGCACTCCCCGAAAATGTAACTCTCAAGACCCGCGTTCGCGTTTTAGGCCCGTGGCAAGAGCATTCGCTCTTACTGGAGACTCCCGATGGACCAACGATTTTGGACTACGACCGCCTGATCCTGGCTACCGGCGCGCGCGAACTGTTTCTTCCGTTCAAAGACTGGACCTTGGCAAATGTGATCGGGGCCGGAGCGCTGCAAGCGTTAATCAAGGAAGGCTGGAATATTCGAGGTAAACGCATTGTTATCGCCGGAACCGGGCCATTGCTCCTAGCGGTTGCAGCGCTGGCGCGTAAACAAGGTGGAAAAGTTCTTCGTATCCTGGAACAGGCACCGGCAAATCGGGTTTTAGCGTTCGCCTGTCAGACCGCCCTTTATCCGAGTAAATCCGCCCAGGCGATTAGCCTAGGTTTCGGAGCTTTCCAGAACTATCGGACGAGTTCCTTCATTGTTGAAGCCATCGGCCAAGACAGGTTAAGCGCAGTGACCTATCAAGACGGAGATAAACGGTATCACGTCGACTGCGATATCGCCGCGGTGGGCTACGGATTGATCCCGAATAACGAGTTGGCTGGGTTGCTCGGATGCCGGACTCGGGAGGGATATGTCGTGGTAGACAATGATCAACGCAGCACTGTTGCTAACCTCTTTGCGGCCGGCGAAATCACGGGGATTGGTGGTGTCGAAAAATCAACGATTGAAGGCGAGATCGCAGGGCTGCGCTCTACTGGTCAGTGTGCAGATCACTGTTCGCGACAGCGCGATCGCAGCTGGCAATTTGCTAAAATTTTAGAAAAGAATTTCCGTCTTTCTCCTGCGCTTAAGAACTTGGCGACCGACGACACCATCCTGTGCCGCTGCGAAGATGTTAGCTTCGGCGAGGTCAAGCAGTTCCACGATTGGCGTCTGGCAAAGTTGCAGTGCCGGATCGGCATGGGACCATGCCAAGGCAGAGTCTGTGGCCCGGCATTCTCATTTCTTCGCGGCACCGGATCTTCGAACGTCGAGCCGGTGCCGGTTAGACCGCCAGTCTTTGCAACTCACTTACAAAATCTCACACCTAAACAAAAACTATGAATTGGAACGGCGTTATCCCTGCGGTCACGACTCCATTCGATCCGAATGGAGAAATAAAACAGGACTGGATGAAGAAGCATTTGCGATGGTTAATCGATGCCGGTTGCAACGGCATCGTGCCGCTCGGATCTCTGGGCGAAGGCGCCACTTTGAGTTTTAGCGAAAAACAGACGGTCTTAAGTCTAAGTTGTGAAGCGGTGGGAACGGACGGAGTTGTCGTAGCCGGAATTGCCGCACTCTCAACTCGTGAAGCCGTGAAATTGGCCCAGGAAGCGGAGAAAATCGGTTGCCACGCTCTGATGGTCCTCCCTCCTTATGCCTATTCTTCCGATTGGTTCGAAATGAAAAGTCATGTACGAGCAGTGATCGAGTCAACCGCTCTGCCTTGCATGTTGTACAATAATCCCATCGTTTATAAGACCGATTTCTTGCCTGGGCAGATTGCAGAACTTGCCCAGGAATGCCTGGGGCTCCAAGCAGTAAAAGAATCTTCCAGCGATGTCAGGCGGATCGCTGCGCTTAAAGAACTGCTAGACGAAAGGTTACATCTGTTAGTGGGTGTTGATGACCTTATCGTGGAAGGGATAAAAGCCGGGGCGGTCGGCTGGATCGCAGGATTGGCGAATGCATTCCCAAAGGAATCCGTAGAACTTTTCCAATTGGCTTCGACTGACCACGACGAAGAACTCTGGAAATTGTACCGATGGTTTCTGCCGCTATTACGCCTGGATACTATTGTCAAATTCGTTCAAGCGATTAAGTTCGTTCAGGAAGAAGTCGGCGCCGGTTTCGCCCTAACCAGACCTCCTCGTCTGGCTCTTACAGAAGACGAACGAACCCAGGTGAGGAGAATTCTGAAAAAGGCTCTCGCAGAACCTGTCTTGAAACCCTTTCCGTTTCCCAGCTAGGGACTCTGCCAATCGCACCGACCCAATCGTCGTCCTCGTACTCCCGACTTCGCCCCGTCGTCTGAAACTCCGGGAGGCTACATCGGGCAGGCTGTCCCCAAAAAGAACCGCGTTCCCCCCACCGTTATTGTCCGCCCAAACTCGCCTGCTCCATTTTGTCATCTGTCATCCGCAATCTGTCATTTTTCGACTCCCTCCCCTTCCCTTGACTTCGCTCCTCTCGTGGCTAGCTTTCCCGGCTTCGAAGCACCCGTAGCTCAATTGGATAGAGTATATGACTTCGGATCATAGGGTTGCAGGTTCGAGCCCTGCCGGGTGCAAGGCTGATAATCAGGGACTTACGTGTCAGGCCCCATCATCAGCTAGCCAGCGTGCTTCTTTATCGAGAGGGTTCAGGGTCAGGTCTTTAAATAAGCAACATTTTGGTAAATGCTCTTACTAGAAATCTGAACCGGGGGCAGGCCGATAGTCGCCAAAGAGAGAACAAGATAGGGCAAAAAGCGACCTGTCCCTTACCAATACGTACTCCCGGAGCGTTAGAACCCTCCCTGTTTCGGGCTCTGCTCAGAGTGCAGCGGTCATTCCGGCAAATCGCTTAGGTGCCCTCACCAAACCATAAATCGCCCGCTTCGCCGTAAATAACAGAAGTACCTGAAATTTTGCATCTTACGCACAGCCGCTTTGTAATTTACCGCCGGCGAAATTCTTGAAAAACTTGCCCTGCTTGCGAAGGGGCCCCCCTTGGGCCAACCTGGGGTGTCCGCCAATTAGCGGATGCCCCAGCTGTTGCCAGATCAGCTCTTTCTTTAGCCCCAGTTCGCGAATGTCTTAGTGGTCTGAGCCGGCTCAACAAAAAGCCGGTTAAGTAAGAAGCAGTGCTGTCCAAAATAGCCGCCAGCGGGAAAGATCTCATGCTCTTGAAGGGCCTTGACGAGCCTTAAAGGGCAATTTGGAAGATGAGGTTGCCTTGGCGATTCAAATCGACCCGGCCGCGATGCTGTCCAAGACGGAAGTGGCAAAGCACAGGCTGAAATGGGGACAGGTCAATTGTGCCGGGGCACTGCGGGTTTCTACGAAAAAACCACCGCCCCCTGGTCCGTGATCGTTGCCCCGACGTCATCCATGTGATACATGGATACATGCAGAAGATTCAGATCCTGTTTCCCGATCCGGTCATGGCCCGGCTCCGGAAGCTTGCGCGGGTGCAAGACCGGCCGGTGAGCGAGATCGTTCGGCGCGCCGTGGACGACGCCTTGGCAAAAAACCCGGAAGTAGCGGAACGGCCGAAGCGGATCCCCTCTTACCGGGGCGGGAAAATTCTGTGCTCCGCGGCTGACCTCCGAGAGACTCTTTATTCAGGACGATTAAACGAGCAGCGTTTATGAAAAGCCTGGACACCAATATACTGGTTTACGCGTCGAACGAGGACGTTCCGGAATATGAGAAGGCGCGACAACTGATCGGAAGCCTGATCGAGAGCCCGCAGGAGTGGATCGTTGCCGATCAGGTGCTGATCGAGACCTACCGGGCATTGCGGAACCCAGCGGTGATTCAGCACCCGCTGTCTCCGGGCGATGCTAGCGCTCTGGTGCATTTTTACCGGGAGGAGGCCGGCTGCCGGCGCTGTTGTTACGAACTCGGAATGTGGCGGCCGCTTCAAAAATACCTGAACACAGCCCGGTTCGACCCAAGAAAGACCTTTGACGCGTTGCTGGCCGTCACCCTGCTGGGTAACGCCGTGGATACGTTTTATACACGCAATACCAAGGACTTTAAGCAGTTCGGTTTTCAGGCATTGATCAACCCGATTGACTAGTCGCCGTGACTGTTTGTGGCGGGAAAAGTCCGATAAACAGGATTGCTGGGTAGCGCCTCAGTTTGAATTTTTGCCCGTGCCCTTTGAGTGATTTCGACGGTATTGTGCCCTTCCGGCAATGCGGCCATAGACTTCGTCGTATGTCTCTTGAAGACCTCGGACCACGTATTTGCATCATGGGACCGTCCAATAGTGGCAAGTCCACGCTGGCCGATGCCATCGCCCGCGCCCGCGGCTTGCCGCCAATACACCTTGATCAGCTCTTTAATCGTCCGAACACCGACTGGCAACCCCGCCCGGAGGCGGAGTTTATCGCGCTGCATGACGAGGCGATCAAAGCGGAGGAGTGGGTGATGGAGGGCAATTACTCGCGGTGCCTGTCGCAGCGACTGGAACGAGCGACGGGCTTCGTCCTTCTCGACATTCCAACCGCTACCAGCCTTTTTCGATACTTTCGTCGGTCTTGGTTCGAGCGAGACCGGCGAGGCGCGCTCGACGGAGGGAGTGACAGCGTGAAATGGGAAATGATCCGCCATATCGCGGTTGCCACTCGCGCAAACCGGCGACGCTACCACGACATGTTCGAGCAACTTGACCTGCCCAAGGTCAAGCTGATGACGATGCGAGAGCAGGCCTGCTTCTACCGCGCGGCTGGCCTCCAGCGTTAGCGGCAACTTCACCCGACGCAAGGGTGCGAGTCGTCGGACTGCGTTTCAACCCGCAGGTGAAATTCAATTTGAGGAGAAGAGTTTAGGGTCGCGTCTAAACTTTTCATACATCATTTTCAGTAGTGTCGAGAATTTAAGACGTGACCCTACTCATGAATCCTCTGTGTTGAAGGTTTTAAATCTTCAACAAATGCTCTTACTAGAAGTCTGAACCGGGGACAGGCCGACAGTCGCCAAAGAGAGAACAAGACAGGGCAACACGCGACCTGTCCCTTACCGATTACGCTCCAGTGACCTCTTCAGCGCGGAGCGAAGGCGTGCGTGCCAGTCTTTTTGAGACTGAGCACCTCAGCCTTGTTTGCTTTGCGAAAAGCCTTTTCGACATTGTGTTTTCCTTAGTTTTATCCGGGCTTATAGTTTCGGAGGACCTTCTGGAACTCTAACAATGCCTCAGAGCATTTACCTTCGCGCCACACCAGGGTGCGCTTGGCGACTGCTTTCCGGTTATCGAGCGGTCGAAAAACCACGCCGCGATCAATGACCCTGCTAAGCGTTTCGATGAACAATCCAATGCCGTTTTCAGCCGCAACCATGGCTAACACTGCCTGTGTGCTACCCGACTCCACGACAATCCGTGGTCTGAACCCTGCCGCCGTACACAATTCATCTAAACACTGTCGGAGGGCCGGCGCGGAGGCTCGAGAAGGAACTACCCATCCCTCGTTCCGCAGGTCTTCTACGGACAACCTCGTCTTAACGGATAACGGGTGTCTTTCCGAGAGTCCCACCATCCACCGGTCCGTCTTCCAGACCAGGAATTTCAGATCACTTGAACGCTTGGCTGGAGGTCCCGCGGTTAAACCACCATCCAGAGATCCATTCTCAATCCGCCGCAATTGATCGGGTGGCGGTAGATCGAACAACTCCAACTGGCAGGCGGGTCGTGCATCGCGAAAGGCACGGAAGACTTGAATCAGGTCTTCCCCCAGCCCCGTGCAAATGAACCCCAGGCGTAGCCTCTCGCTTTCTGCTCTACCGCTTCGGCGGGCTGCGAAGGATGCTCGATCGAGGTGATGCAAGATTCTTCGGGCCTCCTCCAGGAACTCTTCTCCAGGCGGAGTTAATTCCACGGTTCGAGTATTCCGTCGGAGAAGTTGGACTTCCAGGTTCGCTTCCAGCGCTAGAATTTGCCGGCTCAATGGAGGCCGGGAGATGTGCAACCGCTTTGACGCCCTCAAAAAATGCAGTTCTTCCGCGACCGCGACGAAGCACTCGAGTTCCCACAGGGATGGGCGGTTCATTGCAATAAAGGTACCAATCGTGATTAATAAACGCAATTCCGCAACAGACTAGGTGAAAATAAAATCACTGATGAAATGTGAAGTTATTTGGAGAAAAATGACCCTGTCAAAGCCCAGGCGATACGCAAAGGCGTTGATCGTCAGCATCGCCTTCGCGGGAATGATCCAGCTGACTGCGGCCGCTTTGGCATCAGCATCTCTCGGGGTGAAGAATGTTCTGCTCATCCATGGCGCTTGGGCAGACGGATCAAGTTGGGCCAAAGTTATTCCCCTTTTGGAGTCAAAAGGCTTTCACGTAGTTGCGGTCCAGATTCCGCTCACTTCGCTTGCCGATGATGTCGCGGCTACAAAGCGCGCGATTGCGCTACAAGATGGGCCGGTGATTTTGGCGGGACACTCTTATGGAGGCGTAGTCATTACCGATGCAGGAAATGACCCAAAGGTGTCCGGCCTGGTCTATGTTGCCGCTTTTGCCCCGGGCGAAGGCGAATCGGTGGGT
>JAFAZK010000145.1 GCA_019239825.1 Verrucomicrobiota bacterium | reverse complement strand
TCGTTGCACGAAGGTCGATCTGCAGGGGGATCAAATGACGATCTCCACGGCTGTAGACCAACTCTGCGACGAATTGCACGTCGGGAGCGATGATCGTGAGGATCGGGTCGTCCTGGCGAGCGGCCGACGCTTTGTCGCGAGACTCCGTCCCCTTGGTGACCGCTCGGAATCGCCTGCTCTGCCGGGAAACTCTCCGGCCGTCGCGCTGCACGCTGCTCCCAGCGGCATTCTGGACGGCCTGGAGTGGAAGCCTGCCCTGCGTCGGGCGCCAACCGCGAACGAGGTGGAGATCGAAGTCATCGCTGCCGGCCTGAACTTTCGTGACGTACTCACTACGCTGAGCGTTGTGCCTGGAAATCGAGAACGCCTCGGCGGCGAATGCGCCGGGCGGGTTGTCTCCGTCGGACACGGCGTCACTCGATTCAACATTGGTGACGAAGTGATTGCCTTTGCTTTGGGAGGATTGGCGTCCTATGTGACCGTCTCGGCAGATTTCGTAATTCGCAAGCCGACTTCGATTTCTCTTGATCGAGCTGCTGCGTTGCCGGTCGCCTTTCTGACTGCGTTATACGCGTTTCGCCAGGTCACCACCCTCCAGGCCGGTCGAAAAGTGCTCATCCATGCTGCCACGGGCGGAGTGGGCTCGGCGGCTGTACAACTGGCCAAGCTAGCCGGCGCCGAGATTTTTGGTACAGCCGGCACCCCGGAAAAGCGGACACTGCTAAAGTCGTGGGGAGTTCATCATGTTTTTGATTCCCGTGATCTCTCCTTTGCAGACGGTATTCGCGCAGTCGCGGGCGAGCGTGGAATCGATGTAGTGCTCAATTCCCTCGCCGGTGAATTTGTGACCCGGAGCTTGGAGCTGGTTCGACCGGGCGGTGTATTTATAGAACTCGGTAAGCGGGATCTTTTGAATCCGCTTGACGTAATGCGTCGTCACGCGGGCGTCGCCTACAGCGCATTCGATTTGGCAGAAGTGGCTGAACAGAGCCCAGACCTTATCCAATCACTGTTTTCAGAACTGAAACACTTTTTGGAATCGAAGCAGCTGGCGCTGCTTCCAGTGCAGATATTCCCGGCCCAACAAGTCGCGGCTGCGTTCCGTTACATGGCTCGTGGAAGCCATACGGGCAAGATCGTGATTGGCCTCAAGGCCGGCCAGTCAACCAGTAACTTCTTTTCGCGTAGTCCGATCGCAAAAGAAGGGGTCTGGGTCATTACGGGTGGCTTGGGTGGCCTGGGAATGAGCCTCTCCGAATGGTTGGTGGATCAGGGTATAAGCCGCTTGGCGTTAATCAGTCGGAGCGCAGCAGATGGACCGAGAAACCGATTTCTCGAAACGCTCCGGAGCTCCGGGATTTCCGCTCAAACATTTCAAGCGGATGTAAGTGATGAGGGGCAATTGAAAGACGCTCTTGCCCAGGTACGCAGCTGCCTGGGACCAATCCGCGGGGTGGTTCACGCCGCGGGTACGGTCGATGACGGGACGGTTACGCAATTGGATTGGTCACGTTGCCTGGCTGTTCTGGCGCCGAAAATCGATGGCGCCTGGAACTTACATAAAGCTACCGCCCAGGACGAACTTGACGTTTTTGTTCTGTTTTCCTCCGCTGCTTCGGTGCTCGGCTCGCCGGGTCAGGGCAATTACTGCGCCGCTAATGCCTTTTTGGATGCGCTCGCGCACTACCGGCATGGGCTGGGATTGCCGGCGGTAAGCGTGAACTGGAGCGTTTGGGCTGTCGGCGGAATGGTTGCGAACCTGGCTTCGAAACATCGGGAGCGCTTCGCCTCGCGCGGTTTAGAAACGATCTCGGTCGAACGAGGATTTGCTGCGCTTGGCGAGATCCTGGATCGTGGGATCACCCAAGCTGCTGTAATCCCAGTCAATTGGAGCGACTATGTCCAGTCTCTGCCGCATGGCGCCTCGGTTTCACTCCTAAAAGATCTACTCCCCAAGTCGCCACTACCGGATTCGGTGCCGGCACAGAATCTGGTCGAAGAATTGAAAGTGCTACCGCTCTCCCGGCAAGTTGAGCGTATACGGCAACTAGTTGAAAGCCAGGCCGGTCGCGCGCTTGGACTCACGCCCGGCAAATCGATCGACCTGCAACGCCCGCTTCACGAGTTGGGCCTCGACTCGTTGATGTCGGTAGAACTGCGAAACGCGCTTGCTGCCACCTTCGGCCGTTCTTTACGCGCAACACTTTTATTCGACTATCCGACTCTTGAGTCACTTACCCGGTATTTGGCACAAGAGGTTTTAAACCTGGGACCGGCGAGTCAGGCGTCATCTGAGAACGCCGATACGGCTGACGAAAGCGAACAACAAGAGCTACAAAACATGTCTGAAAGCGAGGCCGAATCGTTGCTATTAGAGGAACTGAACCAACTGAAAGAATCGGGGGTCTAATCAGACCTAAGATACGAAACCAGTTGGTCCAATCGAATAGCACCACGGCGGCACTTCTTTTCGCTCCTCTCATTTTTCCCTGACCCAACCGACATGAATGACGACTCACAAGAGCAACTTTCTCCCTTAAAACGTGCTCTTTCGGAGCTGCGTAGGTTGCGCGCGAAACTGGACGAAGTTGAACGGCGGCAAAAGGAACCCATCGCTATTGTCGGTTTGGGACTAAGTCTTCCAGGCGGCGCAAGGGATGAATCGTCCCTGTGGCGAATTCTGGCCCAGGGGGTCAACACGGTGACCGAAATTCCGCCTGATCGTTGGAAGCTCGAAGATTATTACGATCCTGATCCGGACAAACCCGGCAAAATGAATACCCGCCACGGTGCGTTCCTGACCGAGGTGGATCAATTCGATGCGGAATTCTTCGGTGTATCTCCGCGCGAGGCCATCAGCCTGGATCCACAACATCGGCTGTTGCTCGAGACTTCCTGGGAAGCATTGGAAAATGCCGCAATTGCTCCTGGCGCGCTCCGCGACAGTCAAACCGGCGTCTTCCTCGGAATCGGAAACAATGACTACTGGCGAATGGTTTACCGCGACGAGGAACGCATCGACGCCTATTCTGCACTGGGGAATTCCTACAGTGCCGCAGCTGGCCGGCTTGCCTATTTTCTCGGCGTCCATGGCCCAGCGATGGCGATTGACACGGCCTGTTCGGCTTCGCTTGTAGCCGTTCATCAGGCCTGTCGCAGTTTACGCGCAGGAGAATGCAATCTCGCTCTCGCTGCGGGAGTCAACCTGATCCTTTCGCCCGAAGCGAACATCAACTTCTCCAAGTCACGCATGCTCGCTCCCGATGGGCGTTGCAAGACCTTTGACGCCAGCGCGGACGGATATGTCCGAGGTGAAGGGTGTGGTGTTGTCGCTCTAAAAACGCTTTCGTCAGCTAAAGCCGACGGCAATCGCATTCTAGCCGTAATTCGAGGCTCGGCCGTCAATCAAGATGGGCGCAGCGGCGGGCTTACCGCGCCGAACGGTCCGGCCCAGGAAGCGGTGATTCGTGAAGCCCTAGCCGCAGCTGGCGTCGCGCCTCATGAAATCAGCTATTTAGAAGCGCACGGAACCGGAACGTCGCTGGGCGACCCGATTGAAGTGCAGGCGGCCTGCGCCGTTCTGTGCCAAGACCGGTCCGCTGATCAACCGCTTGCGCTCGGTTCGATCAAGACAAACATCGGCCACCTGGAAGCGGCGGCCGGTGTGGCGGGATTGCTGAAAGTGATACTCGCACTTCAGCACAAGTCCATTCCGCCGCACCTTCATCTGACCAAAAAAAATCCGTACATCGACTGGGATCGCTGGCCGATCTTCGTTCCCACCACCTTGACACCGTGGAACCAGATAAACGGTAAGCGGATCGCAGGCCTAAGTTCATTCGGCTTCAGCGGTACTAATGCCCATCTGGTCATCGAAGAAGCGCCGGAAGTGGCCACGCCTGCTGCTCCAACGGACCGCCCCGTCCATATTCTTGCTATATCCGCACGCACCCGAGAAGGAGTGCAGCAGCTCGCGAGTGCATTAGCGGACCGTCTCGATGCTGTAACCGAGAATCAACTGGCTGATGTATGTTACACGGCCAACGCGGGTCGGGCCCATTTCTCTGAACGGGTGGCGATTGTCGGTGAAAACACTCGGCAAATTCGTGACGGTTTGCTTGAGTGCTCGGGTCAGAAGGCTAATTCAAGCATTCCGTTCGAGGAAACGATCGGCCTGAAATCGCCTCCCGTCGCGTTTCTGTTTAGCGGACAAGGTTCCCAATATGTTGGAATGGGACGCGATTTGTACGAAACCTCGCCCACGTTCAGGCGGATCCTGGATCGAAGCGATGAGCTCCTGCGGGAGTATTTGGAGAAACCGCTCCTTTCGGTTCTTTATCCGGAATCCGGGGATCAGTCGCTAATCGATAATACTGCTTATTGCCAGCCGGCCTTGTTTGTCATCGAATATGCTTTAGCCGAGTTGTGGCGTTCTTGGGGAATTCGACCGGCCATGGTGATGGGCCACAGCCTTGGAGAATACACCGCTGCCTGTGTCGCGGGCGCTTTCAGTTTTGAAGATGGACTGCGACTAATCGCTGAACGGGGGCGCCTGATGCAGTCGTTGCCAACCGGCGGCCGTATGGCCGTGGTTTTCGCAAACTTACAGTCGGTTGAAGCTGCGATCATCTCCACCGGTACGCGTTCGGTTTCGATCGCGGCAGTTAACGGGCCTGAGCTGGTGGTTATTTCCGGTCAAAGTCACGATGTCCAAGCCGTCCTGGATCGGCTCGAATCCGAAGGAGTTAAAGCCTCGGACCTGGTGGTCTCGCACGCGTTTCATTCCCCTTTAATGCACCCTATCGCGGACGCGTTCGGGCAAGTGGCGGCAACGGTGCAGTACGGACAGCTCGATACCACATTTGTTTCAACTGTAACCGGTTCGGTTGCGGATACGAACTTGGTAGGCGCGCCCGATTATTGGCGTCGTCAAATCATCGCACCGGTCCAGTTTATGGCCGCGATTCAAAGGATCCAACAACAGGGTGTCAACACGTTGTTGGAGCTGGGACCGCGCCCGGTGCTTCTTGGGATGTCGCGCTCGTGTCTGGGAACAGAAGTTACCTACCTGCCTTCTTTGCGCCCCGGCCGCGGCAACTGGCTGCAGATGTTAGAATCGCTGCGAACGCTTTACTTGAGCGGTTCTGATATCAATTGGGCTGGATTTGAACGCGACTATCCTCGCTGCCGAGTCACTTTGCCGGCCTATCCATTTCAGCGCTCACGTTATTGGTTCGATTCAAGCCCCAAGCGATCGAAAACGGTCCGGCTTGAGCCGGAGGCATCCTGGCAAGCCGCGCGCAGAGCGGGGCTGCGTCAATCGCAACAAACTCCCATTGGCGTTAATACTGCGACCTACCCCGGAAAATGGGACTGCTTGGACCGGTTGACGACGGCGCATGCGGCGTCGGCATTGCGCACCCTAGGCGCGTTCGCTGCACCGGGAGAAACCCACGATGCGGATTCGTTGCTGCACAGTCTCGGAATTCCGGGAATGTACAAAGCTTTGCTCCACAGATGGCTGGAGCGTTTAGCGGCGACCGGCAGATTGCGGGAGCAGGAGGGGGCATTTGTTAGCGACCAGCCTTTACCGGACTTCGATCTCAATGCTCGAATCGAGGAGACAAAACAGGCGCTAGCGGATGATCCCGATCTGCTAGCCTACGTGCTCAACTGCGGAGAGAAGCTTACCCCGGTGATCGCTGGCCGGGAGAGCCCGCTGGAGACGCTTTTTCCGAAAGGTTCGGCCGTTCTCGCTGAACGCTTGTATGTGGGCGCAAACATCAACCGTTACGCCAATTCGATTGCTGTCTCGGCCGTCGACGCTGCGGCAATCGCCTCAAGAACAAACCGGCCGTTTCGCGTCATGGAAATTGGAGCGGGTACCGGCGCAACCTCATCCCTGTTATTGCCTCTGCTCGATCCGGACCGATCGGAGTACGTGTTTACGGACGTTTCCGATCTATTCCTGACGCGTGCTCGCGAGCGGTTTGGTGCATTTCCATTCGCCCGGTTTGCGACCTTTGATCTGGAAAAAGAAATTGAAAGCCAAGGCTTTGTTCCGAACGCGTTCGACGCCGTTGTCGCGGTGAACGCCGTCCATGCGGTTCGCGACCTGGATGGTGCATTACGGCGAATAAGCCGGCTCTTACGGCCGGGTGGTATTTTGGTGCTGCTTGAAGTTACTCGTCACCACGGTTGGTTCGATTTCACGACGGGACTGATCGAAGGCTGGCAACATTTTGCAGATGATTTGCGGCGTGATCATCCTTTGCTCTCACCTGCGCGATGGCAAACCGCTCTTTTAGAACGCGGTTTTGTTGAAGCCGTTGCGCTTCCTGAAAAAGATTCACCGGCCGAAGTGTTCGGCCAGCACGTTATGCTGGCGCGTACCCCGATTTTTGGGGCCGAGGAGATCTCCGATTCACCGCTTGTACTGCCAACGGATCGGGTCCCGCTGGCGACGATGCCCGCGGAACTCATCACGGATTTGCCCGCGCCAGCGCCCGACTTGCGGCTACGCCTGGAATCGGCATTACCCGACGAGCGAGAACAGTTAATGAACGACTACGTTCGCGGGCAGGTGATCAATGTGCTTCAGCTCGCGCCAGATCGCCGGCTTGGCATTCATCATCGGTTGATGGAGCTGGGATTGGACTCGCTTATGGCGGTTCAACTGCGGAACCTGCTAGAATCAGGCCTTGGGCTGGAGCAAACCTTGCCGGCGACCCTGATGTTTGATTATCCTACGATCGCGTCGATCTCGACTTTTCTGCTCAGTTGCCTGTCTGACCAACCCGCGGCCGCGGACTCAGGCGAAGCAAACGAACCGGAGGTGGTGTTTAGCGCCGCCCGCGTTTTAGAAGTCGAAGCGCTTTCCGAAGACGAAGCTGAAGCTTTGCTTTTGAAACGGCTCGAACAAAGATAATCGCCAAACCGTCCTTTATTAATTTGTCGTCAATGAGCACGAAATCGGCGGAACTCTCGCCATTAAAGCGGGCCTTGCTCGCCATCGAAGAATTACAGGCGGAGCTGGCTGCGGCCAAAAGACAGAGGCACGAACCTATCGCTATTGTCGGGGTTGGCTGCCGGATACCGGGCGGTGCGAGTACCCCGGAACAATTCTGGCAATTGCTCCACCAGGGCGAGAGCGGAATCCGAGAGATCCCTTCGGACCGCTGGGATGTCGACGCATATTACGACCCCAATCCGGATAGCCCAGGGAAGATCGCCACTCGTTTTGGCGGGTTTTTGGATCAGGTCGATCGTTTCGAGCCTCAGTTCTTTGAAATCTCGCCGAGGGAGGCGCTGACCATGGATCCCCAGCAGCGTCTTTTGCTCGAGGTGGCTTGGGAAGCGCTCGAAAACGCAGGACAATCGCCGGCGGATCTGGCAAAGACCAAAACGGGTGTTTATGTCGGCGTCTGCAGCAACGACTACTCTCAACTGCTGCTCGAATCGGGCGACCCTGCCTTACTGGACATGTATTACGCGTCTGGCATCGCGCACAGCATCGCCTCTGGCCGGTTATCTTATACGCTGGGATTGCAAGGCCCGAGCATCTCGGTTGACACCGCCTGTTCATCCTCGCTCGTAGCGGTCCATTTGGCGTGTCAGGGATTACGCGATCAACAATGCGACCTGGCGTTGGCCGGCGGGGTGAATGTCATTCTTTCACCCGAAGTGTTTTCGGCATTGTCTCGAGCACGAATGTTGGCGCCCGACGGGAAGTGCAAAACGTTCGATGCCGCAGCGGATGGTTTTGTCCGTGGTGAAGGCTGCGGCGTGGTCATCTTGAAACGCCTGGGCGACGCGCTGGCAAATCGTGATCGCATCCTGGCCGTGATCCGCGGTTCCGCCGTAAACCAGGATGGGCCGAGCAGCGGGTTAACCGCTCCGAACGGCCCCTCCCAGGAAGCGGTACTCCGCGATGCGCTGGAGAATGCCCAAGTCAACCCGCGAGACGTTAGCTACATTGAAGCTCACGGCACCGGCACCTCTCTGGGCGACCCGATTGAAGTACAAGCGCTGGGAACGGTCTTTGGCGCCGGTCGCGATCCTGGAACGCCCTTATTGATCGGTTCCCTAAAGACCAATGTTGGTCATCTCGAAGCGGCTGCGGGGGTCAGCGGATTGATCAAGGTGGTCCTGTCGTTGGTTCATCAGGAACTTCCGCAGCATTTGAACTTTAAGGAACCCAGCCCTCACATTCCTTGGCAAAAACTGCCGGTGAAGGTCGTCGGCGAACGACAGTTCTGGAAGCCCGTAAACGGTACGCGCATTGCCGGCATTAGCTCTTTCGGGTTTAGCGGCACTAACGCGCACGTTCTGCTCGAGGAAGCACCTTTCGCTGCTAGCGAAAGATCGAACCCGGACCGTCCGCTCCATTTGCTCACAATTTCGGCGCGAACCGAATCCGCCTTGCGCACGCTTGTGGAGGGATACGCGGAGCGGATTCAAGCAGCCAGCCCGGGTGAGTTTTCTGATCTTTGTTATACGTCCAATACTGGCCGGTCCCATTTCCAGCACCGTCTGGCGGTCCTCGGCGCTGACGGCCAAACGGCCGCCGCCGTGTTGCGAGCGAATTTGTCGGACCCGGTTGCGCCAGGCTTAGTGCGGGGGTCGTGGGACGGCATCGATCGGCCAAAAATCGCTTTTCTGTTTACCGGCCAGGGCGCGCAATACCCAGGTATGGGAAAACAGCTTTACGAAACATCGCCGACCTTTGCACGGGCTCTCGATCGTTGTGCGGTTGCGCTTCGTCCTTACCTCGATCGTTCATTGCTGGACCTTCTCTTTCCAGCGGCCGAAGCCGGGTCTCTGTTGGATCAAACTCGGTTTACGCAGCCAGCATTGTTCGCGCTCGAATATGCTTTGAATGAGCTTTGGCGGTCGTGGGGAGTGCAACCGGCTTATGTGGTCGGCCATAGCGTTGGCGAGTACGTCGCCGCTTGTGTAGCCGGAGTGTTCAGTTTGGAAGATGGACTCACCCTGATCGCGGAACGAGCTCGGCTGATGCAGGTTCAGCCAGCAGGCGGCAAAATGGTGGCCGTCATGGCGCCAGCCGACATGATTCGGGAAATCTTGCCGGGCCGAGTGTCGATTGCGGCCTTGAATGCGCCGGATCAAACGGTGATTTCGGGTCCCGGAGAAGAAATCGATCTCGTAACAACCAAACTGAAAAGCGGAGCGATCGCGTTCAGGCACTTGCCTGTGTCCCACGCATTTCATTCGCCGCTGATGGACCCGGTAGTTGAGCCCTTCACGCAGGCCGCTGCAAAAGTGTCTTTCGGTACACCTCGGCTTCGATTGATTTCCAACCTGACCGGGCGCATCGCAACCGGACCTGAGATTGGCCAACCGGGTTATTGGGCGCGGCATCTCCGCGAACCGGTGCAATTTACAGATTCGGTTCGGACCCTGGCCAACGCAGGTTGTACGCTGTTCGTCGAGATTGGGCCCAGCCCGACGCTGCTCTCAATCGGCCGTAGATGCGCCGATATCGAAGGAGCCCACTGGCTGCCATCGTTGCGGCGCGGAAGCGACGATTGGGCCCAAATGTTCGCCAGCTTGAGCGAATTGTATGTGAATGGTGTTGCGGTCGATTGGTCTGGATTCGATCGCGACTATTCCCGGCGGCGTTTAACTCTACCGACCTATCCGTTTCAGCGTGAACGTTACTTGGTCGAGCGTCCGACAAAAAAAGCGGTTCGGCCTGAAACGGCAGCGACGTTGCATCCTTTAGCAGCGCGGCGCATCAGCTCGCCGTCCTTGAAAAATCCCGTCTTCGAATCAGAAATCAGCGCGACCTCGCATCCGTTCCTCGAAGATCATCGTCTGTTTGGCCGAATCGTTTTCCCAGCGACGGCCTATGTGGAAACGGTGCGTGCCGCTGCGGGCCTCGGATTGGAAAAGAATTCTTGGGCGATCGAAAACCTGGTGATAGGTCAGGCGCTGGCGCTGGAAGACAGCGAAACGAAACGCCTACAGGTCGTGTTATCGCGCAATCAGGATGGGACTGCTCGCTTTGAAGTGTTCAGCTCGAAAGTGACTGCGATCGGCGCCGAAGACATCTGGCAACTGCATGCCTCCGGAAATCTGGTCGCACGCGAAAAACCCGCTTCGGCAACGATCGATGTGGACCTGTTCCGCCACGAAGCAGAGGAATTCGGTTCCGAACGATTCTACGCGAGTTACCAGCGGCGCGGAGTCGATTTTGGTCCACGTTTTCGCGGCGTAACCCGTCTCTGGCGGCGACCCGGCCAGGCTCTCGGGCAAATCGAAGCCCCGCTGCTATTAGGGTGCGAGGCCGACGAATATGCCGTCCATCCTGCATTGCTGGATGCCTGTATTCAAGTTGTCGCCGGCGCCGTCGATGAGATAGACACTGACCCAGAGCTGTTTATGCCGCTGGGGATCGAATCGATTCGGGTTTTCGGCGCGCCGACTGGAAAACTTTGGAGCGTTGCCTCGATTCAGGGTGATTCAACTAAACAGGAGACGGTCAAAGCTCGGTTCCAGATCGCGGACGAAAACGGACGCCTTGTCGCGGAGATCCGTGGGATGTCCTTCAAACGCGCGCAGCGCGCAGCGCTGGAGCGAGCCATTCATCGAAATGTCGATGGCTCGATTTATGAAACGGTTTGGGTGCCCTTGGTTGGGTCGGAGACCGCGGCCTCCGAGTCTATAGCAAACAAGCGCTCCGTAGAACTGGTGTCTAACCCCGAAAACTCGGTGGGCTCGCTGCCATCAGTTCGACCGCGGCGCTGGCTCATACTTGGCGACCGAGCAGGAACCGGTCAAAAACTTGCCGATTTTTTGGTCTCACGCGGCGATCAGCCGGTATTGGCTTGCCTCCAAGATGACGTCATAATTGATAGTTCTAAGACGGATGAAAATCTGGGTTCCGTCCGCCAGAGTGGCTTCGACAGATTGGTGGATCGTTATTTCCGTCGCGATGATACGCCGCTGGACGGAGTGGTTTATCTCTGGCCGCTGGACGCAAGCGTCGACGACTCGGCTGCGACTGGTTGCGAGCACGAAACGGAGTTTTACTGCGGGGCAGCCCTACAATTAGTCCAAGCGCTTGTCCGGCACGCCGGAACACAACCACCCAGGTTGTGGCTGTGCACTCGGGGCGCACACAAAGCGGATCCGGCTGACCGAGCCCTTTCTCCCGCGGGCGCGGCGCTGTGGGGACTGGGCAAAGTAATCGGTCTTGAGCATCCGGAATTCCGCTGCGTTCGGCTTGACCTTGATCCTACCGGGACCGAAGCGATCGAATCATTGGCTGCAACGCTGGATGCCGAACCGGCCGAAAACGAGATCGCGATCCGCTCCGGCCACCAATTAGGCGCCCGGTTGCAGCGTTTAAGAAAGGCAGTCGATCTAACCACCGATCCGATTACGCGGCTTGCCGGCCAGCCGTACGAACTCACGTTCTCGAATCGCGGCTCCCTCGAGAATCTTAAACTAGATTTGCGGGAGCGGCGCTCGCCTGCAGCAGGGGAAGTCGAAATTCGGGTGTACGCTACGGCGCTGAACTTTCGCGACGTCATGAACGTGATGGGGTTGTACCCGGGCGATGCCGGGCCATTGGGAGCGGAGTTCGCGGGCGAAATTGTCGCCCTGGGTCATGGCGTCACCGAATTTGCACTTGGTGATAAAGTGGTAGGGCTAGCACCCGGCAGCTTTGGAGCTTACGTCACGACTCCGACGGCGTTGGTTGCTCCCAAGCCTGCTCGGCTCAGCTTCGACGCGGCAGTAACTCTGCCGGTGGCATACATCACGGCGTATTTCACCTTGCGTCATCTTGGCAAATTGCAGCCTGAAGATACGGTTTTGATCCACGCCGCAGCCGGCGGGGTTGGGTTCGCGGCAGTCACGCTGGCCAAGCGTGTGGGCGCTAAGATCTTTGCCACAGCTGGTTCACCGGAAAAACGGGCGCTCCTGAAATCGATGGGAGTAGCTCATGTGCTGGATTCACGTTCCTTGGATTTCGCTGCCCAAATCTTAAAACTGACAAATGGCCGAGGCGTGGATGTGGTCCTGAACTCGCTCGCTGACCAGTTTGTGGATCACAGTTTTCAGGTCATTGCGCAGAACGGGCGATTCCTGGAGATCGGTAAACGCGGAATCTGGGAACCGGAACGAGTCGCCAGTTTGGGTCGCGGGATCCAGTACCACATCGTTGACTGGAGCGTCGAGGCTCGGGGAAATCCCGAACTGATCGGCTCTATGCTGCGTGAGTTGGTGGCAGCAGTCGACCGGGACGAACTGGGTCCATTGCCTCACCGGGTGTTTTCGTTACGGTACGCCGAAGCAGCTTTCCGGTTCATGGCGCAGGGTCGTCACATCGGAAAAGTCGTGGTTTCTCACGCTGAAACTTTTCGACCCAAAACCACCTTTAGCCTCGATGCAGATGGCACCTATTTGATTACCGGCGGCTTCCGCGGCGTTGGGTTGATGGCCGCGCAATGGCTGACGGACCGTGGCGCCCGGCACCTGGTCCTGACCGGAAGGCAGGCCCCTGAACATAGCAATAGCACTTTCCAGGCAATCCAAGCGCGCGGCGTTCAACTACGTTGTGTGCAAGCAGACATCTCGGACGAGAAAGCGATGCGGGATGTATTGGAAGACCTGAGAGAGACAATGCCTCCGCTCCGCGGAGTCATTCATTCGGCGGGCGTACTGGACGACGGCATTTTGCTCCAACAAAGCTGGGAACGCTTCGCGACCGTTTTCGCACCGAAAGTCGCCGGCAGCCTGGTCTTGCACCGTTTGACCGCATCAGACCCGCTTGATTTTTGCGTGTTTTTCTCGTCGATCGCGTCGGTGTTCGGCTCTCCCGGACAAAGCAGCTATGCGGCCGCTAACGCTTTCCTGAACGGTCTGGCTCAGGCTCGGAACGCCGCCGGCAAACCGTCGCTCAGCATCAATTGGGGCGCTTGGGCCGGAGCGGGAATGGCGGTTGACCGCGGACTGATTAGCCGGGCCCGGGAGTCAGGGTACGGCGTACTTGAGCCTGGCGCCGGTTTCCAGGCGTTGGAAGTCGCGTTGATGGCTGGTCGGTCTCAGGTCATGATCTCGCCGGTTGATTGGGCCAAATTTTTGCGCAACTCGCAGCCGGGCGGCCATTCGCCGGAGTTCCTGAACGACTTCGTGCAGGCCGCCACTTCGATTGATCAACGATCCTATGACCAGAGTGAAATCGGCGAAGCCGGAGATGTCAGGACAGAACGTGGTCTTTCAAAATCGGCAGCCTTCAGACAACGCCTCGACGCTGCGGCTCCGAATCGACGGCGGAGTGTGGTGCTTGAGCAGATACGAAACGAAGTCGCGCGCGTGTTAGGACTGCAAAACTCAGGGTCTTTACCGAACAACAAGCCCCTGCATGAGTTCGGTCTGGATTCGCTGATGGCCGTTGAGCTTCGGAATCGACTAGGCGATGCCGTTGGTGGTAGTCTCCCAGCTACGTTGCTCTTCGATTACCCGACGCTGGATGGATTAACCGATTATCTGAGCCGAAACGCGCTGAAGCTCGAAGAACCGGAATCCCCGAAACGACCTGCTGCGACTCCCGCCGCATTGGATGTGCTCAGCCACATCGAAAACCTTGATGACGCTGAAATCGATCGGTTGTTCGAGGGCAAAGGGATCGGAAGCGTGGCAAGTGAATGAATGATCGAATGAATTTTCTTGAACGCATTGCCGGACTGCCACCGAAACGGCTCGCTCTATTGGCGGCGGAGCTGAATGCCAGGTTGGAACGCCTGGAGCAGCGCTCGGCCGACCCGATCGCGGTGATCGGTATTGGCTGTCGTTTCCCGGGCGGAGTAAACGATCCAGATTCGTTTTGGCGTTTATTGATTGAGGGGCGCGATGCCATTGTCGAGGTGCCTCCTGATCGTTGGGATATCGACGCCCTTTTCGACCCGGATCCCGACTCGACCGGAAAAATGAACACTCGATGGGGCGGATTCCTGGATGGCATCGATCAATTCGATCCAGAGTTTTTCGGTATCTCGCCACGCGAGGCTACGGGTATGGATCCTCAGCAACGGGTCCTGCTCGAGGTGACCTGGGAGGCATTAGAAAACGCGGGTTTATGTCCCGACCGCTTGACGGGTTCACAAACGGGAGTGTTCGTCGGCGTCTGCAACAACGATTATTTTCTTAAACAGTTCGAAACTGGCCGGGATTCGGTCGACGCATATGTTGCCACCGGCAACGCACATAGCGTTGCTTCTGGACGCATCTCGTACCTCCTAGGGTTGCAGGGTCCATCCCTGTCTGTGGATACGGGTTGCTCTGCATCCCTAGTGGCAGTTCACCTGGCTTGTCAAAGCTTGCGCGCGGGTGAATGCCGCGCCGCCTTAGCCGGCGGAGTGAATCTCATCCTGATGCCGGACACGACGGTTGTGCTGTCAAAGGCGCATATGATGTCCCCCAACGGCCGATGTAAGGCTTTTGATGCATCCGCCGACGGCTTCGTCCGGAGCGAAGGATGCGGAGTGATCGTATTAAAACGACTTTCCGATGCCCGGGCTGATGGTGATCGTATTCTGGCATTAATTCGCGGAACCGCCTCTAATCAGGATGGCAGGAGCAATGGTTTGACTGCTCCTAACGGCCCATCGCAGGTAGCGGTTATTCGAGAAGCACTGGCCAACGCAAGTCTTGAGGCCGGTGATGTAGATTACATCGAAGCCCACGGTACGGGCACTTCACTTGGGGATCCAATCGAGGCGCACGCGCTGGCGGAGGTTTTCGGTCCCGGTCGCAGTCTGAACTCTCCGTTAAGAATCGGTTCGGTGAAGACGAACTTCGGACACGCCGAGTCAGCGGCTGGTATCGCCGGCTTGATCAAAACGATTCTCGCGCTCCGTCACGAAAAAGTTCCGCCCAGCCTTCATCTACAGAAACTGAATCCGCATATTGACTGGGGCGATCTGCCCATCGCGGTAGCGACCGCGCCTACGCCGTGGACCCGGGAACGCGGGCAACGGATCGCCGGCGTCAGCTCGTTTGGATTCAGCGGAACAAATGCGCACGTAATCGTGTCCGACCCTCCTACCGGTGGCGTATTACCTGAGGCTCAGAACATCCGGACCCTCGACAATCTATCATCGCCAGAGTTGCTGATTTTAAGCGCTCGAAGCGAATCCGCTTTATTGGAGCTGGCTGGAAAATACCAACAACTTTTCAATGAGAGCCCAGACCTTAACCTGGTGGATGTTTGCCGCACCGGGGCTACCGGTCGTTCCCACTTCAAATATCGTCTGGCAATACTGGCGCAGAATCTATCAGAAGCACGCGAACGTTTGGCATCTTTTCGATCTGGCCAAAAAAGCGCCGGAATTTGGAGCGGCCGTTCGATAAAATCGGGAACGCTCGGAGTGGTCTTCATGTTCACCGGGCAGGGGTCGCAGTATCCAGGTATGGGTAGCGGCTTGTTCGAGACCCAGCCAGTCTTCCGTCGCGAGTTGGAGAAGTGCGCGGAAATTCTAAATCCGCTGCTGGAAATTCCGTTGCTGGAGGCGCTGTTCGCCGACGGCAGCCGCTCAGATCATCGAGTTGACCAGACGCAACTAACCCAACCGGCTCTATTCGCTCTTGAATATGCATTGGCAGCAATGTGGCGATCGTGGGGCCTGGAACCCGGCGCGGTGCTCGGCCACAGCGTCGGTGAGTATGTAGCAGCCTGCATCGCTGGAGTGTTCAGTCTCGAGGATGGGCTCCGACTCATTGCAGAACGAGGCCGCCTAATGGGCTCTCTTCCCGCCGGAGGTGCCATGGCGGCCATCTTCACGGATGAATCCCGCGTGTCCCGGGCCATCGACGCCCAAGGAAGTGATGTTGCGATTGCGTGTGCTAATGGTCCCGCTAACGTTGTCGTTTCTGGCGAATCCGTTGCGGTTGATCGGCTCTTGGCGGAGTTGAAGAACGAAGGCGTACAGTTTAGATCGCTCGCGGTTTCTCATGCGTTCCATTCCAAGTCGATGGATCCGATTCTCGACTCGTTCCAACGGGTCGCTGCGAGCGTTCAGTTATCCGAGCCGCTGGTTCCCATCGTTTCAAACGTAACCGGTGAACTGGCTACTCCGGGCCTGATGTCGGCTCCAGAATATTGGCGCCGTCAGATTCGAAATCCGGTTCGATTCGCGGATTCCATCCGTGCATTACGTAAGATTGGGCACTCGGTATTTCTCGAAATCGGACCGCACTCAGTTCTGACCGGAATGGCTCGGGCGACAGCACCGGAAGCCGAGGTTGTCTGGACCTCTAGCTTGAATCGCGGCCAGCAAGACTGGGAAAGTCTTCTGGAGGCGGTCTCTACACTGTATGTTGAGGGAGTAGATCTTGATTGGACGGGTATACCAACATCATTCGCTGGTAAACGTGCCTCGCTGCCCACTTATCCTTTTCAGCGCAGCCGATTTTGGCTCCAGGAGAGTGTCGCCGTTAATTCGCGGAAGAAACAGGAGTCGAGGTCTCACACCGGGAATGCCCATCCCTTCTTAGGAGAGCGTCTCGATTCTCCGGCGATCCCCGGCGCAGTTTTCGAAGTCGACCTGGGCGTCGAACATCCCGCCTTTCTTCACGATCATCGAATCTTTGGCCGGCCGATGATGCCATCACCGGTGTACATAGAGATGGCATTAGCTGGCGCTGCTGCGGTTGCCAATCTTGCCAGGTCCGAATCGTTGCCGTGCGAGTTAACCAACCTGCATGTTCGCGAACCGCTTTTCTTGCCGGAGGACGGATCGTACAAGGTGCAGTTGATCTTGGACGAGGCCGGCGAAGACGGGGTGAGCTTCCAAGTTTGCAGTCGGAACACCTCGGAACCCGCACACGGAAAAACAGAAAGCGTTTGGCGCACAAATGCCACCGGTCGAGTAAAAATTGGTATTCCGGTTCCCGAGATAGCGCCACCCAATTGGAATCGCGAGGAGGTGTGGGCTCGATGTCAGGAGGAAATAAATCCAATCTCTTTATACGAGTCGCTAATTCCTTTGGGTCTCGAATTTGGTGATCGATTCCGAGGGATCGCGAGCATCCGACGGCGTGATGGCGAGGCCATCGCCGAAAATCGCCTGCCTGATAGCTTGGCCGTCGAGACTGAACCGTACCGGATCCATCCAGCGTTCTTGGACTCCTGTTTTCACTTGTTAGGTGCCGCACTGCCCGCCGATACCGTTGACTGCGGCTACTTGTTGATCGGCCTTGAGCGATTCACTATTTACTCGGTTGCTCCCGGCCGATTGTGGAACCATGCCGTCTTGCGCTCGCCTCTCGCCCCGACTGGAGAGGCATTCGGCGCGGATATCCGGCTCTATGACGACAACGGTAGACTCATCGCGGAAATCTTGGGACTCCAACTAAAACGTGCCCCCCGCGAGGCGATTGCCCGTGTCGCCGGGTTGAAAGACGAAAACTGGTTCTACCAGATCGAGTGGCGCAGGCAGCAGGCAGCCGCGATCGAGCTGAAGGAAGCCGCAGTCAGTTCTCCGAGCGAGTTCATTCCGATACCCGGATTACTCGCCGAAAAGGCGAGGGGAGACCTGTCGGCGATTTCTGCGGCGGAAGGTTTGTCGATTTACGGTGCGTTGATCGAACAACTAGAGGATCTCAGTGGCGCGTTTATCTGTCGGGCCTTTTTGCGAATGGGTTGGCCGTATTCTTCAGGTGACCACTTCACCACGCAAGAATTGGCTGGGCGGCTAGGCATCGTTTCAACTCAGCGGCGCCTCTTCGAAAGGCTGCTCGGTGTCTTGTCCGAGGAAGGTGTTCTAACTCGCGACGGCGATCGCTGGATCGTACGCAAATGTCCAGAGTTGCAATTCGCCGATCTACAGTCCGAAGCCTATCGGTTGAAACAAGAATTCCCGGCCTGTTCCGCCGAAATCACGCTGACCGCGAGATGCGCAGACCGGCTGGATGAGGTTCTACGTGGAACTTGCGATCCGCTACAACTGCTTTTCCCAGGTGGCGACTTTGATACTGCAAATGCTCTCTATCGTCGCTCGCCGTTCGCGCGCGCCTTAAACACTGTCGTCCGGCAAGTGTTGGTCGCGGCAACTGAGAAAGCGCCCAAAAATCGCCCGATTCGGATCCTCGAAGTCGGTGCGGGGACTGGCGGAACGACATCATTCCTGCTTCCGCACCTCTCTGCTGAACGCACACAATATGTTTTCAGCGACGTTTCTCCTCTCTTTCTGGCACGTGCGCGCGATGAATTCCGCAACCATCCGTTCGTCAGCTATCAACTTCTGGACATCGAGAAGCCGCCTGGTGAGCAGGGCTTCGAAGAGCAGTCGTTCGATGTGGTTATCGCGGCCAATGCCTTGCATGCCACGTGCGATCTCCGCACATCACTCGGATATACCGTTAGCCTCCTGGCTTCTGGCGGCCTTTTGATTCTGCTGGAAGCAACACTCCGACAGCGATGGGTCGATTTGACGTTCGGCATGACTGACGGCTGGTGGCGATTCCAAGATGCCACTTTGCGCTCCGATTCCCCTCTGCTTACAGCCGGTCAGTGGACCACGTTGTTCCAGGAAATGGGACTTGAGACGACTACAGACTCCTCGACTGGAAACATTGAAATGGCTCAGCAGGCGGTCTTGCTTGGCCGCAAGCCGGTCAGAATCGATAGTCAGGAAACCGAAATCGCGCTTGGCGGCTTGTGGCTAGTTCTCGCTGATAACCAAGGGATAGGGGAACAAATCGCAGATCTGCTCGCAAAAGAGGGGCAAAAATCGGTTCTCGTTTTACAGGCCGAAGAATACCAGTTTGGATCGGGGTACAGGGCAACCGTCAATCCGTTGCGGCCAAGTGATTTCCAGCGCTTACTTTTGGACGCGAGTGCGCATTGCCTGGCTCCGCTGAAAGGTGTCTTGAACTTGTGGCCGATGGACGAGGAACTTTCGGTCGAGACAACGGCAGTCGCTTGGGAAGCCGCCCAACAACGCATCGGCGCAGGAGTGCTGCATACCGCGCAAGCGCTCTTCGCAGCGACCTCTGGGTCCGATGCCCGTGTTTGGTTAGCCACGAAGGGCGGACAGTTGATCTCTTCGAAAGGCGGCACGAATACTGAGGTGTGTCAGCCAATCCAAGCTCTAACCTGGGGACTCGGGCGCGTTCTTTCCTTGGAAAATCCCAGCCAGTTGGGCTCCATCGTTGATCTTGATCCTGATGCGTCGCCGCAAGAATCGGCAGTTGCCATCTGGCGCGAGATCAAACATGCCGGCGAGGAAGACGCCATAGCCTATCGAAACGGTGAGCGTCTCGTGCCCCGATTGGTGCGCGCCGAGGAACCGGCGGCGGAGCCTCTTTTCCTGTGCGGTGACGGAACTTATCTGATCACTGGTGGGCTGGGCGGGTTGGGGCTGCGTATCGCGAATTGGATGGCTGTAAAGGGCGCCCGTCATTTGGTGTTGGTTTCGCGCCGTGATTTCCCGGACCGGACCCTATGGCCGGATTTGCCTGTGGACGACCCGCATCGCGAAGCTATCGAGGCGATAGTCAAAGCGGAAAAACTGGGTACAAGAATCACCGTCGCGAGAGCCGATGTAGCCGATGAAAACGCGATGCGACAGATCTTGAATCGTGTCGCCACAGAAGATTATCCGCTTCGAGGAATCGCCCATTGCGCCGTAGAAATGACGGGTCGTTCTATCCGCGATCTAGATCTGGCAGCAATGCAACAGATGTGCCGGGCAAAAGCGCTGGGTGCATGGGTGCTCAACCGACTCACCCTCGGTATGGAGCTGGACTTTTTCGTGCTCTTTTCGTCCACCACAGGTTTGTGGGGAGCGGCTGGTTTAGGTCACTACGCGGCCGCGAATCAGGCGCTCGACATGCTGGCCCATTGGCGTCGGAAGCGCGGTCTTCGAGCGTTATCTGTGAACTGGGGGACTTGGGAGGAAATGCGGGTCGCATCTAAAACGGACAAAGAGGAGTTCGAACGCGCCGGCTTGCGTCCGATGCCCTGTGACCGGGCACTAACCGCGTTGGAGCGGCTTATCTCGGCTGATAGAACCTCCGGCATCGTGGCGTCCGTCGATTGGAATACATTGCGAGGCGTCTACGAAGCACGGCGCAGGCGTCCTCTATTCGCTGAGATTCAACGCCGATATTCTCCGGAACACCAAAGAGCTCCACTACAAAAATCTACGGCGCCAAAATCGAATCTGACCCAGGAACTACAAAACGCGTCGCCAGTTCGCCGCCGAGAGATAGTGATCGGGCACTTGCGTTCCCTGGTGGCCAGCGTTCTAGGATTCCATCCCTCACGCGAGATCGACTTGGAGCAAGGTCTTTTCGACCTGGGCTTGGATTCTCTCATGGCGGTCGAATTAAAAGGTCGGCTGGAAAGTAGCTTAGGCCAAGAACTTCCTTCCACGCTGATCTTTAACTATCCAAACATCAGAGCGCTGACCGACTATATCCTCTGCGAGGCTCTGAAATTCGCCCCTGAATCGAAGACCGAAATTAGCGAGCCGCAAGTGGATCCTGAGAGGGCTCCGTCATCCGGTCAGCCGGTTGATGACTTGAGCGAAGAGGAGATCGCACATTTGCTGCTGAAGAAGCTCGAGGAGATTAAATGAGATGCAGCGGCGAAAGCCACGTTATCTATGGGACAGGACACTAGCATGGCCGCCGGAACAACGCCTTGGATTGCTGGAGGTCGAACAAGTTCTAGAGCGCTCTGCAGACTTTTTTGCTTACCTCATTCCGGCAGCGGAGCGTTCCAGTTCGCTACCTGGAAGGATTTTCTGCCGGGGGTTCTTGATATCTGCCCAATCCAACTCCCGGGCAGGGAGAATCGTCTTCGCGAATCTCCATTTACTCGAATTCAGACCATCGTCGAAAACCTTGCTTCGGAGATTAACCCTTATCTGGATCGGCCCTATATCTTGTATGGATATAGCCTGGGTGCGCTTGTCGCTTTTGAGCTTGTCCGCGAGCTGCGCAGACGAAAGATCAGCGCGCCGTTAGCGTTGTACGCTCTGGCTCGACGTGCACCTCACCTGCCACAACAGGATGTTCCCGTGCACCGCCTGCCGGACAATTTATTTCTTGCCGAGGTCACCCGCCGTTATGGTGGAATGCCGGCTATCATCCTGAAAGATGCGGAACTAATGAAGCTCCTCATTCCGGTCCTGCGTGCCGATATAACGGCACTTGAGACGTACGTTTATGAGGAACAGGATCCGTTGGATTGTCCGATCTACGCGTTTGGAGGAAACGCCGATTCCACGGCAAAGGAAAGGGATTTGGACGCCTGGCGTTCACACACGAAAAGCGGCTTCGAGCTGAAGATGTTTGATGGAGATCACTTCTTTATTCGAAATAATCGAGAATCGATTTTCCATTCGATTCTTGCCCAAATTTCGATCTTGGCCGGGAGCAATGCGTAATTGCTGAATCGGACCAAAAGTAGACGAGATTTCCTCTAAGCCGGTCCGCCGCCGGCGGCATCGCCACAGACCTTGATCCGAAAGAGCATCACTTCCCTAGCGGGGTGAAAGTCGAAACACGACATCTGTCGTTAATACTGCGTTTGATGCTGATCGACTGCATGCTACCTTTAGCGGAGTTTTCATGAAATCGACTGTTGCTATCTTAGATCCCCGCATCAAAAGAACGCGACAGCTTTTGCATCGAGCTTTTTCGGAGCTTCTTGCCGAGAAGACATTCGAGGAAATCACCGTTAATGACATCGCGGAACGCTCCACGGTAAACCGAGCCACCTTTTACGATCATTTTCCGGACAAGTTCGCCCTGCTCGAAGATATCATTGCCGACAGCTTTCAAGCCATGCTTGAAGCCAGAATGGCAGGGTCTATTGGAACTTGCCCCGAGAGTGTTAAGCAGCTCATCCGTGCGGTTTGCGATTTCTTTGCCGATATGGCTTCCCGCTGCCAAAAGCATCAACGACAATTCGCGCCCGTGGCGGAGTCGAAGATTAAGTCGCTTCTGAGAGATTTTCTGTTGATCGGCTTACATCAGACCATCCCGGAAGCTTCTAAGAGCGAATTGGAGCTAAGAGCGACTATGGCAAGTTGGGCCATCTGCGGAGCGGCGCTAGAGTGGAGTCACGCAAAAACCGCTTCCCTCGAGGGCTTCGCCGATGCCGTTTTTTCATTGGTCTCGACCACGCTACAAATCCATGCGAGTGGGAGCTCGTCGCTACCGGTTCATCCTCATGAGATCTGATCGTCCCGGCACCGAAGATTTAAGCCGAATTACTGATGGTTCGGTTGGCCTGACAGAAGCCTTATCCGACCGAGATTTTTTTCATCGGTTCATTTCTGCCGAACGCGCAGAGCCGGGTGCCGAACCGGTTTTCGTTCTTTTACACGACTCCGGCGGAAATGAAGAAGATTTGTTGTCTATCGTTGAGGCCGGTGCAGAGGACGGCAAAACGAACGTGATCGCGCTGCGAGGGCTGTTCGATTACCAGCCGGGGTTTTCTTTTCTGGGGACCCCACAAGAGTTTGCCCCTGGCGAGCCTTGTTTCATCGACCGAGCAGACCGGGTCTCCCAATTCTTTAACTGGGCTGCGAAAGAATATAACCTCGATCCGGCTAAAACCGTCGTGGTAGGCGCGGGTGACGGAGCTACGCTCGCGGTCACCTTGCTATTCGTGCATTCGGAATTACTTGGAGGCGCGATCCTGATTCGCCCGAAATCTCCATTCCGTCCGAAACCGCTCCCGGCCTTGCCGTGTTACCCGATCTTGCTGATAAATCCCAAGAACGAAAGCCGCGATGAAAGGGCAGCGTCTGAAGCCCTAGCGGCGACGCTCTTTGATTGTGGCTGCAGTGTTCGCAAAGTTCGTGTGCCGGCTAATGCGCACTTTGACGGGAAAGTGGTCAAGGCGATACGGGCCTGGTACAAGAAAGTCTCGGCGACAGATATCTCCATCGAGTGCGCGTTATGATTCTTGGTAGGGCGAGGCTAAATTTGGTGGGGCGAGGCTCCGTAGAGCCCATCGTTCCACCAGCGGTAAATAGTACGAACGCCAACCGATCAATGAGCCAGGCCTAAGAGTTGCGCCGAGCCGTGGTGCGCGATAGGCCACGGCTCGGCGAGTTTTCAGGCCTAGCAATGGCTATTTGGAAGTTCACCGTCGATTCCTTCGCACCAAGTGTAGGATTCTTCGGGAGCCGCGCCCCACCATAGAGAGGAGCCTCGCCCTACCATTTTGCCCTTGTGCTTTGACCCGACTTGACGACACTCCAAGGGTCTAAAGTTGTCTTCTCGAAGTTCCCACGAATGAAAATAGCAGTTCTCTTCGGTGGTAATAGCTCGGAACGTGATGTCTCTATTGCCAGCGGTATTCAAGTCACCAAGGCGCTGAAAGAAGCTGGCCACAATGTGTTGGCAGTCGAAACTTTCCGAGGCGTCCTGTCGGAACCTGAAGTCCAAGCGCTTCTTTCCAGAGGCATCGCTCCTGAGCCGCCAACAAGTCATGATCTTGAAGTCGTAAAAGCGAAGACGGGCGGTATCGTGCAGCCTTCCTATTTTACGGACGCGGATGTGGTGTTTCTGGCTTTGCATGGTGGGACGGGCGAAGATGGAACAGTCCAGGCGGTGTTCAGTGCGGCCGGCGTTCTCTATACCGGCAGCGACCATGTCGGCAGCGCCGCTGCGATGGATAAAGATCTCGCAAAGCGTCTTTTTCTAGCTGCGAAAGTTCCAACCCCGGATTGGCTTATGGCTCCGGTCGACTCGGAATCAGCGGCAGCAAAGCTTGGGTTTCCTTTGGTGGTGAAGCCGAACAAACAGGGCTCAACAGTCGGGTTGACCATTGTTCATCGAATCGAAGAGATCCAATCTGCGATCGAGGAAGCGTATCGGCATGATGACGAGGTGATGCTGGAACGATTCATTCCGGGTCGCGAATTCACCGTAGGGATCCTCGGTGACCGAGCATTAGCCGTGGGCGAGATCATCCCCAAATGCTCAGATATTTTTGATTATCAGAGCAAGTACCAGCCCGGCGGCGCGGAGGAAATCTTTCCAGCCGACGTGTCCCCGGAACAAACCACTCGTTTTCAGGAATTGGCTCTGCGAGCCCATCGCGCCTTAAAACTACGTGATTATAGCCGGGTCGATTTCCGACTAGATCCCGAAGGCGGTATCTGGTGCTTGGAAACAAATACGTTGCCTGGAATGACGGCTCAGAGCCTGCTTCCCAAGGCTGCTGCGGCCGTAGGCATTTCCTTTCCCGAGCTATGCTCTGAGATTTGCCGCTTAGCGCTGGACCGGCGCTCTTCTGCCGAAAAGTGATTGGTTATTGGTGAGGACGGCCCGGGATTCAGCTTTGGCAGCGAAGCTTCCGAAAGGCTCTGAGTTTTACGGAGTTGTCTTCAACAGCTTGCTAGGAGCTCACCAACTAACCCTGACCCCGCCGTTAACGGCGTTTGAGTTGTATCGTCCCCGGCCAAATTGGCCATCGTAACCGACATAGCTCGACACTCTGGGCGTCCATTGAACGGAAAGGCCCGTGCTCACGATGGCGCTGTCCTGGCCTTCAACCGGACCAAAGAAAGTTTCGGTTGGACCAGGGAAGTCGGCCAAACTCGCAGTGACCGGCAATGCCGAATACTTGAATTCATGTTCCCAGGTTGCTTTCAGGTAGGGCGCCAAGACTATGCTACCGACGTGGAACTGATAGAAAGCTCTGAAGCCAAGGTCACTTCGTAATGATTCCTCCGAGTCGGAGTGGATGCTCATCGGCACTAAAGAACCAATCTCCCTAAACCCGTACACATAAACATTGGTGTACTGTAGCGAAGCGATTGGACCGATGGTGAGAGCACCATGATGAAAATCGTACCCAGTACTGATAAAGCCGCTCCATTCTGCTCCATCGGTGTTGCCGGTAGCGTTACCGCCTAGCCCGCGCCGGTTCGAATCGTAGGTGTTGTAGCCGCCGTAGGCCCCTAGGTTGAGGTAATAGCCTCCGGTAAAATAGGTTGCATATAACCCGCCCCGGCCACTATTGACCGCCACTGAGCCGGGCCGGAGGTCGGCCCAGGTGTAGGTGTAGTTGCCCATCACTCCAACCGCGAAATGGTCCAGGAACCGGTAATCGAAACCCAAATCGAAGCCGCTGTTGGTAAAGCGATAGCCTCTGGCATTAGAGTCGGAATCGACATTCACGAAGTCGCCAAACCCACTTGCCCATAGATTCCAAACCGGTAGGCTCACGGGTTGTAGAACGGGCTCAACCGGGTTTTTAGCGGATTTACCGTCGAAGGAGGAACCTTTTTCCAGACCAACGTTGCCAGCTTCTGGACTTGGGTTCAATGAGCCACTTTCGGCCCGGATTTCATCTAAGTGGTTTTCCAACGTTAGACGCTGCAGATTCGCGCCTGAAAAGCTGAACTCATAAAACGAGGTCAACGCTTCGGGGGAAATCAAGACGAGATCGCCCGGAATATTAGTCAATGGTTGTCCCAGGAAAAATGCGACTAGACTCGCGGCCTTGGGATCAAGCTCGACCGCGTCCAATAATTCTGCGGACGCAAGTTGATTCGGAGTTTGCGCAAAAGACGCGAAATTGATCGTATTAATAATTGGGGTTGTCTTGTTCAGAAACTCCAACTCGACGGAGTGCGCACTGTAAACCAGGTCAATCGTGTTGAATCCGGATCCGGGAGTAAACGGATCGATAAAGTGAGCGAAGGTGTTAGTGATCACTCCACCGGTCTTTACCAGAGTCAACGTATCACCCGCTTTGGGCGCAAAACTCTGATTGATTAATTGTAAGGTGCCGCCCAGAGTGGCGTTGCCGGTTACATTAAGAAAATCGTACTGTCCCGGGTTCGCACCGGCAATGTGGAGCTGCAGGGTGCCGTTTGCGCCCTGGAAATAATTGCCCCGGACATTAATCGGCTGAGGATCGGCAGTCAGTATACCACCCATAAGGGCGACATCGCCGCGACCCAAGGCTCGGGCGTTATCAACAATCAGCGTCCCAGCATTTATCGTTGTTCCGCCAGAATACGTGTTAGCTCCGCTTAAGGTTAATGCTCCACTACCGGATTGCACCACGCTGCCTTTACCGCTGATCTGACCCGAAAAGGTGTAAGCGTTGCTGCGGTCAAAAGCGAAAGTACCATTGTCACGGACATTCCCCCTGATGCTGCCGGTGGTTCCGCCATTACCGATCTGTAAGGTACCGGCATCAATGGTGGTTCCACCCGTGTAGACGTTAGCGCCGGTCAGAATCAAGGTGCCACCGCCGATTTTGGTGAGGGCCAAAGTACCAAGACCGGTTCCTCCGATGACTCCGCTAAACGTGGTGTTCGAATTATCGCCGCCGAGTGTCAACGTCACTGGTGTCGAAACCGACCCGTTTATTACGAGGCCGCCGCCCGTCAGTGAGCCGATCGTGCTGTTAAATCCGTTCAGGTCAAGAGTTGCGCCGGCGCTCACTGAAAACTGTGAATTGGGGCTGAAAGCGGTGGGCGAACCGGCGGCTAAAGTGCCCGCATTCACCGTGGTTGTGCCCGAGTATGTATTACTGCCAGTGAGCACCGTTTCGCCCGTGCCGAGTTGTTGAAAAGCACCGCTTCCGGAGATAACGCCTGTAAAGGTGAACGAGTTAGAGTGATCAATCGCAAAGACACCATTGTCGACTACATTGCCGACAATCGAACCAGTCGTGCCACCATTGCCAAGTTGGAGGGTACCCTGGCTGATCGTAGTCCCGCTGTTGTAGGTGTTGTTACCGGTGAGGATCGTAGTACCCGAACCGATCTGAGTGAGATTACCAGTCCCTGAGATTACACCTGCGAACGTAACAGCGTTACTGCGATCGAAGGCCAGTGTGGCGTTATCAATAACATTACCTACGATCGAACCGGTTATGCCGCCGTCGCCCAGTTGCAACGTACCGGCCGAGATGGTTGTGCCGCCGGTATAGGTGTTAGTGCCTGATAGCGTCAACGTTCCGCTACCGACCTTGATCAGTGAGGCGCCCACACCGCCGTTAGAGCCGCCATCGGTGATAGTTCCACTAACCTCGGTACTCAAATTGTTTTGCCCGACGGTCAGTGCCTTCGAGCCGAGTTGATAGGTGCCTGCCCCTTCAATTGACCCAACTGTTGTCCCACTTGAAGTAAGATGGGAAATGTCAAGGATCCCTCCGGCGTTAGTTATGAACCGGGCGTTGCCGCCGGTGGCCGTGTCTTCAATACCGGTCGTCCCGCCCGAGTTCGTGATGACGGTAGCGTTGTTGGCCGTACTCGAATCTTGAAACTCAGTGAACGCGCCCGAGTTTATGGTGATAGTGGCGCTACCCGCCGAGGACCCGCTGACGAAAATTGTGTCGCTTCCGGAGTTGTTCGTGATGGTAGCGGTGCCGGCGTTGCTGTTATTTTCGAATTCCAACTGTCCAGCGGACTGGTTGACGATAATGGCATTACCGGCCGAGCTATTGCTTACGAAGAATATTTCGTTACCAGTGTTAGTCAGAGTAGGGAGGTTCGAGGAATTATTGACAATACCGGCCCCAGTAAAATGCAAGTGATTGGTTGCATTGGGTGAAATGCTGAACGAATACGCCGGCGCTCCAGCATTGAACTGGAACGCGCCGACAGACGTGTCTGCACTGAACGTGATGTTGGTGGTATTGGACGCAGCAAAGATGGCCGTCGCCGGTCCCGTCGGCACCGTCGGGGGTGACCAGTTAGCAGCGGTATTGAAGTCTGTTGTGGGATTCAGTATCCAGGTTTCCTGCGCGCGCGCCGTGTGAGTGCCCGCCCACATAGCAACAAACTGCACCAACACGCCAGCCAGCAGTACCGGCGAGGTGAAACCGAGCCAAGCTCGACGTGGTGAAGGTAGCTTCGGAATTGCCCTCGCCATGAAGATAGCGCTCCGGCTCGGAGCCGGAGTGATGGAGTTTTGGAGTGGTGGAGTACTGGTCTTTTGCGATTGATCTCGCCGGGGATTGCGTGGCAGCCGGTTGCAAGTTCTTTCAGCGTGCATTGGTGCTTTGATTAATTTTACTCAAGCGATCGCTTCCAGCCGCGCGCCCAGGTCTGCGCTCTTTTCCGGCTGCTTCGAAGTCACAATTCGCCATATCAAGCGGGTATAAAATTTTATCTGTTCGCGTCCTGCTTAATGACCACCCTTCCCGGAGGTATCGACCGGACGAGAGCTGAACCGCAGCCTCGACAGAGGAAAGGTTAGTAAATTGGACCCGGGCAGATCAAGCACAATCGGCTTCCCGAACACCATACTGCGCTGCTGCTGAAGCGCGCGCAGGATCTGCGGCGGATGCCTGTCGTCCCGATCATCCGGTATGTTAGGACGATCCGCATCACCAATCACCTCTCCCAATCACCTCTCACCAATCACCTCTCACCTTCCTATACCACCTTGGCTCCCGCGGTTCGCATCGCGGCGAGAGCCTTAGCACCATCATCGGAGGAGAGATTAACGGCCCGGCAAGCTTTGGTTAACACGGTGACGGCAAAGCCGAGCTCAAGTGCGTCCAGTACGGTTGCCTTAACACAGTAGTCTGTGGCTAACCCCACGATGGTGAGATCGTCGGCTCCATGCTGTCTTAAGAGTTCGTTAAGGCCGGTGGCGCGTTTTCTTTGGTTTTCGAAGAATCCACTGTAGCTGTCCACTCGCTCATCGGTTCCCTTACTAATGTGAACACCACCTGAGATCACTTGTGGATTCAATCCGGCAGCGAGCTCAGCGCCAAAGCTGTTCTGCACGCAGTGCACCGGCCAAAGAACTTGTTCCTGCCCACCAACCAGGATCCGGTCACCAATCTTCTTGCCTGGGTGCGAGGCCGCAAAGCTACAGTGGTTCGCCGGGTGCCAATCCTGAGTGGTAAACACAAGATCGAACTCGCGACTCAATTGGTTAATAACTGGAACTACCAGATCCCCTTCGGCAACCGCTAAAGCGCCTCCCGGGAGGAAGTCGTTCTGCACGTCAACAATGATCAGGGCTTTCATGGGGGGCTCTAAGCAGTAAGCAGTAAACAGTAAGCAGTAGTCAGTGAGCAGCTCAGGAGTTAGGAGGAGCCGGCAGACGACTGCCTGTTTTACTACCACTGATTTTCCTAGTTCTTCTAACTCGTCTATTGGTTACGGTAATTTCTAGCTACTATCGACTATTTACTGCTTACTGCTTTACTCTAGGCACCTAGTCTTCAGGCGCCAAATCCGTTTCCCTGCGGTGCTCTGCGATCAATCTCGTCTTCAACTCGTTCAGGTTGTATTCTAGACCAACCGGATAGAGGTGAGGATTCAACAAACGCTTGATTCCTGAGTAAAACTTTCCTAGTTGAGCCGCCGCGGTTTTCCTTACTTCATGGATCGGGGGCCGGTCATAAACTAACTTTCCCGCGCGAAAAATTGGTACTAACAGGTCCTGACCATGCGCGTCCTTGGGGATTCTCCGACGCAAGGTAACGTCGGCCAGATCAACGATGGTTCGCGACAATGAATACGAGCCGGCTTCGTCAAACATCATATCGGCGAAATACTCGTTGCCGGCGTTGAAGCGCCGGACCTGTAACATGCCCGGGTTCGAAACTTTAACGGCTTGTTCTGAAAGCTTGATCTTATACTCCCATTTACCGCCGCGGTCGCGGACGGCGCCGAGTTTAAAGACACCGCCTAACGCGGGCTGATCGAAAGCAGTCACCAGCTTGGTGCCGACACCCCAGACGTCGATCCGGGCGCCTTGCTCACGAAGACTGTTGATGATGTATTCGTCGAGGTCGTTGCTTGCGACAATTTTTGCGTCCGGAAAGCCCGCCTCATCCAGCAGGCGGCGCGCGGTGATGCTCAAGCGAGCAAGGTCTCCAGAGTCCAGTCTGATACCCGAAAACTGGTGGCCCTGTTTCCGAAGTTCTTTGGCGACTTCGATGGCATGCCGGATTCCTTGCTGAGTGTCGTAAGTGTCGACCAGAAAGATCGAATTCGACGGCATGGCTTTGGCGAAGGCAGCGAATGCTTCCAGTTCCGAATTGAACGTCATCACCCAGCTGTGAGCATGCGTGCCTTTCACCGGTATTCCAAAGACTTTGCCGGCGAGCACATTGGAGGTTGCGGCGCAGCCGCCGATGTAAGCGGCTCGACTGGCGGCTAGTCCGCCATCCGGTCCATGCGCGCGGCGAAGACCAAACTCCAAGACCGGCGCTCCTTGCGCGGCCAGGCAGATGCGAGCCGACTTCGTGGCGATTAAAGTTTGGAAGTTGATGATGTTGAGCAGAGTGGTCTCAACCAGCTGGCATTGCAGCAACGGCCCGTTGATTCTTAGCAGTGGCTCATGAGGGAATACGACCGTACCCTCCGGCACTGCATCCACGTCGCAGTCGATGACTAGCTCCGCTAAGTAATCGAGGAACGCGGGCTCAAGCAGCGGTTTATCCTCTCCATCCTTGAGGCCTTCCAGGTATTGAAGATCGTCAGGATAAAAACGAAAGTTTTCAATGTACTCAATCGCATCCGCAAGCCCGCAGGCGATCGTATATCCACTTCCGAAAGGTTGGTGGCGAAACGTCAGATGGAAAACGGCTTCCTTATCGCGCAGCCCTTCTTTCCAGTAACCGTAAGCCATCGTTAACTGATAAAGATCAGTTAAGAGGGCCGGGGATGCACGATCGGGAGTCATGGCATGAACTCGCCTTAGGCTCGTTTGAATGACAGATCACAAATGACAGATGACAGATCGGTCATGTCCCCGGAGCTCGAACACGACATTTTGTCATTTGTTATCCGTCATTTGTCATTCGAACGAGCCTCAGGCGAGTTTGGCGGCCATCACCCCTGGGTCTGTCCGGACAACGCCAGCCAGCCGATAAACGCGGTAGCGCCTCCCTGTAGGTAACCGACTTGCCGGCGAACCTCTTTGCCGTTCGAGTCGAGGAGAACATAGGTGGGGAACCCTTCTATGCCGTATTTCTTGGCCAACTCCTCATTTTGGCTCTTTTCATTTGGGCTCTGGGCGGCTTTCCTCGGGAAGTCCACTTTTACGAGGACCAGGTTCTTCGCGGCGAAATCCGAGAATTGCGATCCGTTAAAGACCTCCTTGTCCATTTTAATGCACCAAGGGCACCAATCGGAGCCGGTAAAATCCAGCAGGATATACTTATGATCTTGGGCTGCCTGCTTGGATGCCTCAGCGAAGTCGGTCTGCCAAGTCAGTTCCGCTGCTCGCAAGGAGGTGGCTGCCGAGATCAGCAGCACGAGAGCTAGGGCGGGGAACGCCGATCGTAGTCGGGCAATATGATTCATGTTCATGGGGTGAAACCTCACGTCAATTAGTCGTCAACGGTTTGACGGATGAACGGTCCGTCTATTTCAGGAAAATGTCCACCGCATCTGCGTACGTCTTAAAGGGATCAGGCATTGACAAGTAGTCCTGACTCTCGAGAGCGATCGAATCCCAATTGATGATGTAGGGGAGGTTCTTCTTCTGGAAAAGGGCCACCGCTCGGGAACGACCGGCTGCCCGGGTATTAGTTGGAGCCGTGTACTTGGTTTCCTGACGCCGGACTGAAGCGTTAAACTCGCCAATCGCCTTGGCCGGTTTCAAAGCGAAGAAAAGGCCGCGCTCGGGATGAATGTTGTGATATTCCAAGTCCAGGCTCTGAATCCAGGGATCTTGCCAGGAGAGGCCCTGGTCTTCGATAAACATATTGAGCAACCAGCGTTTGGAGATCCAATCAACACCACCTATTAAGAGGTCGGGTTTTCGCTTTAGTGCGTCCAAAGTAAATCCCCAAATTTCCAGGATCCAATCGGTTTCATCATCGGATCCATGCAGGTAGCGGTGCGCCTGTTCCAGGAACTGATATTGAATGTCCAGGGCGTCCTGGGTAGATCCGTCGTCCATTTCGACCAGCCAATGACCATCTGGGTTTCGCGAGATCTCGCGAGTGGCCAGCACGGCGTCTCTGAGAGCGATGCTGTCGGGCATCAAGTTCTCTTCGAGCAGAGTTAAGATGCAGACCGTAGTGCCAATCTTTAGCGCCGTCGCGAACGGACTCATGTTGGAGTCGCCAATCAAGAGGTGGAGCCGGCGATATTTTCGGTAGTCCGCCAACGGTTCGTCGCGGGCGTTGATAATCGCCCGGTTAAATTGGACCCATTGATAAATGTCGTTAACGATATGGTCCGCCCGTTGGCTGATTTGGAAAGGGACATGTCCGGGGCGGTCGGGCACCTCGAAGTCGAATGCGAGCGGATTGGCTTGCCCGACTCTACCTGCGCCGGAAAAGATCTGTCGAGTGGCCAGGAATGCGAGTAGCGAAGCCAGGATCTCGGGTGTGAACTGGGCTTCTCGCCGCATCAGATAATTCTCGTGACACCCAAAGGTGGCGCCGGTGTGATGGTCGATATTGTTCTTTAAAAAGGAGACTTTGTCTTCGACTCCGAGCTCGCTGATCGCCTGGTGTAAGAGCATGTCTCCGGCGATATCGTAAGCCACCAGGTCCCGGAGCGAGAGGCATTCTGGAGACGAATATTCCAGGTGGCCCATATCGAGGTACAAGCGGCCTCCGTTCAAAAGAAAACCGCCGTTTCCCGGCGGCTCTTCGTAATCCCGATAATGTAAGTCGATCGCGCCGACTCGACATTTGCGGAAGAGATGGTTCTTAATTTTCACGGGCCAGGCGTCAGCCTGGCTCTGCGCTTGGTCCTCGGAAATTAGACACCCGTATTCAGTTTCGAGTCCAGCTACCCGATTCATGCCCTGTGAGTCTCTAACGAAACGCCAGCACTGGCAACCGGAACTTGGGAGAAAACGTTGTGGGAAAAGAGGCTTTGTTTGACACCGCTGTGGGATAAAGCCCGGGGGTAGGCAGACCGTCTCACCAGGCGCTTCGTTCTCGTACTCGTCGTCGTCCTCGTCCTCGAATCCGGCCACGCGGAGTGATGGAGTGATGGAGTACTGGAGTACTGGAGTACTGCGCCGAGTTGGAATTGCACCCGCGTATCGGGTTGGGGATGCTGGAGGGGAGCCGCTTTTACCCGAGCCCGTTTGCACGCAAATTTCTGAAACCCGGCGTTTGCGGCGTAGGCGTGTGCTTAGCAGGCGGCTCCCGAAATCGGCCCTGACGCCCTTACAATCTACCGCCGTCGATTGTTTCCGACCGGCCGCGCGACTAGTGACCTGTCCGCGAAGGCTATGTTATTTCGCCGACAGGTCACTAGGTGAAACATTTTGTGGGACGTTCCCAGGAGCCGCCTGCCAGGGAAACGTCTCGGCCGTACAATGCCTATTTGCCCGGTCAGCTCAGGTTCCGAGCAACAGTCAAAAGCGGCTCCCTCTAGACCGTTCGGCAAAATGCACATCCAGGTCTAACTCCCTCCTGCCCACTCTTTGGGTAAAACCTCAGACTGAGCCCGTGGTGTTTCCGGAACAAACGCGGCTCTAACGTACGCGTCTTGGGAATAGAACCGCGGCTCCCTCGGTATATGAGAGAAAAGAGGTTACCATGACGCTACTCAATCGGACTAACTCAACTAACAAAATTATCAAACCTACTAACCATCTATGTTATTCTACGTTGGTTAGCGGCTTCCTAACGCTGATGGCTTGTACCATGTTGACGCCAAAGATCAAAAATCATGCAGCTAACTACGTCGAACCGCGCCAACACGCGGCAGAGCAAACCGCCGAGAGCCCCGACCCGGGCTACAACTGGTTCTATTAGACAGGGCTAACCGCCCAGAGCCAAAAACCGGGACCGGTCCCAACGGCTCATCGCGGATAATGAATGCCCAAGGCGCTGGCGATGCTAGCAGATGAGAGCGCGTTTTTCTTCCACCTTCGGCCGGGGTTAGTCTTTTTCGTCTGAAGACTTCTTCTGGCTTCTCTTCGGGCCTTCGCTCGTCGATTCACTCTTAGGTCCTTCACGCTTCGAGCTTCCGCTTTTCTTGGACCCATCGCCCCTGGAGTCTTCACCGTTCGAACTTTTCTTCGAACCGCTCTTCGACCCTTCATCTTTCGAGCCAGTGCTGCTCTTCGAGCCTTCGGCCCCGGAATCTTCGCCCTTCGATCCGCCCGAGCTCTTCGAGGTCTTTGTGCTCTTTGACTGGCCGTCGCTCTTAGCGCTGCCACTCTTGGCCGTCTTCTTGTTTGGAGTCTTAGATTCGTCAGTATCCTGAGTCTCCTTAGATGCCTTAGCCGTCTTTGATTTTACCTTCGATTTGCTCTCTCCCTTCGAACCGCTTTCGTCCTCCGATTCGGAGGCCGTTTTATGCTTCGCGGTCTTCTTGTGGGCTGAGGCGGTTGCCGTCTTTTCTTTGGTCTCTTTTTGAGGGCTCGCGTTCGCGGTCGCCTTGTGCTCCTTGGGTTCTTTTTGTTTCTGATCACTGGCTGACCGGGCCACCGCTGGGGTTGCGCTTGGCACCAGATTGACCCGCTCGATTGGCTTATTTGGCAGATGTCTCGGGATGTGCGCCTCCGAAGCATATTTCTGATGCACACCGTCGATGTCTTCTTTGGTCAAACCGTTCCAGCCCTTATTGACGGCAGGCCTTACGATTGTCTTTATGACCGTGGGCACCTTAGTGGCATTCGCCTTCAGCTTGACCGCAGGGCCCTCGACATTCAGCAGATTGCCGTTGATGGACCTCGAGAAATTATGTTGTCCCCTGACTTCAGAGTAATGAAGTTGATAGGTCTTAACTTCTTGTCCCGTTTCTTGGGCAATGAAGTCTGGGCGGGGACCAAAGTCGCTGATCGTCGTTTTGCTTGCCGAAATGTTGGTAACATTACGGCTCGCGTTAATCAGTTCCCGATTCTGAGATGCCGGAGCAAATAACCCGACATAGCTTGGTTTGAACCACGCGTTGAACGGCAAAAAACAAAACGCCTCGGGTCCGATATCGGCATAGGAATCGCACCAACTCCCGATCGGGACGGCATCGCTAGGTCGGGGACATTCCGGCGGTAGGGGAGCCCAGCCGACAAAACCGTTGTCGCAGATTCGCCATGAGACCCAAGCTGGCGACCAATCGATCCCGGGCGTCCAAACCCATCCGGTGCCGTCGATGTTTGCCCAGCGTCCATAGTGATAGGTAGCCCAACCGAACGGCTCGTCGGTATCCCAATACCAACCGCGGTCTGTCGCCTCCCAATGCCCGTTCGTGTAAGGGCGCCAATTCGGGTCTTTCTCGGCTACTTTGGGCTGATAGACATACCCGAAATTCTCCGCAAAGAGCCAATGTCCATCAGCAGATAGTTGGTGGTAGAATACGTCGTAGGAGTCGTTGAGGTCAGCCTGGTTTGGGACTGGGGATTCCTCGTATACCGTGGAGGAGTGGATTGGAGGAGGAGTGACGGAGTATTGGAGTGTTGGAGCAATGGAGTTTTGGAGTGACAACGAACGCGTCTGCGATAACAGAACGCGGAAAACGTCAGGCCGTGGTGGGACCGCTGACTTAACGCCCCGGATGACGGTCCAGCTCCGTAGGAGCGAAATCTTTGTAGAAGCCGGTCTGGGGTCGTTCGAAGGGCTTTTGCCGATTGCCAGGGGGAGGGGACGTTGAGTCGGGGTTGGCGACGGGTTGGCTACCGACCCCACGAGAGAAATCGCGATCAGAAAAACCAGGGCCAGGAGTTTTCGCACGCGCGGCAACATTAGGGTGACGATGTGTAAGCAAGCCGAGAAGTCTAGCGCAATATCAGAGACCGAATCCCGACGTGTTTTTCGAGGTGAGCGCCTGGAGGGGAGCCGCTTTTGAATGTGGCGGAACCGCCGGCAGGACAAGGCGAACAATCGTAGCACAACTCATAGTCCTTTAGCAGGCGGCTCCCGGAAACGTCTCGACGCGTAAATTAACCGAACGGTGTTTGATCTTTCGAACCGAACGACCATGTGATCGGTGGCGAGATCTCAGGACGTTAGCGGGAGCCGCCTGCCAGGCACACGCTCAGTCTGGTACACGCATTTCTCCAAGAACGTCCGTTCAACTTAGGACGGGCAAAAGCGGCTCCCCTCCAGGCTCTGGGTGTGCAACACAGCGGCGACAAGGCTCCCAGGTAGCCAAAAATTAGTTGAAACCCACCCCTACGCGAGAATTGGTTAGTCAATGAGTACTCCAGTCAGGGTTCGCTTTGCTCCTTCGCCGACCGGGTTCTTGCACGTCGGCGGGGCCCGCACTGCGCTTTTTAATTGGCTGTTTGCCCGGCATAATCAGGGCGTCTTTGTTCTCAGGATCGAGGACACGGATAAGAGTCGCGAACGTGAAGAGGCAGTTGCTGTGATCTATGAAGGGCTTCGTTGGCTCGGGCTTGAATGGGATGAAGGCGCAGATAAAGGAGGAGAGTTCGGTCCTTATTTTCAGAGCGAGCGGAGCGCAATTTACGAGAAGTACCTCAAAATTCTTGAAGAAAAATGGCTGGTGTATGAGGACCAAGGCGCTATTCGCTTTCGTTCACCACGCCGTCCCGTTGTGGTAGACGACTTAGTCTGTGGGCGGATCGAGTTCGATCGTAGTATGGAGCCCGATATGACCATCCGCCGGCCGGATGGCTCGTGGATCTTCCATTTCGTTAACGTGGTCGACGATATCGAAATGAAAATATCGCACGTGATCCGAGGCGAAGACCACCTGACCAATACGTCCAAACACGTCGCTCTTTACCAGGCGTTGGAGATCGAGCCGCCGCGCTTTGCGCATATCCCATTAATTCTTAATCGAGATGGTTCCAAGATGAGCAAACGCGATGAAGGATCGAGTATCGCGACTTATATCGAGGAAGGTTACGCGCCGGAAGCGGTCCGGAATTATCTGTGCCTGCTTGGCTGGTCTCCCAAAGACAATCGCGAGAAATTGGATATCGAGGAAACGATTCAGCTCTTTGATTTGGAAAAAGTAAATCGACGCAATGCGTCCTTCGATTTGGACAAATGTAATTGGCTGAATCACCAGTACTTGTCGCAAATGCCGGTGTCGCGGTTTCGGGAATTAAGCCTGCCGTTCATTGAAAAGGCGGGGATTCAAGTCACGGATGAGGCGTATCTGACCGACGTACTTAAGCTTGTTCAGGAGAAGATAAAATTCCTGAAAGATGTCCCGGATTGGATCGGCTACTTTTTTAGCGAGGACTACGAATACGATCCAGAAGCGGTCGCTAAAACCTTTGGCGGCGCTGCTCGCGCGGAAGGCTCGGCGAAGGCGGATCCGGAGGTGATGTCGCGTCTCGGCAAGTTACGGGAAACCTTTCAATCAACGGCTGAGTGGAATCCGGAGGCATTGGAAAATGCGCTGAAGACTTTGGCTAAGAGCATTCCCTGCAAAACAGCGGAGCTAATCCATCCCGCGCGGCTGGCAGTGAGTGGGCGCTCATTTGGGCCGAGTCTTTATCACATGCTGGAAGTGTTGGGACGGGAGCGCGTGCTAGCCCGGTTGGAGCGGACGATCGAGAGGTTTAATAGATAATTCCCGAAATCCGAAATTAAGATCCGCAGCCCCGAAAGTGTCGCTGATCCCAGACCGGAGAGGCGTTGCATTCAGCTTTCGCAGCTAAAATTGGGTCGACTTTGGTGGGGCGAGGCTCCCTTATCACCCTATGATGTTAACGAAGCCGCAAGTGTACTCGATCCCAGCGCCCCCGGATGCCAAAACCCGTGCCGAGCCGCGGGTATTCAGTGTGGTTGCGGCTAACCGTCCGACCGCCTAATCCACGCCACCAAATCTCGCGGCAAAGCTAAATGGTGCTGCAACGCTCAGACCCATGGCTCGGCGCGTCGATCGGCCTAACAAGATCAGGCGGCGCCACCACAGTGGATTCTTCGCAAACACCATATAACGTTCGGGAGCCTCGCCCCACCAAAGTTCCCGGGCGTCGCGTCTCTCCGCACGACAAACCTGAAAACACTTTCCGAGCGTCGACATCCGTTTTAGCTGCGAAAGCGGAATGCAACGCCCCTCCGCTTGGGGATAAGCGACTTTTTCTTGCCTTTCGATGCCTTCTAATCTGCGTAATCTGTGTAATCTGTGGATCTTAAATCTTCTGTGGCGTGGACCGTGGAGAGCCTACAAGCGTTGTTAGCAGGCGCTAACACTGCAGGGTTTCAACTCGCGGTGCTAGGTGATCCCGTGGAGCATTCGCTTTCACCACCGATGCAGAATGCGGCTCTGGAAGCCCGTGGGCTACCTTACCGGTACGATCGACTTCTGGTTTCGCCGGCTCAGCTAGAGACAGCTTTCAGATGTTTGCGAAAGCTGGGATTTATCGGTTGGAATCTGACCATCCCTCACAAAATTGCCGGATATAGATTGGTTGATCGTCTTGACTCCGAAGCCGAAGCCTTAGGCGCAATCAACACGGTGGTGAACCAGGATGGTAAGCTGATCGGATTCAACACGGACGGTCGCGGTCTCCAGTCCGCGCTGTTCGATGCTTTTGGGGTCGAATTAGCTAAATCCAAGATTGCCTTGCTAGGAGCCGGGGGCGGGGCAGGGCAGGCGTCGGCCCGTTTCTTGGCGAATCTGAGACCGGAAAGGCTTTTGCTGGTTAACCGTACTGTCGAAAAAATGGACGGACTTCGTCGCGAACTGGTCTCGAATTCCGGTGTGACCTTTTGGGATTTCCATCAACTTCGACGGGTTTTCCTGGAAGCCGACTTAATCATCAATGCGTCATCTTTAGGACTCAAGGACGGTCCCCTGGATTGGGACCCGAAGTGGTTGCGTCCAGAACATCGCTTATTCGATATGGTTTATCGTCCGCAGGGAGACACGCCGCTGGTAACCTGGGCAGAACAGAACGGGGTCCCGGCAGTGGATGGCCGGCTAATGTTACTGCATCAAGGCGCTTTTGCCTTTGAACACTGGTTTGGCCAACCCGTTCCATTAGCTGCGATGCGCCAGGCGCTGATGGGGACTGCTAGATAGACGCGAAGCGCTCTTTGGGGGCGGACTCTCTTTTGGTAGGGCGAGGCTCCCGGACGTTTCTATCGTGTTTGCGAAGAAATCCACCGCGATGACGGCACCTGATCTTGTTAGGCCAATAGACGCGCCGAGCCGTGAGTCTGAGCATCGCAGCAATGGTCTTGGTGCGAGAATGGCAGCGTGGATTATGCGGTCGGGCGATTATCCGCAGCCACGCTGATACCCGCGGCTCGGCACGGGTCTTGGCATAGCAGAAGGTTGGGATCGAGAATACTGTTGTGGTTTCGTTAACATGATAGGGCCGTTAGGGAGCCTCGCCCCACCAAAGAAGGCCTCGCAAGAGAGGTAGCTCTCCAGGGCTCGCCGCTGCCGAGTCTTTCGTCCTAGTCCCCTCGGAGGGCCAGCTGTTCATCGACCAGTCCCCTGGTACCACCGTTTTGCTTGCTTAGCAGGCCAAAACGGGACAAAAATAGGTCCCTGTGGTAAGGTGGTCTGTCGGACGAATCCTGATGACTGGATAACAGGTTTAAGCTACCGGGCACTTCTAATTTGTGATTCAAAATTTGTTGAAAATCGCCCGCGAAAGTCATTGCACTGACGTCCGCGCCTGCGAAGAGATATTGCACGGAGCCGCTGAGGATCAGAGGTCGTTGATTCGCGCTATTCTCGACGCCCGGGTCGTAGATGAGGCGAAATTCCTGCGAGCAGTGAGCGGCTGGCTCGGAATTCCTTGGTGGGAAGAAGCGATCAATTCCGTGGCCGCGCCCCTGCGCGAAAAAATACCGGCTCGCGTGGCGCTGCGGCACCAGATCGTGCCTCTGAGACTCGAGAACAACACGGTTTGGGTTGGTCTATATGATCCGTTTGATCTGGTGGCACGTCAGGCCTTAGCGGCCGCCTTGGATCAGAAGATCGTTTACAACATGCTGACCAGGACCCAGATCTTGCAGGCGCTAAGACAAGGATATGGAATCGGTGCGGAAACCTTTGAGGCGCTCATTGAAGGCCGGGCGAACGACGCTGATGGCCCGGACCTGCGTCAGGAGACTAACGTTATCGACATGGACGATTCGGAAGCGTCCGTCGTGAAATTTGTGAACCAGATTTTGCGCGAGGCCTTAGAGCAACGGGCAACAGATATTCATTGGGAGCCGGTCGCGGACGATCTCCGGATCCGCTACCGGATTGATGGTGTTCTGCACGAAGTACCGGTTCCGGCGAATATCCGCGTACTGCAAGCTTCCGTTATCTCGCGTTTAAAAGTGATGGCCCGTCTGGACATTGCCGAGCGCAGGTTGCCGCAGGATGGACGTATCAATCTTGAATTGGATGGGCAACCGATTGACGTCCGCGTAGCCACGATTCCGTCGGTAACCGGAGAAAGCGTTAGTCTCCGGCTTTTAGGTCAAGAACGCTTTACCTTCGATCGTTTGGGTCTCGATCCCGATTCTCGCCGCAAGATAGAACATCTCTTGTCGCTACCCAATGGCATCGTGCTAGTGACTGGGCCAACCGGTTGCGGTAAGTCGACTTCGCTTTACACGTTTCTCTCCAGTTTAAACACCAAGGAACGGCGCATCGTGACCGTGGAGGACCCGGTGGAATATCAGCTTCCCGGGGTGATACAGATCGCGGTTAAACCTGAAATAGATCTGACGTTCGCCAATGGACTGCGCAGCATTCTTCGAGGTGATCCCAACGTGATTATGGTGGGAGAAATGCGCGATCGGGAAACGGCTGAGATCGCCATCCGCGGTGCGCTTACCGGGCACTTGGTATTTAGCACCTTGCACACGAACGATGCGATCGGAGGTATCACCCGTTTGCTGGATATGGGGATCGAGCCATTCCTGGTGGCAAGTTCAGTTCGCGCATTTATCGCTCAACGACTGGTGCGCGTCCTTTGTACGCGGTGCAAACAGCCGGGTGAGTACTCCTTTGAATACTTTCGAAAAGTCGGTTTCGCTCCCGATAGGGACCATGTCCCCTACGCTGCGGTCGGATGCCATGCTTGCCGCAACACGGGCTACCAAGGCAGAGCTGCTATTTATGAAATTTGTATGGTGTCGCCGCAAATTCAGGACATGATCGTCGCGGGTAAAGCCGCTTCTGCCTTGCGCGCTGCGTCTGTCGAGGAAGGAATGGTGCCGCTGCGACAGTATGGTTGGACCAAGGTGTACGAAGGTGTTACTACGATTGAAGAAGTGGCCCGAGTGACCGCCTCTGATCTCGAGATGGCCGAGGAGTAGCTACGCGTGAGAAGTGAGACGTGAGAGGTGATTGGTGGTTCTACGTGCCAGCCGTTCAAACCGAACGAAACGAATCGTACCGAAGAACTTTTATGATCCGTAAGCTCGGAATTACGAATAGAGCCCCTGCAGTCGTTACCTCTCACCTCTCACTTCTCACTTCTCACCTCTCACAGAGCGACCAGTGAAAGGGAGCTAAGTATGCCGACATTTGTCTTTGAGGCAGTGAACCGAGGAGGTAAACGCGTTCGCGGAGAACTGACGGCTCAAAGCCGGGCGGAGGTCTTCAAAAAACTCGACGTCGATCGGCTTCAACCAATCAGGATCGAGGAGAAAGACGGTGTAAACGGTCGCAAACAGGCAGTAGCGGAACGCGCCGCTGTAACCACCAAATTCCGTCTTTCCCGGGTACAGATCATTCGTTTTACCGAAGAACTGAGTGATCTTTTAGATGCCGGGCTGCAGATTGACCCCGCCCTGCATGTGATGGAGAAGCGCAAAGAGCTTTCTGCACTAAAGAATGTAGCCGGTTCGCTTCGTTCCCATGTTCGTGACGGCAGCAGCCTTTCCTCGGCGATGCGTGCTGTCTGCCCGAGTTTCGGCGACTTGTATTGCAATTTGGTGTCTGCCGGGGAAATAAGCGGATCTTTACCTCAGCTGCTCCGCCGGCAAGCGCAGTTTCTGGTTACCATGAACGACCTGCAAGCCAAGGTGTTTGCGGCGTTGACTTATCCGGCCATGATTTTCGTGGTCGGTATTGGGTTGATCTTCATTTTCATGACCTATCTGGTCCCGCAGATCACGGTCCTGTTTGAAAAAACCGGCAAAGAGATTCCGTTATTGACCCGGTTATTGATCCAAACCAGTGGGTTTATGGCGAATTACTGGTGGGCCATCTTGGGAGCTGTCGTGCTGCTCGTTGTCGGGTTTTGGCAATTAATCCATACGCCGGGAGGTCGTCGCTGGTGGCATCAAACCCAGATCGGACTGCCTGTAGTTGGTGGGGTGCTTCGCGGACGTTTCTACGCTCAATTCGCTCAAACGTTGGCGAACCTGGTTCAAAATGGTCTCCCTTTGCTGAACGGCCTGCAACTGGTGAGAGGGGGGACAGGCAACGAACACTGGCAGGTGCTCATTCAAAAGGTAACCGATTACGTGGGAGAAGGCGGATCTTTTTCGAGAGGATTAGAGAAGCTGACCGATTTTCCACCGATGTTTATCGATATGGTCGCCGTTGGCGAGCAGACGGGTGATCTGGCTAAGGCGCTGGATAAGGTCGGGCAGAAGTATGACAAGGAATTGAATCTCAAGATTCAGCGGCTGACTGCGCTGATTCAACCGGTCGTGATTTTTGTAATGGCCGGTATGGTCGGCATTATCGCTTACTCAATTATTAACGGCATCTTTGATGCCGTCTCCGGGTTGCAGAATGGATGACGGTGGCATGAGGCGAGCGACGAGAGGTGGCTCGGATTAGTAATCAGTAATCAGTGAGCCAGTAGTCAGTAAGAGTTGTCACGATGTTGAGATCCGGTTCGGAACTTGACGGTTTGCATAAAGCCAGTATTTCCAAAGCTCAGCCGTCGCTCGTGGAGCACTGATTACTGACCTACTGATTACTTTCCAGCCACCTCCCACCCGTTTCTAGCATGACTAACCTCCGCCTTCTCAGCTTAGATTTCGACGGCACCATGGTCGGGCCTTGGTTGGATGGGAAAGCGGCGGTTAGTGAAGAATTAGTGCGTTGTCTGGCCGCGCTGAGAAAAGGAGGCGCGCTGCTGGCTATTAACACGGGGCGCAATTTGGCCCTGGTGGATCAAGGGATGGAACTTTTCCCTGCGATACCCGACTTTGCACTGACGACCGAACGAGAGGTCTTTTGCAGGACGAAACAAGGGTGGGAACCGTTATCCGAATGGAATGAACGATGCCACCAAGATCACGAGGAACTCTACATCGAGGCCGCTATACTTTTGGCTGAGATCGAGGCTTACATCACGAATGAGCGACAGGTGCGTTCCTATCGGGAGCATGGGCGGATGGTTGGATTGATTGCGCAAAACAACGATGAGATGGACCGCACCGTAGAATACCTGCGCTTGAAATGCCGGCCGGTCGCAAATTTGTCTTTCCAGAGAAACTCCATTTATCTCCGGTTTTGCCACTCGTTTTATCATAAAGGGTCTGTACTCAAAGCGCTGCAAACTCATCTAGGAGTTGAACCGCATGAGACTTTTGCCGCAGGGGACAACTTCAACGATTTACCGATGCTCGACTCTGAGATCGCCCGTCATTTGGCTTGTCCCGCCAACAGTGTGGATGAGGTCAAAGAAAGGGTTAGATGTCACGGCGGTTACGTAGCAGAACAAGCTGGTGGAGACGGCGTCGCCGAAGCACTCCGTAGGATCTGTCCGGCGCTATAAAGATTTCGCTCCTCCGGAGCTGGCGTTGAAAAACTTGATTTCGTTCTGGTTTGATTCAGCCGATCCCATGCCTAGCTCCGGAGGAGCGAAATCTTTATAGCAACGGGTAATGTAGAGAGCGACCAGCTCCGTTAGGAGCGGCATAGAAGTTGGCTCTCATCAGACGTCGCTTCTCGGGAACCCGTGCAGTTTTTGGCAGAAGCTATAATTAATTGACCTACTGAGCCGTAGTTCAAAAACCTGCCAGCTGGCCAGGTGGTCGGCTGCGTCTCTGGCAAGCCGTCTGGGACGGTTATCTGGCGACGTCTGTCCCGGGTTCGGCGAGCATCTTCACCTTACCTTCGAGGGATTACATGTCTTCAACTTTTCTCAGTCGCTGAGTCGCGCGACAATACTGATGCCGAAAATGTTTAAAAAAAATTCATATTTCGACTAGACATTTAGACACAATTTTCGGTACTCCTAAAACGCCCTTCAACCACAATCCCCCGATAACGAGGAGTAAATAAATCAAACAATGTGTCTTCCGGTTAGTTTCCCCAGACTCCCGGGTCTAAGACCGTTGCTAGCAGCGAGCCTTACGTTGCTGGCTTCTGGTGGGCTTTTTGCCCAGAGTGCTGACCAAAACAGTGGTCAGAATCAGAATGACGTTTCTGCATTGAAGACCCAAATGCAGAAGATGCAGAAGGAGTACGAAGATCGTATTTCTGCGATGGAAGCCGAGATGAAATCCTTGGAATCCAAGGCTGACACCGGTTCGATCCTGAATACCCGCGTCCTAACCGACGCCGATGGTAAAGAAGTCACTGCAGCGCCAACGCTTGACGAGTCATTTCTGAAATCGTTGACCCGTAACTTCACCTTCTCGGCGTACGTCCGTGCCGGTTTCCAGTTCAACGGGAACGGGGGCGGCGGCAACTTCAGTTTCGATTCACCGCAAGCGCCCGGCGGGCGTGAGCGTTTGGGTAACGAAAACGACACCTACTTTGAATTGACCTGGATGCAGGCCCATATGTTGGGTGACAGCCCGGATGTCATGGATGTATCCATGACGTTCACTCCGGCTATCCGTTACGTTCAGCAACGCACGACGTTCGATGGTAACATTCTGGGTAGTAACATTAACAGAAGCGGCAACAATTTCGATTTCGTGATGCGCCAGGCGTTCCTATCGGTGAGCAACGTCTTCAAGACTGCTCCTGAGGTTACGTTCTGGGGTGGTCAACGTTTCTACGACCGGTTTAACACCGATCCAGACGATTATTTCTGGTTGGATACGTCCGGTTACGGCGTTGGCGTTCAAAACGTCAACGTTGGTATCGGACAACTTGAGATTGCCTGGATTGGCGGTCTGGATGCCAGCAATATATCGCCGGGTATCGGGTCGTACTTTAAGCACACGTTTGATGTCCGCTTGGAGAAGATCAATGTCGGTGTGGGCACGTTGGCGCTGGTCCTGATCGGCAACGTCGAAAAGGGCGGTACCTTCAACCAGACCTACAACAACAACGGCAATATCGTTGACCTGACAAATCCGGTTCACACGAATACTGCTTGGGGTATTGGTGGCGGCGCAATCTATAATGTGCAGTTCGGTCCTGGCGGCGGCAATAATTCGTTCACGGCCTATGCGCTGTTCGGCAGAGGTGTAACGAACTTTGGTTCGGGCACTGACTTCGGTGGAGTCTCAGCGGCCGAGAGTCTGTTCCTACACTACCATCCTGCCACGCCGGCCGGCCAACAGATCAATATAGGCGACGCGCTCGACCATGGGTTCACTTATAGGGCTGGGTTCCAGTTCTATCTTGCTGGACCGTGGTACCACTCCGAGCCTGCCCCAGCTGCGGGAATGTCGAAGGACGGAAAAGCGGTAGCACCGGTAGCCCCGGCTCCTGCGCCACCCCAGCCATGGTTCTCTGTTGGTCTCTGGGCCAACTGGAACGATTCGTATAATGGTTCGGCAGTAGGCGGTTTCACCGGACCTGGCGTTGGCATCGGCGGAAACGTAGCTAATCCGAACGAGCCAATCAGCTCGAAAGTTGCTTCAGGTCACGCCCACTGGGTTGACTTTGGTACGCGTCCAGCCATCTGGCTTGCCGATAATATTGCTATCCAAGGGCAATTTGCGGGTATCTACGAGAGCAACACGACGAATGGCGCTTCTGGTTTCCCTGGTTTCGGCCATTCGGGTTGGATGGGCATCTTCGATGTCGGTCCAGTCATCAAGCCGAAAGGCGGTTATTATACCAAGCCTGAGATCCGTTTCTTTGCCACCTACGCCATTTGGTCTGACCACCTCAAAGGGTTGACCACACCGATTCAAGAAAACGGCGGCGGTGACTACGCTCCTCCTTACAACGGCAACACCAACCATGGATGGCTGTTCGGCACCCAGGTTGAATGGTTCTTCTAAACCGAATCGAGTAGCTTAGTTAGCAGCAATTGGATCTCCCCGCCTGGAAACAGGCGGGGAGATTTTTTTTACAGAATAGCAAATAGCAAATTGGAGGACGCCTGGCGACAGCCGCCGGTTTGCTGCATGCCCACCGTAAAAGTGGCTCCGACCGTTAAGCCGTGAACTGTAACCGTGAACGCCAGTAGATCACCTGCGGTGGTCCCTGTGATCCGTGCCCATGTCGTTAGGGAAGAATTTCGAGGTCTTCGCGCTTAGCTACGTTTCGCTGACGATGGTCAAAACTCAGGAAAAACTTGGTGCCAAGCAGCAGGGCTGCGGCGACATGGACGAGATCTAAGGTGCGGGTCCCTGCGGTCGCACTATGTTTATTAGCCAAGTCGGCGGCCTTATCGTGGAGCCTGTCTGTGTCGAGTTGAACCTTCATAAAAACCCGATTGTGAATGTCCCGCTCCATCGTTTGCCAGGCAGCGCGCCGGATTCTCTCTTGTATTTGCTTCTTGAACACTGCCAGATAGAGAGCATTGCGAAGCTCAAGGAAACCGAGCGGCATCAATGGAAGGGGCTGCGTGACCGCTTTCACAGCAGAGTTAGCAGCAGCAGTTGTGGTCTCGTTGATGTAAAGTGAGATCAGGAAACCGGTGTCCGCATAGTAGTCTATACTCATTGACCCGGATCTCGGAGATTATAGTCCATACTCATTAACCCGGATCTCGGAGATTAAAAAATTAACCGCGAATGAACACGAATAAGGGGTGAACTATTCGCGTGAGTTCGCAGCCTGTCTGCCATAGCTTTAACGACGGCCGATTAAATCTGCGGTCGGATTTATTCCTTTTGTCTTCGCTTCAATTCGTGTCCATTCGCGGTCGATTGTTTAGTCTCACGTCCGCGGCGTGTCAATTGCTGCCTGAATCCTAAAGATAAAGCCTCGCGCAGAGGACGCGGCGGACGCAGAGGTAGAGCGAAACCTTTGTGCCAGACGTTTTTTACTCTTGGTTAGCGCAAATGCATCTCGCTTGTTTGGTCTATAGAAGGTCACGACGGCGATCTCAGTTTCGGTCTCTTCGATGACAGCGCGTAAGAGCATCGTTTCCCCGGTCACTGTATCAAAATACGGGCACGCGTGACAATCTCTCGCGGCACCCGGGCTGGAGCCACATCGAGAACTTTTTGGTGCGATAAGCGATGGCGGACAGGCTACGAAGGGACGCCAATTCACACGAGTGATTGTCTTTTATTCGCGTTCATTCGTGTCCATTCGCGGTAGATTTGTTTATATTCGGGACTTGCGTCTTTTTTTTTCTCGGTCTTACCATGTTCCTTTCGCGTACGCTTAATGAGTGAACGGATTCTAATCGTGGAGGACGAAGCCGATGTGGCCGACCTGATTGGGCATCACCTCGGTAAGGCCGGGTTCTCTGTCGAAGTGAGCGCAGATGGTTTATCTGCCTTGGACTTGATTAAAAGTAATCCACCAGCTTTGGTTGTTCTTGATCTGATGCTGCCCCAGATGTCGGGGCTCGATCTCTGTCGTGCGATCAAAGGGGATATTCGGACGCGTGAGGTGGTGGTTCTGATCCTTTCGGCGAGAGCGGACGAAATTGATAGGGTAATCGGGTTCGAGCTCGGCGCCGACGATTATGTCATCAAGCCGTTCAGTCCGAGAGAGCTCGTCCTTCGCATCCGGGCGATCTTTCGCCGGCGCGGCTCTACCAAGGATAAGGATGACAGCGAACGGATTAGGGTCGGAGAGTTAATCCTCGATTGTTCTCGTCACGAGGTAAAGGCTGCCAATCGACTCGTGGAATGCACGGCCACTGAGTTCAAGCTTCTCCGGATATTGATGGAGCGGCACGGCCGGGTACAAGGCCGGGACCGGCTACTAAGCGATGTCTGGGGCTACGATTCGGTCATCGATACCCGGACCGTAGATACCCATATGCGCCGGCTTAGAGATAAGCTTGGCGACTGCGCCCGGTATATTGAGACTGTTCGCGGATTCGGTTATCGGTTGGCTATCCCGGCGAGATAGAGACCCATAATCGTTTTCGTCCTCGAAAACTGGGGTAGGGAAAAGAATAGGTTTATCAAGTGGCACCATCGCGGAGCCATCGATCCCTGGAGGGGAGCCGCTTTTCAATGTGGGAGCTCTATCGATTGTTAGCAGGCGGCTCCCGGGAACGTCTCAACGTGTAGCAGTTCTATCGGCCGCGGTCTCAATCGCAATCGCATCGACGCGATGGACAGAACATTACGCTGGTAATTCCCGGGAATCGCCTAGCGTGCCGTGTTGCCCAACGTGTTCGCTTATTGGAGTCGAGTAGGACACAGCCGCTTGAACTGCGACGCGTAGAGACGTTCTCGGGAGCCGCCCGCTAACAGCCGACAGAGCTGCCACATTGCAAAGCGGCTCCCCTCCAGGCACTGGCAACTCCGCGGTACCGCCGCGTGAATCGATCAATTATTTGCTGTTATAACGGCCTTCGCTATCTCGCCGATTCGCCTTATCACCGTTTCGCCCTTACTTAGCTGGCCTTGGGATTTCATACTGGATTGTTCCCACCTGAAAATCGAGGGCGGTGCGCAGAATCTGGTAATCGTATTTCGCAGCGGCGGCGGAGATTTCGGCTTGAATATCTGTCAGCTGAGCTTGGCTTAGTTCGATGATCGAAGTTTGACCCGCCCGATATTGCGCTTCCGCCAGAATCAATGCTTGATCGGAGCTTGCGGCAAGCGCCTCGGTGACATCGATGTTCTTGAGCGCTGTCGAAGCGTCTAGCCAGGCCGCATGGACGGCGGCAACTACCTGAGTCTCGGTATCATCCAGCGACTTTTGCTCAGCATTTGCCCGCAAAAAGGCTTCGTCTTGCCGAGACGAAAGCAACCCACCGGTAAAAACCGGAACCTGAACCACGACACCGGCTGCTGCGTAATTACCTTGGACACCGGGATCACCTATCGGCGTTCGTCCGATCGTTCCAAGGGCCGCGATGCTCGGCAAGCGAGCATCTCTTTCCGCCAATGTCCGTTTCTGGGCAGAAAGCACTTGGTCGCGCATGCCAATCACGTCAGGTCGGATTCTTAAGGCCAACTGGGTGAGCGAGTCTGCAGTTTCTTTTGGGAATGGGGTTAGCGGTTGCTCCGATAGCTCGAACCGGTACTCAATTTTGTATCCGAGTGCCGCGCTTAGCTCGGCGAACGCTTCGCCCACCGCGTTCTCTGTCTGGAGCAGCAGCTGTTTTGCTTGGTCGAGGTTAGCCTGAGCAAAGCTCTGATCCAGATCCGATTTCAATTTGTTTTGGGCCAGAGCCTTGATGTCATCGAATAAGACTTGCCGGTCTGACACGGTTTGCTGCGCGACATCCAAAAGAGCTTCCGCTTTGAGCACGTTCAGATAAGCACGATCAACTCGATAGACGACTTGTGCCCGGACTAACTCCGTTTTTTGAGCTTGAGATAATGCGTCGAAGTGGGCCGCGGCGGTGAGATTAGCGGTCCGGCCAAAATCAAAGATCAACTGAGTGATGTTTAACCCTTGAGATTCACGGCTAAGAATCGTGGGATTGTTGAGTCCGCCGGAAGCACCTAGCCGGATCTGGGGCACAGAACTATTCGTTCCGCCGAATTCGTTTTTGATCGCGTTCGAAGTTCCAACCGCAGTGACGATGCCCTGGATTTGCGGAAAGAATTGAGAACGGGCCTCTTTAACAACGTCCTTGGCTGCTTGCGCATTGAAGTAAGCAGCCCCCAGTGAGGGTGCATATCGAAGGGCGATAGCTTCTGCCTGCTTGAGTGAAAGTTTTTTTGGTGGACCTTCGTTTATATTTGGAGGTGGGGTAACCGGTTTGAGCGCCCGGCTAGTTTTCGAAGGTGTCGCTTTCGTCGAACTCTGGACGAGGGGGCTCGGCGACGGCTTTGGACTGCCCATGCCCTGCGCATGGAGACAACTGGGAGCAAACAAGACCGGAATTAGCGATTGCCACAATACGTTTACCAGACGTTTCGCCTTTGTAATGTTTACCAGCGTTAACTTATGCCCAGCGTCTGGAGGGGAGCCGCTTTGGATTGGGGAACGACGAGCAGATGTATTAGGAGCCCAGCGCCATGCCTGTCCAGATACTATGGCTAGCAGGCGGCTCCCGCGAATTACCCAGCGTGTGAATTTACCCAACATCGTTGCCTGGTTGGGACAAGATGCGGCGTGCCTAGGTGCGTCAGGAGCCGTTTGCGGGAGCCGCCTGCTAACACCTCGCCATCCCAGGCAAGCGCAGCGTGTAAACCACGCGCGTTCAACTAAGCTCAGGCGAAAGCGGCCCCCCTCCAGGCCGCCGGCCTCACGTCCTTGCGGCCTATCGCTGTGAACGCTAACGGTCCGTTCGTGATTGCAAAAAGCGCCTTGATCCATCTTGCGTCGTTCTTTAGCGAGCGGGGCTGAGATCAGTGGGCTGTCGCCGGCCGATCAGTTGGTGGAGAGCCACTTCCGTGCCGTTTCCGATACACCAAATAGACAGCGGACGGCACAATGAATACCGTCAAGGTGACAGACACAAGCAATCCTCCAATAATCGCGCGGGCCAGGGGAGCATAGGATTCACTTCCTGCTTCTAACGCCAGCGCCATCGGGATCAAGCCGATCACCGTAGCTAGAGAAGTCATCAAGATCGGGCGAAGCCGGACGCGGACTGCGAATTGAACCGCTTCTCGTAACGGCATGCCGTCGGCGATCAGGCGATGAGTGAACTCGACAATCAAGATGCTGTTAGAAACCACGATTCCTACCATCATCACGAGACCCATCAGTGACATGATATTCAAGGTAGTCCCAGTTGTAGTCAGGATTAACAGTACGCCGGTTATCCCGGGAGGGACGGCTAACAGGATCAGAAACGGGTCCACAAACGATCGAAACTGTGCGACCAGCACTAGGTAAACTAATACCAACGACAAGAGCAGGCCCAGCCCGAAGGATTGCATGGACGAGTTCATGGCGCCGACAATGCCCCGCACGTAAATCACCACATTTCCCGGTTTTTCAACGTGGTTGACGACCTGGTTAACCGCATCCGCGACCCGGCTCAGCTCTTCACCCTTAGTGGATACATAAACGTCAATAACCCGGCGTAGCTTGTAGTGATCTACTTCGGTTGGGGATTCGATCAATTTGACATCAGTGAGATTGCCTAAGTTGGTCGTGTTCTTCTGGTCGGAAGAGCGGACCGGCATCATCTTTAGGTCTTCCAGGGATCGAACGGTGTTGTCAGGAAACTGAACCGTTAGCATGTAGAGGTTACCGCTTTTTGGGTCGACCCAATAACTTGGCGATATCATGCCATCAGACGTCAGCGACGTGATGATATTACTGACAACCTCATGTTCACTTAGCCCCATCTCCTGGGCATAATATCGATTAATTCCCAGCTGCAGAGAGGGAGCATCAACATCTTCCGGAATATAAGTATCTGCCACGCCCGGTATTCGGCTGACTTGTTGCCGGATGTTGGCGGCAATCTTCGCGGCCTCGGTTAGATCGTTGCTACTAACTTGCACGTCGATGGGCGCGGGGAGCCCTTGATTGAGAATAGCGTCCACAAGACCGCCGGTCTGGAAATAGGTCGACAACTGGGGCAACTCCCTTTGCATGGCGGCCCGAACCCGGTTGATATATTCGTAACTACCGACCTTGTGATCCTCGTTCAAACTAACCTGCACATACGCGGTATGGGTGGACGAGTTGCTCGTGTAAATCGATGATAAGTCTGGGGTCACGCCAATGTTCGAAACTACTAACCGCAGGTCACTCGGTGAGACGATCTTTTTGATCAGGTCTTCGGTCTTGGCTACCTCTCGTTCAGTGATTTCAACCCGGGTTCCGGTGGCCGCCTTTAAATTGATAACGAACTGGCCCGGGTCGGTCCTGGGGAAGTAGGCGAGTCCGAGTGCGGGTAAAAGGGTAAAGCTCAAACAAAAGATTCCCAGAATGCCAATGACCGTGGCGGCCGGTCGCGCGAGCGCGAATCCTTGTACGCGGTCGAAGCGATCGAGGAATGAATGGAACTTATTATTGAACCACCAGTTAAACTCGTTCCACAAACCTTTGGGCGGCTGGTGATGAGCTTCGCCGGACGCTGCATGCACTTGATGCGCTTTAATGAGTTTGGCGCAAAAGAGCGGCACGACCGTCATCGCAACGAAATAGGAAGCGAATAAGGAAAACACCACGGCGGAAGCCAGCGCCGAAAAGAGAAATACGCTTACCCCGGAGAGAAAGGTAACCGGGAAGAACACGATGGCAGTTGTTAGCGTGGCCGCCAAAACCGCCAGGGCGACTTCTTTACCGCCATTCTCAGCCGCCACTTCCGGAGTTTCGCCCAACTCCATATGACGAAAGATGTTTTCCAAGACGATAACTGAGTTATCGATCAACCGGGAAAAGGCTAAAGCTAGTCCTCCCAGGATCATGGCGTTAATCGAACTACCTCCAAAATAGAGCACCAGGAAGGTGGCTAACGCCGAGAGTGGAATGGAGAGAAACACGGCCAGAGTTGCTCTGGCGTTGCCCAGAAAGACCAAAATCATCAAACCAGTCAGGACCAAGCCGATAAGACCTTCATGAATCAGGTTATCGATAGCAGTCTTTACAAAGGCAGACTGATCGAAGACCACATTGGTTTGCAGTTGGTTAGGAATATCCAACAGGTGGGATACGGCGCTTCTGATACCGTCGACCACCGCGATGGTATTGGCATCGGCTCCTGACTTCAGTACCGGGATATAGACCGAGCGCTGTCCATTGACCCGAACAATGTTTGTCTGGATGGCGGCGTCGTCCTTCGCTTGGCCAACATCGGCAACCAATACCGGGTGGCCGTCCACCATCTTCAACGGCACTTCGTTAATTCGTTCTACATTGGATAGTTGACTATTGGTGTAGAGATTGTAGTCAAACGGCCCGATTTTTACATCGCCCGCCGGCAGAATGAGGTTGGCGTTATTGATCTTTTGCACCACATCCATCGGGCTGAGTTGGTAAGCCTGAAGTTTAAGTGGGTCGATATAGACTTGGATCTGACGGACCTTGCCACCGAACGGTTGAGGTACGGAAGAGCCGGGCGTGCTGGCTACTTGGTTGCGGACATTGTATTGAGCGAGGTCGTGCAGGGTGGCTTGGTTCAAGCCTTCTCCGCGCAAAGTGATGAGACAGACCGGCAGGCTGGAAGCGTCAAATTTTAGAACGACTGGAGGCAACGTGCCGGGGGGTAAACGGCGCAGGTTCGCCATTGCCAGGTTTGAAATCGCGGTAACGTCAGTATCGGCATTGGTTCCCGGATGGAAGTAAACCTTAATCAGGCTTACGCCGGGAAGTGAGCGGGACTGAATATGATCGATGCCGCTGGCCAAGGTAAAAAACCGTTCATAGGTGCCGGTAATATCGTTCTCGATATCCTGTGGTGGCATGCCGGAGTAAAATGTTGCCACGACTACCACCGGAATGTTGATCGGCGGGAACAGATCGACCGGCATGCGAAGGAGGCTGCTGACGCCGACCACCGTGATGACGAGGCAGAAAACGATGATCAGGTAGGGATAGCGGATAGCAAAGCGCGACATAACTGAGCTTTTTCGTTCTTGGTAAGCGTCTTGCGACCCGCCGCGGCGGGTCTAACAGAACAGCCCAGGTGCTTCAGCCCCGGGTTAATTTGGCATGCGAAGGTGCCCTGCCTCTCTGCCGTAGTTTTGGGATCCGGGGGGACGAAGGAGGAAAAGTGGCACCCGATGTTTGGGCGGCGGGTCTGGAGAACCGACGTTTCGACACCAGAACGCAAATCTCGGTCGCCGCTTTCAGGGCGATTTAATGTTTCGTCTAACCCAGGCCTAAAGGCCTGGGCTGTCCTGTATAGCCGCTTCGCGGCAAAATTCGACACTGACCCGGCTGTCTTGTCAGATGATATCATTTTTAAAAATCGATCGTAGCTTTGCGCCGCTCGTCACGGAGCCAATCCCACAGTAAACCCGGAAGAACCCTTACCGATCGGATCGGCCGTTTTCGACAATTTTGCCGAGCTCGCTCAACGAGAACTCGTCAGAAGCGCAAAAGCGAGTGATCTCCTGCTCACGAGCTTTCAGCCTTTCCGCGACTTCTGGAATACGGGCGGCTAAGTCGAGCGGAACATTGACAATTCCATTCGCATCGCCATGAATCAGGTCGCCGGGATTGATGTGAACGCCCGCAATATTTACGGGTGTGCCCACATCTACCACATGAACATAGGCGTGAGAGACCGAAAGATTCCTGGCAAATGCCGGCATTCTTAGTCTTTGAAACTGCCTAACCCCACGAATAGCCCCGTTAGTAATCACTCCCGTACTACCCATTGCTTTCAAGATCGCCGCTTGGGTTTTGCCTACGAGAGCTCCCCTTCCGGGCCTTGTACCGATATCCTCAATCACAATGACTTTAGGCACTGAGGAAACTTCCAGATGAGTCCAGGTCATCCGGTTCAAATAGAAATCGGGCTTCATTGGCGGGTCGCTCGATTTCACCCTAAAGGTGAATGCATACCCGATCATGGGTGCAAACTGTGGGAAAAAGCAGCGAATGGTCGGGTCGTTAAACCCTTCGTTCCGAAGCCGGACCTCGAAGGTTTCGATGGCGTCCGCTATGGAGCAAGAATCAAACTCGGTCAGCCGATTCAGGAGGCCTTTTGAAATTTCCGGTGGCATGAGGAATCAATTTTCTTGAGCTAACTTAACTTTGGGGAGCTCCACGAACTTTGGTTCTACCTTTTCGCCGGCAACCAGTCCGGCGCGGTTTCCCACCACGACGACGTCTCCTTCCTCAAGCCCCCCAAGAATTTGGGCCTTGTACGGAGTACGCAAGCCGACTTTCACGTTGCGTTCCTGCAACCTGCCTTCTTTGGTCAAAACAAAAACCGTAGGATCATCACCGACAGTTAATGCTTGCAACGGAACCGCTAAAGCCTGGCTAGCAATTTGTAAGGGCAATTTCACATAGGCGTACATACCGGCCTTGATGACGCCTTGCGGATTCTCTACGTCGACTTCGGTCGTCATGGTTCTGGTGGAGCGGTTAATCAGCCATGCGTATCGAGTGACGGTGCCAGCAAACGTTCGACTCAAAGCAGGGACGGTGACTTCGACTTTTTTTCCGTTCTCAATGAGCGGAGTCTGAGCCTCCGGGACCGGGAATCGCAGGCGCAACAGATCGTCCTGAGCTAGTTGGACCAACGGTAAGGCTTGGGTATTGGAATTTGTTCCGGCCTGGATTAGCGAACCAACGTCCGCGAAGCGCTCGGTGATAATCCCATCGAACGGAGCCGTGATTTTCTCGTAAGCGGCTAACGTGTTTAGCCGACCCAGCTCAGCTTGAGCCTCATCTCGGTGCTGCTGCGCCGCTCCCAGGGCGCCTTGGGCGGCGACTTCTTTTGATTTCGCCGTATCCAGATCTTGTTGCGCAACCATATTCGGATGCGCTTTCGCTACATCCGCTAGACGCTGATCAATCTGGTGCTGATTGTCGTAGTCCGCTTGCGCTTTGGCGATCTCTTGTTCAGTGGCGGAGACAGATGCTTTAGCCTTGTTAATGTTATCCTGCAGTTCCGGAATCTCGAGTGTGGCCAACAAATCGCCTTGTTTGACCCGGTCCCCGATATCGACCTTGATCTTGTTGACGTAGCCGGAGACTTTGGCGTGGACTGCTATATCCTGGTAAGGCACGAATTCGGCCTGCAGGGTTGCGTCTGTCTTCAGGTCTTCGCGGTCGGCTTTGACCACCGGGACGACCTTGGACTGGCTCGCGACGGCTGTAGCATCCTTTTCCCCGCCAAAAAGCGTCTGCCAAACTGCAAATCCAGCGCCCAGGACGACAATGGCCCCAATTGCGAATAAGATGAACCGCGGCTGGCGCCGTCTTTTTTTCTTCGGCTCGACCGCAACGGGTGACGGCTGTGTTTCTAGCTCGCTCATCGATAGCTCCTTCATGTCAATGGTTAGTCGGCCAAGGGCAGTTCAACGACGAATTTGCAGCCTCCGTCCGCCACGTTTTCTGCATAGGCCCTTCCGCCGTGCGCAGTGCAAATCGACCGGACAATCGACAAGCCGAGACCTGCTCCGTGGATGGCAGTGGACCTAACTGAGTCCGCCCGATGAAAACGATCAAATATTCGGATCAGATCTTCTTTGGGTATGCCAATCCCGCTATCAATTACCTCGAGATAGGCATGCCGTTTTTCGGCCCGGACTTCGATCCGGATTTTACCATGCTGCGGCGTATACTTGATCGCGTTATCGAGCAGATTAACAATGATCTGTTTGAGGCGCGATCGGTCTCCCTTAACCTCTGCCGACGTGTGGCGGAGGCAGGTTAGCTCTATTGCCTTTTCCTCGGCTAGAAGGGACATTTGTTCGGCGGTGGTCGTTGCCAATTCACCTAAATCGGCGTGAACGTTCTCACGCAACGCCTCGCCAGCGTCTAAACGGGAAAGAGTAAGCAGGCCTTCCGCAATTCCAATAAGCCGATCTGTTTCCTCCAGCAGACTGGCGACCCGGTCCCCGATCGAGTCGGGAATATCCTTACGTGCCAGCAGCTGCTCTAGTTCGCCGCGGATAATGGTTAACGGCGTACGTAGCTCATGAGAAGCATCGCTAGTAAAACGGCGGCTGTTCTGCAAAGATTCTTCTAGCCGGCTGATCATTTGGTTCAGAGTGATTGATAACCGCTCCAGATCATCCCCTGTGTAGTGGACCGGAAGCCTTGCGTTGAGCTCGTGATGAGAAATCTCGTTGGCTTTATCGATCATGTCTCTAACGGGGCGCAGCGTTCTTTGCAGTAAGACCGAGCCACCGGTTGCCGCAACCACGATCACAACCGGCAGGCCGATTAAGAGGGTGGTCAGCAGGCCGCGTAATACTCGGTCGTTGTCTTTCTCAGAAAACCCGAGCTCCACTAAATATTCGTGTTCCGGGATGTTAACTTTAACTACCTCAAGCAGGAGCTTGCTCCCACCGCCGGCGTCCACCGTGAACGTTGCCGGTTTCGATGGCCAGTCCCCAGGGAGCGGCACCTTGGACGCAGCAAAGCTCCGGTCGATCGGTTGCCCGGAAACATAGAAGACCCCCTGTCTCCGCTCGGACATCCGGATGAAACGATCGTTTTGCTCTGGTGTATACCGAACTTGCACCTGCTTCGCGAATCCGGTTTCCCCTAGCCGATAGATGTCGGTCTTAAGTGAGGTCGCGATCGCCTCTGCGCGACGGAGCAGTGACTGCTGCAATACCAGCCTAAGGTAATTATCGACCTTCATATAAGTGTAAATCCCGAACCCCAGGACTACGACGGTGATCAGCCCCGTATAGCCTGCAATTAGACGGAACCGAATGGACTTGGTGTTCACTCGTCGTCACGATCGCTCAGCATGTAACCGGCGCTACGGACCGTTCGGATGAGCTTTCGATCAAAGGGATCGTCGATTTTCTGTCGCAAATGCCGGATGTAAACGTCGACAATGTTAGTTAAACCTTCGAAGCTTTGATCCCAGACGTACTGAATAATCATGGTTCGGGAGAGTACTCGGCCGGGATTGGAGGCGAGGTACTCTAAGAGCCCATACTCTTTAGAGGTCAGCCGCAAAACCTTGCCGCCCCGCTTGACCTGGCGTGTGACCAAATCAATCTCAAGATCGCCGACCGTCAGCATCGTGCTTCCCACCGGTCTCCGTCGCAACAACGCTCGAATGCGAGCGAGGAGTTCAGCAAACGCGAACGGTTTTGTTAGATAGTCATCGGCCCCGTTTTCGAAATTCTTTATTTTGTCATCTAGCTGGTCACGAGCGGTGAGCACCAAGACCGGTGTCTCAACCTGGTTCTGTCGAAGGCGCGAAATGAGCTCGGTACCGCTCAATCGCGGCAGCATAAGATCAACCACCAAAATATCGTACGGATGGGCTGTCGCCATCTCGTAGCCGGTGATTCCGTCCGCAGCCAGGTCCACGACAAATTGCTCGGCGTTCAGTCCGAGCGTGACGAACCGAGATACTTTTTCCTCATCCTCAACCAATAGGATCCGCATTCGGCGCGCAGTATATATTTTGGCGTGGGATCAAAACAATTAACCGCCGATTAAAACATTTTAATGGAAGCACCGATCATTGCCGCGGTAAAGGACGACGCGTTCGGCGTCCGGCGCTCGGCGCTCGGCGCTCGTGCTCGTGCTCGTGCTCGTGCTCGTGCTCGTGTTCGTGTTCGTGTTCGTGCTCGTGCTCGAAGGCTCCCAGCTCCGTAGGAGCGAAATCTTTATAGCCCATGGCGAAAAAACGAGACCAGCTCCGTCGGAGCGACATCAATCGGAAACTGCCGCTTCGCTCCAGCGGAGCTGTGCTTCAACCCCGCGCCTGCGGGACTAGACAGGCGCGGCTGGTGAAGAGCTCCCGTTGATCCAGGTTCGTAAGGAGGTGACGCTGGATAAACCAGGATAGTTCATCCCGACCGGTAACGGAGCCCAGGCTTTAGCACCGCTGAAGATTTGCGCTTGGCGGTAGACCTGAGGGCTCGTTCCGAGGGAATTCTGATGACGTGTAATGCTCACTAAAAGCCCCGCAATCGTGGCTAAATTGTTACCAAGCCGTCACATGATTGTAACATGCGGCTGCTCAATTCGGGTCGTTGTTCTGGCTGACTGCTCTAGCGACTCGGTGTCGGGTTGTAGGTGGGAAATGGGGGGCAGCTCTCAGGGCAATGTTCCAAGGAGAAAAGAACCTCATGATACGAAATAAACTGTGTTTGTTCGCTATAGGCGGCCTGTTTGCCTTTCTGGCCGCTGGAGTAGTGCGAGCGGATGACAGCGCATTGCTAGATGTGCTCGTCAAGAAAGGTATCTTAACCAAATCAGAAGCCGAAAAGCTCGAGGCTGAAGTCAGCAAAGAGCCGGTTACGCAAGGTCCTCAAGGTCCAAACATCAAGATCGGTGATTGGGTCCAGGAACTGGATCTTTACGGGGATATCCGGTTCCGCGACTACTATCAGAAAGACGAGGCGCAACTGCCCAAGCCGCCAGGCGCTACCGCTTATGATCAAAATATTCAGCGGCAGCGCATCCGGTTCCGCTTGCGTTTGGATGCGACTTTCAGACTAGCCGATAACTTCTTCGGCGGAGTGGAATTGTCGACGTCGGATAACAAAGATGGTGCAACGACAAACGCCACCTATACGAGCGGTTTCGACAACTATAATATCTACATCAGCCGAGCCTTTATCGGCTGGGCGCCGATCGACGGCTTGACCTTTGTTGTCGGCAAACAGAATAACCCATTCTACACCACCGAGTTAAACTGGGCCCCGGATACCGGTCCAACTGGTATCGTTGAACGCGTCGATTTCCATCGACTCTTCGGTTGGGATGCCGGTGGCGAGCCAGCCGGGTATTCTAAGGACGGAAAGACCCCGCCTCCTGCTCCAGCTCCGAGTGGTATCCCGATTGATGTGAGCCTGATTGCTGGCCAGTTTATCTTCTTCAACAACAATGCCGACTCGAACGTGTCCTTCGACAAGACCGACGCGTACATGTTTGATACTCAGTTGCTCACGAAGGTGAAGCTATTCGGCGGCAACGTCTCGATCACGTTTGGGCCGCAGGTGCAAATCTGGAATGATGCCGGCCTTGGCCCAACAGGCGTCCTTCCGAATGGACAACCGAACCCGGCGACCTCTATTACCGCGACTGCCCCGTCCGGTACTGGCGCCTTTGGAACTTTGAACAATGCGAATCCGTTCCCGGTTACCAGCCGGGACGAGTTTTATCTCCAAGCTCCTGGCGATATCACGTTCAAGCTTCTTGGTGGCAAGCTCCCGGTTACGCTTTACTGGGACACGACGTATAATGTTTGGGGTCCCCAGCGGTTTACTGACGTCTACGGGCCTCTTTTCAGTAAAGTGACATATACGGGCACCAACGCGACAGGGTTCACGGCGCACTTCAGCAACCCGGTGCGTCCGACGTTCCAGGACTATTTCGGCTGGTTGGTGGGGATCAAGGTTGGGCAGAACAAGCACGCAGGGGATATCAGCTTCCTGGTTGATTACCGGCAAATCGGTATAGCGGCTGCCGATCCCAACATCAACTCTGATGACTTTGGCGATAGCAATCTCAACATGGTCGGCTGGCGAGGCAGTGTTGCGTTCAACGTGACCGACTTTGCCGTGCTCCAAGTCACCGGTTGGTTCACGAACAATCTGGATCGGAACCTTTATGGCGGGTTCGCCACGAGCCCGAGCCTCTTCCCGATCGCGAACAGAAACACGTCGACGGTGCTTGCGATCGACTTCGGTGTAAAATTCTAAAGGGATTCTACTGAACTGGAGATAATAACGTGAAAAAAGTAACTCTTTTACTTCTGTGTGTCGTAGGGCTGGGCTCGACCTTGCTGTCGTCTTGCTCGACGAATCACCAAGCGTATACCGGCCCGCAAATGAATCCTGCGTATTACAATCCTGATGCGCGGGAATTTGAGTCGCGGTGGCCATTTGGCCCGGCTGGCTATCGCTAATAGCTTAGCACTCCGATCAGCCCGCAAAATGCGCCGCTTATCCTGCGGATGTGTTTTGCGGGCTATGTGTTTGTTTACACGAGATTGCAGTCAGATAATGATCAACAATATGCTCTTTAAAATCGGTCGAGTTCTAATCGTTCTATCGCCTTTGGCACTGGCGGCTTTGGTTTCCAGCTGTGCTCAAGACAGTGGCCAGACCAACGGTGGCGTTAGCAACGCCGGCCTTACCGACAGTGCCCGGAACACTCAGAACCAATACACCAATCCGGGCCGGCCCGAAACTTATAGCGCCGATGAAAGAGGCTACGAAAAACCGTGGCCCTTCGGTGACCTAGGCACTAATCCGCAGCAGTAGAAGTTTGGTGGGGCGAGGCTCCCGATCGTCCTGTAAGTGGCTGCAGAGAATTGAGCCCTATAGAGTTACCTGGTCCTGTAAGGTCACTGGACGCGCCGAGCCGCGGGTCAACGTTTTGCAGCTACATTCGGTCGGCCTGGAGAGATGGTGAGGTAAACTAGTCGGATTGTCCGCTCATCCGCGGCCGCACTGCAAATCCCGGCTCGGCGAGTCTTCCGTCCTAGCAAAACCTTGGGAATAAGCACATCGGCGGCTTCGATAACCTCTTGGGGCCAAAAGGGAGCCTCGCCCCACCAAACTTAAGTCAACGCCTGTAGGGCGCACTCTCCCAACCGCACATCTCGTTAGGCGCCTCGGAACGGGTGACGGCAGCTGCGGTCGGACCCAAACTCTTGACGCCAGTTGTCCCGGCAAGTGATTCCGTGCGTGCTTGTTATCTTCAAAACCCGAAAGATTAAAAAATTTTCATTTATTGAACTTTTTTCATTGTCGGCAGGTTTCGGCTTTCTATACTCAGCAAGTATTCTTACCAAGGAGAGCACCTTAACCAATGATCGCGAAACAAATTTGTGCTGTCACACTCGGTGGCTTGCTGGCGTTCGGCGCTACTATTGCTAGAGCCGATGACAGCGCCTTGCTGGATGTGCTCGTCAAGAAAGGCATCCTGACACAAAAAGAAGCCGATAAATTAGAGACTGAGGTCAGCAAGGAACCCGCTCCAACCCAAGGAGGGCTCGAGACCAAAATCAAGATTGGGGATTGGGTTCAGGAGCTTAGCCTGTACGGGGATATGCGGTTCCGGGAGTATTATCAAACCTACGAGAACCAGCTTCCTCCGGCTGGAACCGCGTTCGATAGAAACATCCAACGCCAACGGTTACGTTTCCGTTTGCGTTTAAATGCTGATTTCAAGCTGGCGGACAACTTTTTCGGCGGGGTGCAACTGTCGACATCGGATAACAAAGACGGGACTACGACCAACGCGACTTACACCAGTGGTTTCGACAACTACAACATCTACATCAGTCGCGCATTTATTGGGTGGGCGCCGATTGACGGTCTGACATTTGTCATCGGTAAGCAGAACAACCCGTTCTACTCGACGGAATTGAATTGGGCTCCAGACGTTGGACCTACGGGTTTGGTTGAGCGAATCGACTTCCACGCTCTGTTCGGATGGGGATCCATGGGAGAGCCCGCCGGTTATAGTAAGGACGGAAAAACGCCGCCGCCTGCTCCGACACCGAGCGTCAATCCGCTCGATCTCAGCCTGATCGCCGGGCAGTTCATCTTTTATAATAACAACGCGGATTCGGGTGTCTCGTTCGATAAGACGGATGCGTTTATGTTTGAGACGCAGTTGCTAAGCCGGATCCGGCTATTCGGCGGCGCACTGACGATCGTCGAAGCGCCGGACGTTCAGATCTGGAACGAAGCGGGTCTCGGTCCGACAGGGGTTCTTGCGAATGGACAGCCGAACCCGGCGACCTCTGTGACTGCGACTTCACCTTCCGGTACTGGGGCATTCGGAACTTTCGGTAACGCAGCTCCGTTCCCCGTTACCACGCGGGATGAATTCTATTTGCAGGCACCTGGAGACGTTAACTTCAAGATCGCCAATATACCCGTTTCTCTCTACTGGGACCTGTCCTACAACGTTTGGGGCCAGGAACGATTTAACGAAGTGTACGGCCCGTTGTTCGACACCGTCACTTACAAGAAGGGCAGCACCACCCCGATCTTCTCCGGGCTGGTCCATCCGTCATTCAGCGATTACTTTGCCTGGTTGGCTGGTGTGAGAATCGGGCAGAACAAAAAGGCAGGCGATCTTAGCTTGTTGGTGGACTATCGGCAGGTCGGCTTGGCGTCGGATGATCCCAATATCAACAGCAATGACTTCAACCTTAGCTATATGAATTCGGCCGGTTGGCGCGTCAGCTTAGCTTATAGCTTAACCGATTTCGCGGTACTCGGCTTTACGGGCTGGTTCGCCAATAACCTAAGCCGAAACCTCTACGGCGGTTTCGCGACTAGCCCGAGCTTGTTCCCGCTTAATAGCGCGAATTCTTCGGAAGTGTTCGCAGTGGACCTAGCGCTCAGGTTCTAAGGATCACCGAAAACGAACTAAGAGAAATGAAAAGGATCTTATTGCAATTTTTGGTTCTAGCCGGAATCGGTTCGTGTCTTTTCTGCTCTTGCGCTGGGACAAGGCCCGCCACGCTTAGTGCTTCGAATCCCGCGTACTACAACCCGGATTCACGGGAATTCGAAGCCCGATGGCCCTTTGGCCCGGCTGGTTATCGCTAATTGAAGAGGGAGTGCCCGCATTGGGGCAAATTTTAGAGCCGGCCTGGAGGAACCTGGCCGGCTTTTTGCAACTTCCTCGAAGACAAGATTTGCGACAAATCCGCCACAATCGAGACGTTGCCATTTTTCGGGTTGCTGTCAGAGTAAAGGCGCTCATTGCACTTCGATGAGGATGTTTTAGAAGTGCAAAGTTTAGACCAAATCTTATGGAACCCGCTAATGCTGAGGCAAAACCGGTGGCTGCGACTGGTCAGATTCCAGGTGCCGGCACTGCAACAAAGCGCTCTTCTGCCGAGACCGGTAAGGGTTTAACCTCAGGCAAAACAATCATTATCGACGTCGATTCCGTTGATTTCCATTATGGCCAGTCGAAAGCATTACATGGCATCAGCTTAAAGGTACCGGAGAAAGAGGTTACCGCTTTTATTGGACCTTCCGGTTGCGGCAAATCCACGCTGCTTCGTTGCTTCAACCGAATGAACGATCTTGTGGACAATGCCCGAGTGACGGCTGGCGAAATCCGGATCAAGGGAGCCAACATTAATGCGCCCAGTGTCGATGTGATCGAGCTGCGGAAGCAAGTCGGCATGGTGTTTCAGAAGTCCAATCCTTTCCCGAAGTCGATCTACGAGAACATTGCCTATGGCTTACGGATTTCGGGCGTGCGAGATCGTGACAAAATCGATGGAGTTGTCGAGCAAAGCCTAAGGGGAGCGGCACTTTGGGAGGAGGTAAAGAATCGGCTACACGAGAGCGCGCTTGGGCTGTCCGGGGGCCAACAGCAGCGACTTTGCATCGCACGCGCTATTGCCGTGCAACCCAGCGTCATTTTGATGGACGAGCCCTGTTCGGCCCTCGACCCGATTGCCACGGCGAAGGTCGAAGAGTTAATCTTCGCCCTGAAAGATCAATTTACCATCGTCATTGTGACGCATAACATGCAACAAGCGACGCGCTGTTCCGATATGACGGCGTTCTTCTACTTGGGCCACCTCGTCGAATTTGATCGGACCGAAAAGTTATTCACGAATCCCACGCAAAAGCAGACCGAGGATTATATTTCGGGGCGTTTTGGTTAAGGCTACAAATATTGCGCTCTTACGGAGCTGGAAATCTGATCCGCTGAATCGTTCAGCGTTGAAATCGCAATTCTCAACGCAGCATAGTGATCTGGCTATTGCTGTGGTGGATTGAATTTGGGCTTTGCCGGTGGTGCCCGTGGTAGCTAAAGCGGCTCCGTAGGAGCGCATCTGGTTCGGAACATGGTTTGTCGTAGCCGCGTTATTTTTGATGCCGCTCCTAACGGAGCTAAGACCTGTGGGTGGCGGTGGCTATAAATATTTCGCTCCTACGGAACTGATGATCTCCAGATCCGAAAATGGGTTTTCGGATTAAAACGCGAAACCGAAGCTCAGGTTAAACGCGCCGAAGGAGTCGTTTTTCCGCGGCGCTGGGTTGATACCATAATCGACTCGGATAGGACCTACAGGCAAATTGTAGCGTAATCCTAATCCCACGCCGGTGCTGAAATTGTCGAATGGAGAACTCCCCAAACCACCGGAATCGAAAAATACAGCGCCGATGATGCCGGCATAGATGGGAAAATCATCTTCTAAATTGAAAACCGAGCGGGTCAATCCTCCCAAAGGATTGTTACCTATGTCCTTGGGTCCAAGCTTCCGTTCCAGGAAGCTGCGCACGGTGGTGGCGCCCCCGTTGAAGAATCGTTCTTCGATAGGAATTCCTAGGGTCCCTCCTTCGGATGGAAAGATTCCGCCGAATCGTACACCCGCGGCTAGAACGGTTGGCCCTATCGGGATATAAAGAGAGAACCGCTCTGTGAGCGTGACGTAATTAACATAGTTACGCAACAACTCCGAATCGGAGCCAGCCAACTCCAGAATCCAACCTTTGCGAGGGTTCAGAGGGTTGTCTCTATGATCGAAGGTCTGGGTGAGCCCAACCGACACCAGGTCATAACTAGTCGGTCCTACTAACGATTCCGGGGTAATATCGATCTGGCTGAGATTTGCGTTGCGGAGTAGCACGAAAATACCGGTCTGGTATTCCGAGGTTCCGGTCGTCAGGGTCTTGCCGTATTTTGCCGTCAGATTCGCGCGAATGTATTCATCGACAAACGTATACCCGTACAGATTCTGATCGTCGATTCCGAGCTGGGTTAAGAAATCGAGGTTACTGTTAAGAAACCAAGGGTCTTCGTAGGAGATTTTTCCTTGTGGTCCGCGACTGGTAATTTCTGCAGATGCGGAAAAGATGTGACCTTCGCCGCCAACGTTACGATCGGAGAAACTAGCGCCGAAAATAACGCCGTAGAAAGTATCGTAACCTCCGAATATGCTGAAATACTTTTGTTTCGCCTCAACCGGACTGAGAGTGAGTTGAACGGTATCGTCTGGCATCGGCGTCTCTTGAAAATCGAGAGAATCAAACAATCCGGTGGTGATCATTTGCGTATCGAGTTCCTGTAGCTTCAGTGGGCTATAGGTCTGTCCCATTAGCGGCTGGAAACGATTCGGCAGGAAGTCCGGTTTGAGTCTGGAATTTGGCCGTTGGTTTACCACGATTCGCCCGAATTGATAGACGGGTCCGGGCTGGATATTGACCTTAACCGGAACCGCGCCGCCTTTTGCGGAAGCGATATCAGCGTTGAGTGATACCTGAGCGGTTACATGACCATATCGCTTTAAAATATAGAGAATATCACGTTGTAACTCGGTAACAGCGGAGTCCGAATATGGTTTGGGTGGCTGGGTCAACTCAATGACCTTAGCTTGAAAAGCTGAGGGCGGAATACCAGGGACATCCGGAAAACTGATTGTCCCGAATACAAATTTCTGGCCCTCTTTGATGATGACAGTGACATCGACGTTGTCGAGGGCATCATCAAATTGATATCGCAAGGGCTCAATCTGCACGTTGGGAAACCCTTGAGAGATATAATAGTTTTTTAAAAGGCCGACCCCGGTCTCGAGATCCGCCTGTACGAAGGGGAGTTGCTTTTGAAATTGGGAAAGGCGGGCTCGAGTCGTGCCGATCATGTAATCGTTGAGCGATTTCTCGGGGAAACTCTGGTTTCCGACGAAATTGATTTTGCCGAGGTTGTAGTATCG
>JAFAZK010000083.1 GCA_019239825.1 Verrucomicrobiota bacterium | reverse complement strand
ACATCTGGGATATTGAAGGCAGAATCATTGAAGCCAACGATGCATTTCTTCATATGGTGGGATACGACCGGGCAGACCTGCTCTCGGATCGCCTGCGCTGGACGGACCTCACGCCTTCAGAGTGGCGAGAGCGAGACGAACGAGCTGTTTCAGAGACGCAAGGGGATGGAAGGTTCCAAGCATTCGAGAAGGAGTACATTCGTAAAGACGGCAGCCGTACGCCTGTGATGATCGGAAGCGCACTTTTTGAAGGGAGCGAAAACGAAGGGGTCGCTTTTGTACTGGACTTAAGCGGACAGAAGCGCGCCGAGCATCAACGAAAACAGGCTGAAGAAGCGTTGTATCAAGCGCAGTCTGAGCTGGCGCGGGTCAGTAGGCTGACTACCATGGAGCAACTGGCGGCTTCCATTGCACACGAAGTCAATCAACCGCTCGCTGCCGTAATCGCCAGTGGCAACGCTTCGTTGAATTGGTTAACGACCGATCCTCCGAATCTTCGCAGAGCCCGCGATGCCATCGAACGTGTCGTGAGGGACGGCAATCGGGCAAGCGACGTTTTGAAGCGTGTTCGCGCCTTACTAAGAAAAGCGCCTATTGCTGAGTCACCGGTCGACATCAATGAAGTCATCCAAGAAGTCCTGGCGCTGGTTAGCGGAGAGTTACGCAAGCAGAGCGTGGCTTGGTCGATTGAATTGGATTCGAGCCTTCCATCCATTCTCGGCGATTTTGTCCGGTTGCAGCAGGTGCTCTTGAATCTGGTAATGAACGCCATCGAGTCGATGGCGACCAGTACCGATCGCCCCAGGGTGCTGCACATCCGGTCCCACCGTGAAGATCGTGCCGGAGATTCCGTTGCCCTCGTTGCGGTGGAAGATTCCGGCGTCGGACTCACTGCCGAGCAAACGCTAAAAGTCTTCGACGCATTTTATTCAACAAAGCCTGAAGGTATGGGAATGGGTTTGTGGATCTGTCGCTCAATTGTCGAGGCACATGGTGGCCAATTGAGAGCCTGTTCAAACGAACGGGGAGGGGCTACATTCCAGATTACTTTGCCAATTTCGACGGCGGACACCGGATGAGGACGAGTGACCCTATCGTATTTGTTATCGATGACGATGGCTCCGTTCGCGAGGCCCTCGTCGATTTAATCTCTTCCGTCGGCCTTTCAGTGCAGGCGTTTAAATGCGCACAGGAATTTTTGGACTACCGGCGACCGGACCGTCCGGCGTGTCTGGTCCTCGACGTGCGGTTACCCGGTCCTAGTGGGCTCGAGCTCCAGCGCGAATTGCTCCGTTCAGAAACGCCGATTCCCATCATATTCGTCACAGGCCACGGTGATATTCCCATGTCGGTCCGCGCCATGAAGGAAGGAGCAGCGGAGTTTTTGACCAAACCATTTCGTGACCAGGAATTGCTCGACGCCATCCAACACGCCCTGGAAGTCGATCGCGCGGCCCGCCAGGAACGCTTTATCGTGGCGGGTTTCCGTAGAGATTACGAGGCGCTGACCAACCGGGAGCGAGACGTCATGAAACTAGTCGTATCGGGCTTACTGAACAAGCAAATCGCGGCGGAGTTGAGCAGCAGTGAAGTCACCGTAAAAACGCATCGCGGACAGGTGATGCGCAAAATGAAGGCAGAGTCTGTTGTTCAGCTCGTTCGCATTGCCGAAAGAATCGGTTTAATCAGTGAGAGGATTTGAAATCAGTGACCAATCGGTCCCGTCTCGGAGATTGAGGCAGCACAAAAGTCAATCCGGCGTTTGAGGAATCGGGAGGAAGCCTTCATTGGCAGGGCTGATGACGAGTCAGCCAATGGACGGGCTGCACGATCTGCCTCCACCTTACGGAGTTGAAGACGCGGACGCTTGCCTCCCGAGCTTTCACCGGCGAAGCTCAGCCCAGCCTGAGACGCTCGTCGCTTTCCAAAATCTCGCTCAAACGAGTCCAGCCGGCGTCGTCCATCATGAGGAAGAGACGCAGATAGATAGTCACCACTTGCGGAGAATGATGTTCGAGAATCAGATCGATTGCGCTCCGCAGTTTCTCCGTTTCCGGCTCGGGCGGTAATTGATCGACCACCCCTTTGCCGTCGTGCTTGATTTCAAGGGCATCGAGAAATTGGCAGATTAAAGGTTGTTGGGCTCCTAAAAGCCAGATCTGGAGAACCTGGGTCGCTAGATCGTCGGCTGGCTTACGGGCGAGCGCCTGTTGCAGCCAGGTATGCCGCTCGGGCTTCAATTTTCGCTCGATGAAGACCGGGCGCAGCTTTCTTTGATTCGCTAAATTCTGGATTACGGCACGGTAGACCGGCTTTTCTTTTTCCTGCAGATAGACAAAAATCTCGTTGGCGAGTTGGGATGAACAGTGACCAAAAATCTCATAGCTCGTCATAGGTTGAGGAATCGCTTAATGCTCATCCTTATGACAAATGAAAAATGACAAATGTCGGGTCAAGAGCTATCGCTCGGGACGTGAGACTGGCCCATTTGTCATCTGTCATCTGGTATTTGTCATTAAAGAAGCTTCGGGCGAATTTGGGGGATGAACGATTCCAGGCCAGCCATTCTCGATTTATCGCCGGCTGACCTCGCCTCTTGGCTCCGGGAGCGGCAGCAACCCAAGTATCGCGCAGACCAGATCTTCGAATGGATCTACCGTAAACGGGTAACTGGATTCGCCCGGATGTTAAATCTGCCGGAAGCGTTGCGCAGCGAGCTCGAAAACAATTTCCGCCTTTTTGGCTTACGGAAAGTCCGGCAGACTGGCTCAGAAGATTCGACGCGAAAATTCCTTTTCTCGCTCGTCGACGGGAATCTGATTGAGACGGTTCTTATTCCGGCTAGTCCGGATTTGTACGGTTCGGCAGCGGATCGAAAGACACTTTGTGTATCGACCCAAGTGGGTTGCGCCTACGGATGTAAGTTCTGTGCAAGCGGATTAGACGGCTGGACTCGTAACCTTCGGTCGGGTGAAATCGTCGAACAGATTATACAGGTCGAAGCTGAAACCGGTGAGAAGGTTAACAATATCGTATTCATGGGGATGGGGGAGCCGCTGGCGAATTTTGAGCAGCTTCTGCGAGCAGTGAAGACGATTAATGCGGATTGGGGGATCGGAATAGGGGCCCGGCATATGACGGTCTCGACTAGCGGTTTAGCGCCGCGGATTCGTGAACTGGCCGATCAACCGCTCCAAATTCGTTTGGCGATCTCCTTACACGGTGCTACTGACGAGGTTCGCGGGCAGATCATGCCGGTGAATCGCAAGTATCCGCTGGCGGAGTTAATGGACGCTTGCGCCTACTATTCCAGTCGGAAAAAGCAACGAATAACCTTTGAGTACATTTTAATTAACGGAATCAACGACGGTTTGGACCAAGCCGAGAAGCTGGCCCGACTGGCGCGACGGATTGAAGCCAAGATCAATCTGATTCCTTACAACCAGGTGCAAGGCCTTAATTGGAGCCGGCCTTCTAGCAACCGGCAAAACGCTTTTCTTCAAGCTCTACGCAGCAGCGGTATCGATGCCACCATCCGCCGGGAAAAAGGTCACGATATTGATGCGGCTTGCGGTCAACTCCGGTTGCAAACTGTGCGTGATAAAACCTTTGCAGCGGTTTCCGAGGTGCGATAAAAGTCGCGTATGGCTGATTTCTTCGATGAGCCAGAGCGGGCCTGGGACGAGTACGACTGGGAACGCTTTCTACAGCAGCAGGACAGTAAGACGGAGCGGTACATGGAGCTGTTCGAGAAATACATCGACGATCCGAACCGGGACCAAATCATCGCTCGCGAGATGGGCTGGCCCCATTTGTTGGAGCCGGCAATCGAAGATCTGGAAGAGCTGGAAATCGGCGAGGAAGATGAGTCAGAAGACGACGATAGTCTAAGAGAATCGTTTGAGTCGCATCCGTTATATCAAAGTGCGTTCTCGCTGACTGTGTGGATTGATCAACTGTTTGATGAAGTTCATGGGGTCGCTTCGAACCCGGTCGGAGTAAAATTGGCGTCTCACGTAGCGGTAGCCAGCGCTAAACTGGCGGCAGCTCTCAGCGACCAAGAGAGCGAAGAGATCGGAATGACGATTGCCTATCTGAAGCGAGCGCTCCGCGCGATTTCTACGGCGATAGAGGCGGCAACTCAATTGGACCGAGACGGTTTGGTCAAACGGCCGCAGTTTGAGGATTTACTCCAGCGTCTGTTCCACGTAAGGGACAGCATCATTGTCATGATGGGCGAGCTCCGCGCAGAATGGCGCCGCCGGTATGGATAAATCCCTCTGGAATAGCCAATAGCGGATAGCGAATCGCAAATTTTGTGGTGCCTCTCAAAGCTGTACCGAGGTCGAGACGCGAAAAGAGAGTGCAAAAGTGAGGTCAGTAGTTAAAAAAAAGGGGTTACTTTAGTCAAAACAAGAGAGCAGAGGAATCGGCCGGCTTAACCGGGACATTCTTCAGCCATAGCCTGCAGCTTTCACCAACGCATTGGGCATTGGTGAAAGCTGCAGGTTGATTTGAATGAATTTCGAAGGACGCACGTCTGTATTGTCAGTAGGTGATGGCGGCTTTAGTGAGTCTGTGGAGCATGACGACATTGTTCTAGTTCGGCGATGTCAAAAAGGAGATGCCCTCGCTTTCGAACAGCTCGTCATCAAGTACCGAAGCAAGGTCTTTTCCATGATTTACGGAATGGTCCAGAATGAGCAAGACGCCTGGGATCTAGCGCAAGAAGGATTCCTCAAGGCATGGCGCTCTATTCACCGGTTCAAAGGGCAGGCGTCTTTTTATACCTGGCTCTACCGGATTGTGACCAATGTGGCCATCGACTCGCTTCGCCGAAAAGGCTTTAAGAAAACCGCTGAATTTGATGACGAAATAGCAGCTACTCAAGTTGAGCCGGGTTCGAAGACCGTGCCTCGGCCGGACCCAATGCCGCATCAAGGGTTAGAACGCGAAGAGATCAGGCAGCGAATTGAGTACGCTATCAGTAAGCTTTCGCCCGAACATCGGGCCGTCATTGTGATGAAGGAAATCGAGGAACTTCAATATAATGAGATCGCTGAGGCCCTAGGATGTTCGATCGGCACGGTGATGTCTCGCCTTTTCTATGCGCGAAAGAAACTACAGATTCTGCTGAGGGACGTTTATGAAAACCTTTGAGCAACTCTACACTGCCTGGGTAGACGGGGCTCTGACGATAGAGGAGGCAGCCGCTTTCGAAAAGCAGCATCCGGAGTTGGTCAAGGAACGTGATGACATGTTGAAGCTGAAAAAGCTCTTGCAGCGTAATCTTGTTCCCCTGGAGTTCGCGCATTCCGATTTTTTCACCTCAAAGCTGATGGAACAGATTGTGCCAGCGGAGCGTTCGCTGCCTTCCTGGTTCCGAATCCCGCGGCTGGCATGGGGCGGCATTGGTTCGTTCGCCGTGGCGCTTTTGCTTTTCTTGCTATTCAGTCCTTTCCACAAGTTTTCGGCACCTCCTGAGTATGTGGCAGAGGTGCTAAAGACAACCACGACCGATCCAAAGATTAGGGCGACCGTCGACTCCGAAAAAGGAATTACGTTGATCAAGCTTGACGGAGTCGACAACGTGCCGGATGACGAAGATCTCACCCGTTAGTGCGCCTAACGGCGAATGCGCAGAAGCGTTTGCCACGAGGCAGCACTCCAGCTGAAGCGTTCGGCGAAACCGGACAATTCGGCGGTGATTTGCGGGAAGAGAGAGTTTCAAAACCTTATTTTGATCCGGCACTGAACCTGGCACGCCACTACGCGCTGCAGGTTCGCTACCCGCCCGACTTGAATAGAACATCGTTACCACCAATTTCTTCTTTAAAATCGCAGCAAAAAGCTCCTGGTCGGCCGGAGTTTACTTCTGCGCTTGTATCCGGCATCGCTCGAAAATGCATGGGCCCCTTGGCAACGTATTCGCCGCGGCGGATACGGCCGGGCATTTTCAGGCGATGCCGGCTGCGATGGATTCTTGCCGTTAGCACCGGGTTCGGGCTTAGCTGTACTATGATGACGCAAGTTCACGCCAACGATAGACTTTGGGCGTGCCTGCTTTTCGCAAGCAACGAAAAGATGAGCCGGGATGTTCCAGCTTGGCTCAAGAACTACAACGAACGCCTCGAAAAGCTGGTGGGCTATACTGCTGTGCGTTCGCTGGGACAGAATGAAGTCACTCTGCAAACCGGCAGACCAGCTGCGATTGGTTTGCCAGGTAATATGCGAATTCAGCTTAGCAACTGGGTCCGCGAAGGGCACGGACGGTTCCTCGTTACCATTAGGTTTTTTCGCCGGGATCACGCGCTGATTGAAACCCAGGCGCGCATGTCTCGCGGTAGTCCATTGTTCTTCCGCGGACCGCTGTGGCGGAACGGACGACTTGTGGTGGCCGTGGTAATTGGGCAAAGGACCGGCTGGGATCTATGGGATCCCTGGGGAGACTAGGCAGACAGCAACCTGGTGGGTCGAGGCTCCGGAACGTTTCCACGGTTTGCTCGAAGGATTGGGCTATTTCAGTCCTAAACATTTGGCTAGGCCAATACGCTCGCCGAGCCGCGGGCTACAGGGTGTTAGGTGCAGCACATCATTCGGCCAATGTGGCGATCTTTTCGTGGCAAAACTAAAGATGTTAGCGATGCCGCAGACCCACGGCTCGGCACACGCGTCGATCTAGCGCTGCCTTAGGATTAATCAACGTCAGTAGCTCCGTTACTGTGCTCAGGCCGAATGGGAGCCTCGCCCCACCAAACGTCACGCCCTTACTCTGACACGACGACTCTCGCAGCGCCCGAATACAGATTAAATCGGCCGTCGCGTAAGAACCCGACCAGCGTCATCCCATATCGCTGGGCGAGATCGACCGCTAACGAGGAAGGCGCGCCAACAGCGGCCATGATCGGGATCCCGGCCATCACACTCTTCTGGACCAACTCGAAACTGGCGCGTCCACTGACCAGCAGGACCAAATCCGAGAAATCGCTGCGGCCTGCCAACAGTTCATTCCCGATCAATCGGTCCAGAGCGTTGTGCCGGCCCACATCTTCGCTAATGGCGCAGAGATGGCCCCGCCCATCGAAAATCGCCGACGCATGGATTCCGCCGGTGCGCGAGAACTCGGATTGATACCGAGCCAAGATTTCGGGTAGCGTTACCAGCAGTTGAGGAGAAACCTTTGGCGATGAAGAATTTAAATAGATTTCCCGGTTGATGCGCAGCGCTTCCAACGAGGTTTTGCCGCAAACCCCGCAACTCGAGGTGGTATAGAAATGTCGTTCGAGCCGTTGCAAGTTAACTTCTTCGTTTAGGGTAACGACCACAGAATTTTCGGCTTCCTGATCGACCGAGCTCAACATCGAGATTTCATGAAGAATGCCTTCAGTAAAAAGGAATCCGACGGCTAACCCCCTGTCGGACCCTGGCGTTCGCATGGTGATGGAGAGCGGCTTCTTCACCAGATTACTGCCACGCCGGAATTTCACGCTGATCTCGAGCGGCTCTTCAATGGTGAGATCGTCCCTGGCCATCAGACCCGAAGTCACCTTGGCGGTGTATTTCAGTATCGAGACCTGAGCGATTCCCTCTGGAGAAGTCGGTGGTTGCACGGGTGGTATTTCCCAGAATAGACCTGCTGCCGAGGGGCTGCAATGAAACGCGCAAAAGTCCAATGAACAGATGGGACCTATGGGACCAATAGGACTTATGTGATGGAGCTTATAAGTCCCAGGTGTCTCGTAGATCCTATCCGTTTGTCGTCTACACGTGCGCCTACCCCACCCAGCGCTGAGACACCATTGTCACCCCTGCACAACAGGCCTATCGTCTCCCCGTGCGGGATTTTGAAATAACGCGTCTTTACGTTTCACCGGGCCACAACTTCTTCGGTCACGAGCGCGATCGACCGTCGAGCAATCCCGCTCTCGAGGTGCCCTCAGTTTGGTGCGTCGCTGGTAAGGGAATCGAAGGAGACCGGTTCTTTGACCATAAGGAGTCCTACAAAGGGCAAATTACGTTTTTTGAGGAGGAGACATATGCAGATCTGTGCGCTCAACTCGGGATCTGGGACCGGTCGCCATCCGTTTTTCGGCGCAATGTCCTTACTCGCGGCGTACGGCTGAACGACCTGATCGGGCAC
>JAFAZK010000023.1 GCA_019239825.1 Verrucomicrobiota bacterium | reverse complement strand
CCTTTGCGCCTTTGCGGCTTTGCGTGAGATTTTCTGTCTGCTTTGCGGTCTTTGTGATTTTTACGTGCTGTGCAAATCGAAGCGGGTAACGTAGGTTGCGCACCAAATCGGAGGCGCGTTGCATCGCTTTCCCAGGCTGTCTTGGGGCGCGGCTTCTAAGTTAACCTTGCGGTCGTTTGAGAACGACGCGTGGATCTGTTTATCGGTAGAATGTTATCGGCAAACCGTATTGATAATTGTCAGCGACGTAAGTTATCAAGCGGTTTACGCCTTGATAGATCGCCTTGGACCAGAATAACAATCGGTGCTCACGACCTGCGAGCACCGGTGAAACGTACGAGGTGGCACTCATAGAATTCTGCGATTCTTCGGTGGTGGAGTTTGTCTGCCAACACGAAGCCTGTTGAAATACTAAACTGCGTCTTTGGCGGTCTTAGTTAAAAGCAGAGTCAGGGACTACGACCGGATCCGCAGGGACCAGCGTGGCAACCGACACATGAGGCCAGGAAAGATTAGCAAAGTTCAGTATAACAATCTGCGAATACTGAATCTGCGTTGACGTCACTTTAATCTGTCGGGGCGCTGGAATTGCCACCGGTGGCGTCACAGAGAATACCGGGAAGGGTTGACCAGGAACTTTCGATTCGCCGTTGATCAGGATGGTCCCATCGCCCGCGTTGAAAACCGGCACCGTGATGGTTTGCTCAACGGTTTCAATCCAAAACACCGCATTCATCTGCAGGGCCTGGGCATTCGGGAGGCTGGGAAGCGGCTGATCATTATCCTTTCCCAGCAGAAAAGCGATATTGTCCGTGCCTCCGCCAAACAGAGTGTCGGCCGGATTCGGAGACCGAAGGCTGGCCGAGTTCGTGGATATGAAGATGGTGGTCGTGGAGACGATTTTCTGCCCCGCGATTATATTGCGAAGAATTGAGTTCGGATCATCCAATATGGCTTGCGTGATCGTGCCAGCTGCGATGAAAGGGGTAAGATCTTGTGGAATTCGGGGAGTACCCTGGGTATCGGCAGTCTGGCTTTTGAACTTGATAGGGGTCGTGGTATTTCCCGGAGCCACTGTGGTGAATGGCGTTATATCGACCGGTTTTATCGGTGGTGGCCCGTCGATGACTGCCGAGAACCCCTGCGCCTCAATTGTCGTACCATGCGGAATAGACCCCATGCGCACGAGCGTAGGCCCTTCGCTGGGAGAGTCGGTCGGTGGCACATTCATCCACAGTCCAGGTTCAACGTGAATTCCAACGGTGCGACCGGGATTGGTAACATCGTTGATAACTTGCAGATAAGGGATGCCGTTGAGGAATATGTCGCCCTGCGGATCCGATCCGCGATTGGGAACGGAACCCAAACTCGGTGAAAACGACAAGGTTTCCGAGGTGAGATTTAACTCCAGGATGTTATCCGAGCCGGTAACGGGAATAGGAAGTGGCGTTGGCGTCTTGCTATTGTTCGGCCGGAAAATAGTATTGAAGCCGGTGCCTTTCCAGGTTCCGACAAAGGCGGCTAAGGGCCCCAGACTTGGAGGCGCGATGGGCGCTGGAGGTGGTGCGGCCTCCGCGACTCTCGGCGCAATCGGTTCAGAAGGGACTTCGCCGAACAGAAAGTCTTCTGGAAGAGAGATATTTGCTCTGGGCTTGATTGGACCACTCATAGGGTCGGAACATCCGCGCTTCAGCGCGGGCCGTCTATACGTCGAATGACGTACGCCGCGATCAGAGATTCATGAGTTAGTCTTTTTAGGGGTTTTGAAGGGTAGGACACGGGCAATAGACTGCCGGGGGTTAATTGTAGTAGCTTGGGTGGAAGAGTTAGTTTTCAAAACCTAACCCCGGCGGCGGATGATCGTGCCCCGGTGTTTATCTGTTATTTAGAGTGTGGGGACGCTTTTGGGATCCTCAAGAATCACCGCAGCGGTGGGATAGCTGAAAGTATCGCCCTGAGAAGCGTTGCCCTCTCTGTCGACCTCGGTGGACACACCACTAACCGTTTGAGCGTCAATGGTGAGGGTCAAGAAGCCCCACTTTTTGGCCTGGGCGTACTTTAAGACGGCTCCGGTGTCCGGAGCGGTATCTCCCGCGACCGAATGGATGGCGTGTAAGTTGTGGTAGCCGCCGTTGCCACAAACGATAAATGGGGTTGGTCCATCTGGCGCGATTTTCTGTTCAATGCGCTGATAATCATGGACGTGTCCGGACAGGACGAGGTTCGGTACCCGGCCCGTGTCGCGAATAGCGTTTTCCAGCACATCCGCCATTTTGGAACTGCCGCTGTGAAAAACATCGAACGAATAGATTGGGTGATGTAGTGCAAAAATGAGCGGTAAATCTCTAGGAGCGGTGGCGAATTCGTTGGTTACCCATTGCTGCTGTATCGAATCGATCGAGCCACCTTCCGGCACGTTAGTGTATAGGCCCACAAATGTGGCGACCGGGGTTAGTAGAGTCCAATAAACGTTGGGGAGACTTAGGCCGACTCGCGGTGAGTCTTTTGAAATGGGATCAACATCCGGGTTAGCTTGCATGAAATAGTCAACCCATCCGTCCAAAGAAGTCTGGATACTAGGATCGTCCACTTCGCCATCGTGGTTGCCTGGAATTGATAAAATCGGAGGCGCGTAATGGGCGTACGGCTCGTAGAATTGGCCGTAGTAATCGTCGTGCAATCCAGTGAAATAAACAACGTCACCGACATGGTAACAGTATTGGGGCGAGGTCGCGCTATCTGATAACTGTTCAATCATCTGTTCTGCCACGTGGCTCTGAAATTCGCCGTCTTGGACGCCGCCGGAATCGCCTAGTACATGTAGAACCATTTTTCCGGCGGACTGAATGTTGCGTCCAATTGTCGGAAAATGGTCGGTTAGCGAGTAGTGATAGGGGGCTAGGCCGAGAGGTCGGGGTAATGGCTGGAAGCCGGTATTACGATGACCGATCGCACTCAGGGGACTGACGCCCGGATGTGCTTGAGAATGTTTTGGCGCGGGTCGCGGGCGGACAGCCCCTGCTTGAAGCGCGCTGACCTGAGCGGCGGGGTTTTTGGTATGGGATGGCATACTCGATCCTTTCGGTCGGCTGGTTTTATGGTCGTTTCGTCGGTTAATACTAATCGGTGGGAGGCCGTACAAAGAAGCATCTCTGAACCCATCCGAAAATACGTCGTTTCACGTATTGCATTACCTGAAGCGGAACCGCTACAGTGCGCATTGAGCTGTGCTGAAGTTAGCTGATTTACCGGCAAGGCGCTCCAGAAAATCGCCTCCAGGTTAGTCATATCTGCGAGCGATGTGTACGTCATTCGACGTATTTCCCCGCCGAGTGTTTTGCGTTAGGAAAGGAAGACGGGGCCGGTGACCGCAACCGGCAATGGCCCGGAACCACCATCGCAAACCTCCAGAAAGGGTCTCAATGGCCGATCATAACGATCCCAATGCCGTCAATTCGATCTTCTCAGATGTCGATGTGAGCGCCGCCGACTTATATGACATGTTTGGCTTTCCTTCCGATAACTCGGGGGGAGGGGAAAAGGTTGTTATAGCGCTAACCTTCGCTTCTGTACCGGAGACTGGCGTGCTGGATACCGATATGCTTTATCGGGTTCAACTGCACGCCGCGCCAAGAGTGGTTCAGCCCGCCTGGAACGATTTTTCGCTAGACAACCTGACTCAATATTTTGAGGCGGTTAAGGACAAATACCTCGGTGAATTGAATCCATGTGAGATTCGGGTCAGTGTAGATGAGACGCAGAAAGCCAAGGTCGAGTTCAAGAGGTTTCGGGAAGCGGATTTCTCGTTCACGATGGCCACTAACGAGCCGGTAACCTTCACTACCTCAGGCGGTCGTCTCATCCAGGTGTTTGTCGGTGGCCGTGACGACGCTTTTTTCAACGACTTACCTGGGTTCTTCCGGTCGATCAACTATGCCCCTCAGTTCTATCATGTGCCGCACACGATGCCGGATGTGCGAGAACTAAAAATTCCAAAGACTCTTCTCGAGCTCGAAGGCAACGATCTGTTTAATTTTGACCCCAAGAATCCGTTACTCGGCCGGGGCGTCAAAAAGGATCTGCCATCGGGTCCGCTAGGGTGGACGGGCAACCGCTTCGCAAAAGACGCAGACGGCAATTATCGGTTCGTCTATAGCGGTCAAGATGCGCAGGCGGGCAGGAATGTTAATGCAGTCATCCTGGAGATTCCGATTGATTTGCTCACCGAAGACACTGCCACTAATCGGATTGTGAATGTCTGGGCCGAGAGCTGGGTGCTGAAGGCCGCGCACAAAGTGGAAGCGATTCCGGATCATCCGCTATGGACCGAAAAACCTTGGGTGCTGCCGGATGCGTTCGAACTCGATGATGAATTACGAAAATACAAACTGGTGGATACTACCGGCCAGCCATTCGCAGACGCGGCGCTGAACGAACGCGAGGACAGCCGCCAGGTCGGCGCGAACAACTTCTGGTTAGCGCCTCATTTTGTGAAGCGCCTGGCCCATTTGGGGTGGGGATTCGGTCCGTCGATTTCCGCGCTCGGTTTAGCGACCTCTTTTGATCACGATAACTCGCCGGTCTCCGTCCACATGACCTACGATTCCGCGTTGGAAGCGTTCCCTCGGGTCAAGAAGACACTGTTTCAACAGTTGAATATGCCGGACGACAAATGGAACAGAAAGGGTCTCAATATCCCTTTAAGACGGCCCTTCGAGATTTTCGTTCCTAATGTGTGCGCCATCGACATGGACACGACGGGGACCTGGCCTTTTGGAAGACGGCTCGAAGATCAGGTTGCGACCCGGTTTCTATCGATGTTTCTGGATATGGATGCCGAGTTCAATGGCAGGAAATATCATATAGAACTCCTCGGCGACCAATCGTTATGGGATCAAGCGCGGATCGTCCCGAAAACGCCGCCAAACCCGTTGAAGAACGACAAAGAATTCCTCAATCAGTTTCCCTATTTAGCTGAGCCTTGGTAGAGACTTCGAAACCGGCGCGACGGGCGATGGAACTGGCACTGTTTTTGCCATTCGGTAAACCCCCAAGTTACTATGTCGACTAAGCTAGCCTCAATAGCACCTAAGTGGACCGACCGGCCGACGACGACAACTAACTCTGCGTACGCTGGCCGCCCAGTGACCGATTTCGGTAACGAACTGAGTCGCATAGAGGAGGCGATTGGTTCCTTGGAAGCGGAACCAAGTCCACTAAACATCGAAAAGACAACGCGCTTGCTTTACGGTCTCTATCGTCGGGCGTCATTAACCAACCGGGAAGCAGATTTTAAGCAA
>JAFAZK010000004.1 GCA_019239825.1 Verrucomicrobiota bacterium | reverse complement strand
GAAGAGTTCCCGCGCTTCATGGAAGGAGTCGACGAAGTCCGGTCAGACGGTCCAAAAAAGCTATTTTGGAGAGCCAAAATTGGAGGCAAAGAGAAGCAATGGGAAGCCGAGATCACCGAGCAAGCTCTCAACCAGAAGATCGCATGGCGAAGTGTAAAGGGAACACTAAATAGGGGAGCGGTTACTTTTGAGCAAATTGATGTGTCTCTAACGCGGGTGACTTTGCAGATGGAATACGATCCGGAGGGCCTCTTCGAGCAGGCGGGTGACGCGTTGGGAATTCCCGCGAATCAAGTTGAGGAAGATCTCGACCGATTCCGGGACTTGATGGAAAAAAGAGGTGAGATCGATGCCTGGAGCGGTCAGAGCGAACCGTTAGGGGCGCCTGGGTCAGCCCAACAAAGCATGCGAGAGGATGCCTCGCGCCTCGAAAAATCGATCGAGCTAAAGCCCTCAATCGAAAACCGAGAGTCGCCGGAAATTGTCGTTAGCGAGGCCATAGTCCCCGGTAATGAGAGGATTGGCAGCGACAGGACCGGCGCAAAAGAAGACGGATCGTTTCAAAAGGAAGAGCATGGCGCCGAACTAGCGGGCGAAACCGAAGCCATGGCTGACGGACAGTCCAGCGTCTCAGGAGATCTGAAAATTGATGATGGCCAACAGGGGGTCGCTCCCACCTATGAGCAAATTGCTCGCCGAGCGTATGAGCTGTATTTAGATCGAGGAGACAAACCCGGCAGTCAACACGAGGATTGGCTCGCTGCGGAGAGAGAGCTATCCAAAAAGTGGCAGGACCAGTAGCGCCCAGTTTCTGCACTTACCTTCTCGTCGAATTCGCGCCTCCTGACTATCAATAAAGCCGATTAGTTCACAATTCTCTTCCAACCAGATTTTAATGACTGGCGGCATTGCGCGCGCTCGCAGATACCAGCTCACCTCGTTCAGCCATTCGGTTTTCTCGGGATCCGTTGCTCTCCAGCCGGTATCGTAAAACTCGACCAGTGATACATCCCAGTGTCACCATATCGCTATTAACTCCATAGCTCAGGTCTTGTTGAGCTCAGACAATCGAAGTTTTATGACAAGGCGCAGTTGGATGTAATCGGGGCTGATTTCGTTGGCTCGGCCTCGAGCTTTTGCGCTTCCTGCATGAGGTCTGCGATTACGTGACCGGCAGTCGGTCGAGGTTGGTAACGCATCAGTCAATGAACCGCCTGGGAAAAAGCGTTGGACTCTGATCCGAATCTAATTTTGTTAGTTTCTGCAGAGTCGATGACCTACTGTGACAACAAAATTTTAGGAAGAAAAGGCGCGAAATACGCGCATAGCGTAACGCGCCTGCGATCTTTCGACCGGAAACATGCCAAGCGACGAGTCTACGCACCGAGACACGCTAGCCGATGAGACCAGCGTCTTACGGGCCTTGTTGGGCGCAGCCACAGACAGTGTTTTATTTACTGACTCCGAAAGGAGAATTGCTTTTTGGAACGGTCAATTTCTGAAGACTTGGGAAGTTTCCGAAGCCGAACTCGCTTCGAGGGATTTTCGAAACATTCTAGAGCACATCTCTAAAGAATTGACGGATCCGGGGCGGTATTTAGCGCGCGTCTCGGAGATCGTTGCCGGGAATGAGAAGACATATGATCTACTGGAGCGAGCGGATAAGACCTGGGTCGAACAGCATTCTAGCCCAATTGTTCTGGGCGAGACTCTCGTCGGCCGCGCCTGGTGGTTTCGGATTGCGACCGAGCGGCAGCAATCTGATTTACTTTCGCGCCGCTTGGCGGCGATTGTGGACAGCTCCGACGACGCCATCGTGGGAAAGAACTTAGATAGCATCATTACCAGCTGGAATCAGGGGGCGGAACGGATCTTTGGCTACTCGGCAGAAGAAATGATCGGAAAATCAATAAGGAGAATTATTCCGGCTGATCGGCAAGATGAGGAGGATGAGATCCTGGCCCGCCTGAGACGGGGTGAACGTTATGATCACTTTGAGACGATCCGTTTGACTAAGGATGGTCGCGAACTTGACGTATCCTTGACGATTTCTCCAATCAAGGATGGGACAGGCAAAGTTATAGGAGCATCAAAAATCGCTCGCGATATTACCGCAAAGAAAGCAGCGGAAGGAGCGCTGATGGATGCGAGAAAGATTGCCGAAGCGGCGACTTCGCGTCAGACAGAGCTCTTAGAGCGAGAGACCGCCGCAAGGGAGGAAGCGGAGAAAGCCAATCGGCTAAAGGACGAGTTTCTCGCCACCGTCAGCCATGAACTTCGAACGCCTCTCAATGCCATTCTGGGTTGGGCAACCGTGCTCCGGACGGGCAAGATAAAATCAGAAGAAATGGCGAACGCGATGGAAGTGATCGAGCGCAACGCCCGGGTTCAAGCACAAATCATCGACGACTTACTAGACATGAGTCGCATCATGTCGGGGAAGGTGCGGATTGAGGTTGAGCGGCTGGACCTATCATCAATCGCCAATGAAGCGATCCAAACAGTCAGCGCCACCGCTGCGGCCAAGGGTGTCCGGCTGAAGCCTGTACTCGGTGCCGCAGAGCTGCTAGTATCAGGCGATCCCAATCGACTGCGGCAAGTCTTTTGGAACCTCCTCAGTAACGCGATCAAATTCACTCCAAGAGGTGGACGGGTTCAAGTCACGTTAAAGCGCGTAAATTCTCACGTCGAAGCGAGCGTCGTCGACACAGGGGAGGGAATTCCGGTGGAATTTCTTCCGTCTGTTTTCAACCGGTTCCAACAAGTCGATGCCTCCCTCACTCGCCGACATGGTGGCCTCGGACTCGGACTCTCTATCGTTAAGCAGTTAGTAGAGTTACACGGCGGAACGGTGCGTGCCTATAGCGAGGGGAGCGGAAAAGGAGCGACATTTGTTGTCAGCCTTCCAATAGCCCCTTTGAGTGATGCGCCACCTCCGCGATCTCCCGAGCATCCTAATGCCGGATCCGTTGCTATCCCCACCTTGCCGGAAGTATCGCTCAAAGAGATGCGGGTGCTGGTCATCGATGACGATTTGGATTCTCGAATCCTGCTCAAGTCGCTATTGGAGTCGGCAGATGCAATTGTTTATTTAGCAGAATCGGCTCAGGACGGTTTAGAGCTCCTTCAAACAGAGAACTTTGACGTATTGGTTTGTGACATTGGGATGCCGGAGGTCGATGGCTATACGTTGATGCGTCGAATTCGATTGCTAAGCGACGGTCAAAAGAGCGAAATTCCTTCAGTGGCATTAACCGCTCATGCACGCCCGGCAGACCGAAGAGAAGCAATTCGTGCGGGTTTTCAAAACCATATACCCAAACCAGTTGAACCCGCAGAACTGATCGAAATAATCCACAGTTTAGCGAACCGGAGATCAAGGCGTCCTTAGTAGTGGCAGGTTCCTGGGTTCACTGAGAAATCCAGATTGTTCGGTCTCGAATCCGGATAGGCGATTGAAGTATCCGAGCGAGTGATTTTCGCAGCGCTGTGTTGAACTGCGTTGTTGGTCGCATGACTAAGACCGGGTTCTTAGATGCGTCCCAGAGGCACACGGTTAGCCTAGGCTGAAAGCACATCTACTCGCCACCAATGCGGCCGCACCGGGTACAACCGAGTCTGTTAGGAGTAGGACTGAAGGAAAAGCTAACTAACCCCTCAGACATGATAAAATATCGCCAACGAAGAGCAGATCTACACTGAAGAACGAGAGAATGGAAAATTTTCCATCCGGAAGGGCACAGCGAAACATCGATTCAATTTCTGAGCGGGAGGGGCTATTGTCAGCCTTCTTTGGTGCCTGCGACAATCGCGCCGGAAAATCGGCGGTACGCTCCCAGGGCGACAGCCTCCGCCTCGGAAGTACGAGTTTTCGGAAAGAGCTTCTTCGGCGTCACCCCGTCTTGGCATGCCTGACCAATCTTTCTGTTAAGGGTTTGCAGCCAGTACGAAAGAGTAGGAAGTTAGTCTGCAGCTCCGGATTGTACCATCCCGACAAACAACTGAGGGGCAGGAATTCCTTATGGTGACGCACGATAAATGCGGTCATCGATGAAAAATTCCGCCGAATCATCGGGATGATTCGGGGAATTATCGAAGATAAACGTAACCGAAACCTTCGGGGCCACGCTGTCGAATCGCTATCCGGCCTGTGCTGCCGCGACATTGATCGATGATTTAGCGAGTTGGGTCAGCTTTTGATCGGTCTTTTCCTCTTCTGATAACGTCGCCAGAAGGAGCTTCGCGCCTTCATTATCGCCAAGCATTTCGGCGTAAGTTCGAGCGGTGCCGTATCCGGCGATCTCGTAGTGTTCGACGCGCTGAGCAGCCGCGATTAAACCAGCATCCTTCACTTCCGGGTCGGCTTCTTCCTCGATCATCTCCGCGCCTTCCGCGATAATGCCTTCCATTCCTTTGCATTTTTTGCCACGGGTGGACTGCTTGTGCTCAAATAAGATTTTTTCGAGGCGGGCGGCGTGTTCTTTGGTCTGCTCCAAATGTTCCCGAAAGCCGGTGCTGAGCTTCTCGTCATGCGCCGCTCTGGCCATCTTTGGTAATGCGCCGATCAGTTGTTTTTCGACGCTGTACAAGTCTTTGAGTTCGTGGATGTAAAGATCCTTAAGCGTGTCCAGTTCCATATGTTTCTCTTTCGCGCCACGGGCCACGTAAGGATCTGGGAACGCGCGACTAATTGTCCGGAGCATCCGCCCGACCGCTTCCAAGCTTATCCTTTTTCGTTACGAGGATAGACCGGGGGCGAATAAACGTTAACGTGACGGCCGGGTCAGTACCGGTATTGGTGAATTTATGTTTAACGTTAGGAGGGATCATCGCGATGTTTCTCCCGGCTTCAGAATGCAAAGTTCACGCCGCAATGTCCGCGATCAACTCCACACTCACTAAGAATAGTCGCCGCTCTCTGCGCTTCCGCGTCTGCTCCTGTCGCTCGACCCGGTGCGAACGTCATAACAGCTGTCTGACCCGCGCGCAATTCGAACTCTGTTCGCCATGACCTGGACGTTCAACTGAGGCAAGCATTGCGTTGATTCCTTAGAGCACCCATCTTGGCCAGCTGGCCGTTGAATGCTTGGTACCTCCGGCACTTGCATCTGATGGTCTCCAAACCGGGTCGAAAATTCTACACAGTACCCGCTTTCCAAAACTTTCCGGTCCGCTCTCGTCGAAGGCTAAACGGTTCGAGCAAGCCTGCTGTTTCATGGCAGGGATATCGCACCCCACTGGCCGGAGATCTCCTACGGCACCATAACAGCTTGCCCTTCCCGCTATCACGATTCGTATCGGATTTTACTAGCGGTGATAATCAGGGCAACGCCTGAGAAAGATAATAGGGCGTCCTGAGAAACTCGCTTTAATGCAGAACATCTTCCAAGCGTGGGGCGATTCCGAACGAGTGAGCGCAGTGCAGGTCATCCCAAAGACAGGCGATCGAAGAAGGCCGAGTCCAGGTAAATTTCCGTCCGGCTAGACAGAGAAGCGCGAGACCGAGGCTTCTTTGGATCACGAGCCAGATAAGATCTTTTTAGTCTGAGGCTCTCGATCGGCCAAAGGGCGATCAAAAATGGGTGCAAAAGCATAGCAAATCCTTGGAAAACCCCGCAGTCGGACTCTCTGCGGGTAGCATTTATTTAGACGTCCCGCGATTGCTCCGCTCACGAATCCATTTGTGAGACCATTTTTCTGAATGAGTTGTATCTCTTTTCGTCCGCCGTTTTTTTTCGCGTGCTTTAGCGTTCTGTTTTTCCTCAAGATGTTGGCGGCGGCC
>JAFAZK010000169.1 GCA_019239825.1 Verrucomicrobiota bacterium | reverse complement strand
GGTAGGGCGAGGTTCCCGAAAGACGGTTGGTTTCAAAAGGGAAAATCGGTATCCACCATTTTTTCATAGCTGACTCTGGCGCTGTTTGTTGCTCCAGTCCTCTTAGATGCAGCCTATGATGCATCACTCCGCGATCTGAAAGACAATTGTTGGCCGGTAGTGAGCCTTACGTTGATCGCTGTCGATGCCGTTGGCCGCGTTCCGACGGCGAACGCAACCGGCTAAGATTGATTGATGCGGCTAAGCAGGTCTTCGCGGAGAAGAGGCGGCCGCAAGCCTCGAGCAGGTTGCGCGCAAGGCTGGGGTCAGCATCGCATCGCTCTACCGACATTTTCCCACGCGCGATGCCGTGATTTCGGCAGTTTATCGGCAGGAAGTGGATGCACTCATCGAGGCGGCCGAGAGGTTAGGCGCCGAACGGCAGCCGATCGCCGCGCTACGCGAATGGCTCATGCTTTTCGTAGAGTTTCTGGATGCGAAGCACGGCATGGCTGATGCCATGGATACCCTTATGGGTGGTCCGGAGGACCTGTACAGCAAGACCCCAGATCGCCTCGCGTCGCCAATTACCACCCTCGTAAAGAATGCGGTCGACAAAGGCGCCCTTCGGTACGAGATCGAGCCGCTGGATTTGCTCCGCGCGCTCTCTGGCGTCGCGTCGATAAGGGTAAGCGAAAACTGGAAACGTTCGGCAGAACAGATGGTGGATCTGTTGATTGCGGGCATGACTGCGAAAATACCGTCACGCCGTCGAGGGGTAATTGAAAGGGCGCGTCGGCTGACCGACGAGAGAAGCTCCGCCCGAACACATGCGGCGTAAGCGCCTTGAGCAGGCGAACTCTTTGCTGGCAACCTCCGATGACTCGATCGAGAAGATTGCTTTCTCGCTAGGGTTTACAAATCAGGCTAAATGCGCTCAATCATGGCGCGGGACTCACTAACAAAATCGGTAATAGCTGCCCCGCCCGATTTTTGTCCGATCCACGGCAGAGCGCCAGTGTCACCCGCTATTTTCCAGTCCAAACTCTCGCTGAACAGCTCGGCAATGCCGGCAGCAAGTCTATCGAGCCTTGGTTATTGAGTGTGACAGAAGGGCATCAAGATAAGAGTCCAGTAGTCGCCGGCTACTGACTATCCTTTTGCATTGCCTTTACGACTTCGTCCGTCGTCAAAACGGCGTGTGCAAGAAACGCATAGTTAATGAGCGCCGCCGTATAACCGTAGCCCCATTCGGGATGCTTTGGCCCGGCGGTCGCATCTTTTACGACAGCGACCTCGAAACCCTGCTCCAACAATTCGCGCAAGTGAGATTCGACGCACATGTTGGCCAGCATTCCCCCAAGGATGACCTTGCTGATCTTGCGTTTGCGGAGTTGGAGAACGAGGTCGTTGCTTTCCGGCCCCCAGACGCGGTGCGGCGCCACTACGATGGTCTTGCCGTCCTCGATGTAGGGCTTGAAACGCTCCAACCAGTCAGCGCCTGAACCTTCCAGGCCATCGAGATTTAAGACTCCTTTGCGAGCGAACAAACCAGAGTTTGCCTCGTCGGTTTCAAGCGGTCCGTTGAATTTCCATCCTTTGTCCGTCGGATAGAAATAGTGAGGCGAGATGAAGACCTCAAAGTCAAACCCTTTGGCTGCCTTGAAGATCAGCTCCATATTCTCGATGGTATTGTTTTCTTGAAGGCTTTCGCGGACGAGAGGCCAAGAGAGGCCCTTTTCGCTCAAGACGTCGTTCTGCGGATCAATGAATACAACCGCAGTATCTTCTGGGTGAATTTGCATAGTGATTTTCTGTTTAAGTTTTCGAGCAGATGCGACGGCTTAAACTGCGCCGTACCCCTCGGCTGCGCCGGCTTCACGATAGAAGATGTCCAGTTCATTCACACGAATCGTGTTGTGACGGACTTGGTTTTGTTTGGGGGCGAATGTGTTGTCCGAGGTCATTTTGTTAGTTGGTGGTGATTAGAGGGACTCTGGTAAGTCGCCGTCATGGTTGAGACGGCACCATTGGGGTCCCGCGAGCGGCAAGTTGGGCTTCCAACTCAGCGATGCGGGCTTTCAGCGGTGCGGTAAAATTTTCTACCTGTGCGGCAGTGAAGCGCGGAGCGATGTATTGTGGGCAGTTCCAGTCATAGGAGACGACCTGGATGAGGAAAAAGCGCTCCACCTTTTTGCGAAGGGCACCTGCACCGAGCTGAACTACTAGCTCTGGATGCTCGCGCGCGTCGAGCACACGCGCATGCCCGAGTAGCTTAAGTCGGGTGCGATGCGGGTAATCCATCATGAAAATGGAGACGCGGTCGTTGATGCCGAGATTTCCCGTGCTGAGTAACTGGCAGTTGCCTTTGAAATCCGCGAAGCCGATCAAATTAGGCCCCAGCACCTTGACGAATCCAACCGGGCCTCCGCGATGTTGTACGTATGGCCAGCACGTCTCGCTCACCGTCGCCATGTAGAAGCTGTCGCGAGCCGTAATGAAGCTAACCTCGTCAAGGGTGAGCGCGTCGGTCTCGGGCGCGTTTTCGACAACTTGGTGCTTTCCGAAGTATTTGTCCTGCGCACGCTGCACTGCCGGCGTGAGGACGAGTTGCATGTATTTCTTGGCCATTGCGGCGCCTATCTTTCTGTGGAGCGATTTGCACTGGCCAAAGCGCTGAGCGTGGTTTCTACATTTTCAGCTGTGTTTCTGACCTCTATGCACGGATTACGAAGGCGGCGTCAGTGATCGCTTCAAAAACCGACCTGCGGTTATCGAATTAAAACCAACCACTTTTATGGTTAGTAAACGGTTTGAAGTAAGTTGGCAAGTGCCTCTGAATGAGGGTGTTTTTTCGCTTCGCCCTAATTATGTAGCGGAACCCTTTAGGCCTAAGCGAGGAGCGGCAGCGAAGACTGAACCTCGGACCGACAACTTCAAGCTTTCAACGTAGAACCCTGTGGGGAGCCTTGCCCCACCATTAGGGGCAAGACACAGGTTCAACACGCAAACAATCCGCCACACTAACAGGGAGCCGCGGCCGCACATATCTTTCCAACGTGTACGCGATAGACCGTCTCGGAATTCAAAGGCCGCACGTCTACAATGCGGCTCCCCGACCTGGGTGCTGGCCCAGCTCCTACCCATCACTAATCACCACTCACACTCCTAGATTCTAGCTCTTAGCTCCTTTTATTTTTATCCAGCGCCTGACTGAACCAATCGCCGCCAAACTGAGACGGCTTCAACGAACCGCTGCTGCGGTTCCCTGACGGTCCCTTGTTGCCCTGACTGCGATCGTTGGATCTGGACGAGGTCGATCCAAGCTCAGGCCGGCTCTTCATTGAGAGGGCGATTCGTTTCCGTGGTAGATCGACTTCCAGAATGGTCACCTGCACTTTCTGGTGCACCTTCACAACGTCGGCCGGATTCTTGACGAAGGAATCACTTAACTGGCTGATATGCACTAACCCGTCTTGATGTACTCCGATATCAACAAACGCGCCGAAGGCGGTAACATTGGTCACGATACCGGGCAGCTTGAGTCCGGGCTTCAGGTCCTCGAGTTTATTGACCCCTTCAGTAAACGAGAAGATTTCGAATTGGTCTCGTGGATCGCGCCCCGGTTTTGCTAACTCGTTGATAATATCGGTTAGCGTGGGAAGCCCGATCGCGTCAGTGATGTAGTGGTCAAGTTTTATCCCTTTGCGTAAAGCATCATTGCGCATGAGATCGCGCACGGTACATCCGCGATCTGCCGCCATCCGATCCACGATCGAGTAACTTTCAGGATGCACCGCGCTTGCATCCAGTGGTTGGGCGCCCTCGCGGATCCGGAGGAACCCGGCTGCTTGCTGAAAAGTTTTTGGTCCTAAGCGTGAAACTTTGAGTAGTTGTTGCCGGTTGGCGAACGGTCCGTTTTCATTCCGGTAAGCGACGATGTTTTCGGCCAGTTGTGCATTTAAACCGGAGACATAGGCGAGAATTTGCGGGCTAGCCGTGTTCAACTCCACGCCGACGCTGTTAACGCAACTCATGACCACATCATCCAGCGACCGTTTCAACGCCCGCTGATCGACATCGTGTTGGTACTGACCAACCCCAATCGATTTTGGATCGATCTTTACTAACTCCGCTAACGGGTCCATCAGTCTTCGCCCGATCGAAACGGCGCCGCGTACCGTTAGATCCTGGTCGGGAAACTCTTGCCGAGCCACTTCTGACGCCGAATAGACCGAGGCGCCGCTTTCATTCACCATTACGATGATGATGGTCTTCGGTAGCTCCAAGCCTCTTACAAACATTTCGGTTTCGCGTCCCGCAGTACCGTTACCGATGGCAATGGCTTCGATCCCGAAATGCTCGCAATAACCGCGAATCTTGCTGGCAGCCTCGCTTGCGTTTCGGCTTCCCTGCTCCGGATAGACCACGTCGTTATGCAGAAGTTTGCCCTGAGCATCCAGACACACAACTTTGCAACCGGTCCGGAACCCGGGGTCGATGGCTAAAACCTTCTTCCGGCCCAGCGGCGCGGCCATGAGCAGTTCGCGAATGTTATCGCCGAAAACCTTGATCGCTTCTTCGTCGGCTCGCTTCTTCAGACCGATCCGCGCCTCAGTCTCCATCGATATTTTGAGCAATCGTTTATAGCTGTCGTGTGCCGCCAGCTTCACCTGCTCGGCACAAGCTGACTTTCCCCGAACAAACAGCGATTCCATAATGCCGATGCCGTCTTCTTCCGGTGGTTGAATTCGGAAGTAAAGAAACCCTTCCGATTCACCTCGCCGAATCGCCAGAATACGATGGGAAGGCGCTTTGGTTGCTGGTTCGCTCCAATCAAAGTAATCCTTAAATTTTGCTCCTTCTTCCTCTTTGCCGGTCATGACTTTGGAGCTCAGGATACCTTTCGTGTTAAATAACTCGCGCATCCTAGTTCGAGCGTTCTCGTCGTCATTCATCCGCTCAGCGAGAATATCTCGAGCCCCGGCCAGAGCGTCTTCGACCGTTCGCACGGCTTTTTCTTCTTCCTTGGTTTCGACCAGGTAACCTTGTGCTTCCGTAAGTGGATCGGCCGCGGCATTCGCTTGACCTTGCTGAAGAAAATCGGCCAGCGGTTCCAGGCCTTTTTCCTTGGCGATGGTGGCCCGGGTACGTTTCTTGGGACGAAACGGTAGATAAATATCTTCCAGCACCGTAAGAGTTTCCGCCGCAACCAGCTTCTTCTTGAGTTCATCGGTCAAGAGGTTGCGTTCTTCCAAGCTCTTGATGATCGCTTCGCGCCTTTGATCGACTTCTTCGAGTTGCTCGAGGCGATCGCGAATATTGGCGATCTGAACTTCGTCGAGTGATCCGGTGGCTTCCTTGCGGTAACGAGCAATAAACGGCACCGTGGCGCCATCCACAAGAAACGCGTGAACCGATCGGACCTGGTTCGCCTGCAGTTTCAGTTCGTTAGCAATCTTGGCAACGTGAATTGGATTTTCGGCCATGAGAAAAAAGTGGCGAGAAATATAGGGAGGAGTGCAAGGAGTTACAAGGAGTACAGGAGTTCAAAGCGGCGAATGGCCGAATCGGCGCACCGGCGAATAGGCGACGCGGTGATCGCGCAAATGGGTCCGGTAGGGCGAAGATCTCGGCGCGGGCGTGACGGGTTGCATCTTTGGAGGTATCGCGCCGGATTTGAGCCGTTGGCGTGTGGTGTGGCCTCGCCGCTGATACGTTGGAATACTGCCTCTGCCTCGCGAGATTCGTTGGTTGATAGCTTCGCCACGCGCACGGTTCAAATCCGGTGCGGAATCGATCTATCAGCATGGCTGGCCGTTGGGCGCGCCGAGATCTTCGTCCTACCCGGCCGTTGCGCCCATTCGCCTTCCCCTACCCGAAAAACTTAAGTGCCTCGCGCAATTCGGTTGTTCCCAAACAAACTTCGCCTCCGGGCTCCACGTCAATCAGACCGGCATTATGGCCGACAAATAATTCGCGAATGAGCTCCGCGTAACTCTCACCGGCTCCGCCTCGGATCAGCGCCGGTACCCAATTTTCTTCCGGAAGTTCTTTGGCAACGATTTGCCGTCCCAGGATTTCGCTGAGAGTCGCCGCCACATCAAGAGCACTATATCGACGGGGACCCTCCGCGTGGACAATCTGGGGTCTCGAGCCTGCCGGTTTTTGCTGCAAAAGCTCAACCGCGATTCCGCCCAGATCCGGTGCGGAGATGGTCGGGAAGATTTTACTAACCGGGTGATGGAAACTTGGCAGCAACCCAGTCTCCGCTGCGGGCTTTATCACCCGGCCCCAGTTTTGCATATGCTCGGCCGATCGAAGAAATATGAGGGTGCCCGGCACCGTCCTTAGACGCTCTTCCATGTAATGGAAGATCATGGTGACCCCGGTCCCTGAAGTGACCTGCGCGCCGTAATCTGAGATCGCCAGAATACGTTCAGGGCGAGTTGCAGTCAGGGCACCGGCAATGACATCAATAATATTTTTCATTTCGGTCGCCGCATCCTTCGCGCGAGGATTCACGGGACAGATCACTTGTACTGCAGTTGCACCGTCAATGGCCTTCCTAGTAGCATCCGCGTCATGCAGATCGGCGAAAGCAATCTGGCACCCCATCGCTTCCAGATCGGCTGTATTAGAAGACTCGCGGACCACGGCTCTGACCGACGCTCCCTGAGCCCGAAGCTTTTCAATTGCTGCTCGTCCAGCCTTTCCGTTAGCTCCCAGTATTGCGTACATGGCGAGCAACCTGATCTGCTGCCCCTCGGTCCGTCAAGCGTACCAACCCCCCAGCAGCGGCTCAGTATGGCGGATCTAGCCACGAAGTGACTAGATAGAATAGCCCAAGGGCTAATGGCCTGATCCCGTTTGCTGGACATTCCTAACGTAGAGATCTGCTTGTTATGGGATGTTGTTGTCTAGCTTTAGGAAGTTGTTCTAAGGATGTCAACTGGAGCTGGCGAGACCGCCTCCCAAAGGCGGTCGGCTCTAGCCGGGCCAGTTGTGAATAACCGCTTTGGGTTATTCAAATCCTTGGAAACAACTTCCCACTTTTCTGTCTTACTGGCTGCGACAAATTCCACGGGCGTGAGGTATCCATCGGACACGCAGCAAGAGCAGATGAAAGGAGCCCGTCGATCATTCGTGCAACGTCTGCGCACGCGCATTGCGCCGAATCATCTGAGGCGGTAGCCCGAATCCTCGCAGGAAGGCCTGGCGCATGCGGCGGCGGTCAGCAAAGCCAGTCTCATGTGCCACCTCATCAATCGAGTGGTGCGACTGTTCCATCATCAGTCTCGCCGACTCGAGGCGAAGGTTTTCAATCGCCTTGGCGGGCGATTGTCCCGTTTCAGCACGAAAGGAACGACTGAATTGCCTCGCGCTCAGATTTGCCACTTCCGCCAGTTTCTCCACCGACAAAGCGGTATGGAGATTCTTCTTCGCATAGGTGAGAGCATTTTGGATGCGATCCGATTTGGGCGCCAATTCGAGCAACGCCGAATGCTGGGACTGCCCGCCTGCGCGTCTATGATACATGACAAGCCTCTGTGCGATAGCGCGAGCCAATTCGGCCCCGAGATCTTCCTCGGCCATGGCCAGCGCCAAATCGATACCGGCCGTCATGCCTGCGGATGTCCAAACATTTCCGTCGATCAGGAAAATCCTGTCTTCTTCCATCTTCACCTTGGGGAACCGAGTTTGCAGGTCGCGTGCATGCCACCAATGGGTAGTCGCTCGCCTTCCATCGAGAAGACCAGCTTGCGCGAGAACGAAAGCACCCGTGCAAACCGAAGCGATACGGCGCGAAGTCCTCGCCGCCTTGCGAATGAAGGTCAGCAGGCCAGGGGGGACAGCCTCTATGATGGAAGGGCCTCCGCTCACGATTACGGTGTCGAAGCTCCTGTTATCGAAGGGCTGGGTATCGACGACCATGCCTGTGGAAGAACGCACAGGTCCTCCCTGCTCAGAAATGTAGCAAATCTCATAGCGCGGCTTGTCCAGCAAGAGGTTCGCGGCCTCGAAGACAGAGAGAGGGGCGAAACTCATCGACTGGAAGTCGTCAAAAACCACAAATTCGATCCGCAGCATGGCAAAAGTCGTTTCCGAGTGGATGTCCTAAATTGGTACTATATACGTCGTTTCAGCCAAGACGCGAGCCGCCTATGGTGAGGGGGAAAGGCGAAGCCCTCCATAGAGCCTCCAGTCAGCCAAATCGCAAAACAGAAAGATCAATATGTCTAAACTTGAAGATAAAACTGCAGTCATCACTGGTGCCAACTCGGGCATTGGTCTCGCTACTGCGAGAAAGTTCATCGAAGAGGGTGCTGCCCGCGTCTTCATCACCGGACGCCGGAAGGCCGAACTGGAAAAAGTCGCCGCGTCACTTGGCAAGGCTGCAGTCCCGGTTCCAGGTGACGTTACGAATCCCACGGACGTGGACCGCCTCTATGAGCGGGTGAAGGCCGAAGTCGGACATGTCGATGCCGTCTTCGCCAACGCGGGCTTTGCGGCGCCTGCCCCGCTCGAAGGCCTTACCGCGGAGCACGTCGATTCGCTCTTCAATACGAACGTCAAAGGCGTGATTTGGACGGTGCAAAAGGCACTGCCCTTAATGCAGTCAGGCGGCTCGATCATTCTCAGCTCCTCCATTGTCGGAACCAAAGGTTTCGCCAACTGGAGCATCTACAGTGCAACCAAGGCCGCCATCCGTTCTTTCGCCCGCACATGGGCGTCGGACCTCAAAACAAAGAACATTCGCGTCAATGCCGTGAGCCCGGGAGTCATCGAGACGCCGGCCTGGTCGGAATCTGGCCTTCCCAAGGAGCAAGTCCACGGCTTCTTCGACTTCGCCACCAGCATCACCCCTCTTTCCCGCATTGGCACGGATGAGGAGGTCGCGAAGGTGGTCGCGTTCCTGGCGTCCGACGAAAGCAGCTTCATGTCAGGAAGTGAAGTCTTCGTCGATGGCGGACTTGCTCAGGTCTAAGCACGAACATCAACGACAACATTCCTTCCGACGCATCGTCCTGCAGGACTGACGGTGCGTGGGATTTCATCAACGAAAGGAGCACGCCATGTCAAAAGCTCTCGAACTCATTACTAAGTATTTTGATTGCCTGAAAACCTTCGATGCGTCGGTTGACCGATGCGCTGATCTTTTTGCCGACAACGGCACTTTCGATTTTCCTTATCTCTCCAGCGTCGGAATGCCCACCTGCTTTGAGGGGAAGGCAGCCGTTCGGGAAGTGCTGAATATAATCAGGGCGCATTTCTCGTCGTTCACGGTGTCCAAAATTGAGATTTATGAACTGAAGGATGGACACGGGCTAGTTGTTGAATATCGCACGGACACAACCGATAAAGGTACGGGGCGCAATTACGTTCAGAATTATATAACTCTCCTGCTAGAAGAGAACGGCAAGATCAAGCTCCTGCGGGAGTACCTGAATGTTATTTCCACCGCACGAGCCCTCTTGCCCAGGGGGCTTGCTGATGTGCCCGAAGCTCCAAGCGCATAACTCTGAGCTCGATTCATTTAAAGCACCTATATGGACAAGAATATCTCCGTACTGGGGTTGGGCGCGATGGGAAGGCGAAACGCCCGCGGCACATTACAACGGTGGAGCACACGCGGCCTCACTTCTGTGTAGCCACTTCGTGGCAAGACCTACCGGACCAGATGGTCGCTTGGCGGCTCGCTTCGCCCCAAGCCCCCCGCCACATTCCTTACGCGCCAACACGCGCCTCCTAGCTCCTGCTCCTGCCTACGCGCGCCAAGCTGAATTGAGAATGATGCTGCAAAAGTTCGCGCGTTTAAAATTCGGTTCCCGCAAGGCAAGCACGTCGTCGTTCATGGTCCCCCAAGTGGTCTCCGGCTTTTGGCTGAATCCATCGTAAAACGCGTGGATGATTTGTTCTTTGAAATGGTCCCCGCGAGGATGCGCTTGGACTACGGCCTCCCGCTGTGCGTCAGGCACATCGAGGTAACCGATGCCTAGGACGTCCATATCGACGCCTGCGGTCACAAGGGCTACTTCCGGCTTTTTGTGCTTAGGAATGCCTGGCGTGGTGTGCAGTGCAATGGCGTCCCAGACGATCTCAATAGACCTTTCGTCAATGCCGTGCTGCCGCAAGAAGGCTTGGGCGGCATTGGCGCCGTCAACTTCGAAACGCTCAGTGGCGCTGCTATACTCTTTGGTAAGGCCCATGTCGTGGAACATGGCGCCGATGTAGAGAAGTTCGGAATCGTACTTCAGGTTCTGTCGCTGCCCAGCCAGCGCCCCAAAGTAATAAACCCGGGCTGAATGATGGAATAGAAGGTCAGATTCCGTGTCTCGGACCAGTTCAGTAGCAGCTAGCGCCAGTTTGCTGTCCGGGATGCGGATACCGCCGATAGATAGGTTGCTCATGAAAAAGACCCTATGCGTGCGCGGCCGAATCACTACGTCATCGTTCCGACGAATTAAGCCAAATGAAGTCGCGCTGCACTAGCGCCAACCGCCGCTACTCTGAACCGCTAGCCCCTGATGCCGGAGGAACGGAAGCGGCTGCGGTATTCGCCTGGGGTCAGCCGAAGGACTCGGGTGAAAGCGCGGGAGAGAACATCGGCGCTAGCGAAACCGCATTGGTCGGCGATCTCGTCCATGCTTTGGGTTGTCCTCTCCAAGAGGCGGCGAGCGGCTTCGATTCGCAGCTCTTCCACATAATGCGCGGGCGGTTTACCCATCGAGCTGGTAAACACACGCTGGAAATTGCGTGGACTCATCGCCACCCTTTTCGCCAGGGCAGGAACGGAAAGATCGGCTGTAAGATGTTCTGCCATCCAGACGCGCAACTCGCGCAACGGATTGCGCTCATGTGTTTGTTTCGCGAGTGACACACTAAACTGGGCCTGGTTGCCCGGGCGCCGTAGAAAGACTACCAACACACGCGCCACCTCCAGAGCCAGCGCGGCGCCGTGATCTTCCTCTAGCAAGGCGAGCGAAAGGTCGATGCCGGCCGTCACACCGGCTGAGGTATAGAAGTTATCGTCCTGGATCCAGATCGGTTCGGGATCAACGTTTACCTTTGGATATCGTCTTGCCAATTCGGCAGCAAAAGCCCAGTGAGTAGCTACTCGACGGCTGTCGAGTAAGCCGGCATGAGCTAATAGAAATGCGCCTGTGCAAATGGAGCCTACCCGCCGACTCTCGGCTGCCGCCTCACGTAACCACTGAATCGCCGCAGTCTCCGGCTCCCTCTCTTCAGCGCCAATTCCGCCCGGGACTAACAGGGTGTCGATCTCGCCCCGAAACTTGCGAAAATCAGAATCGCAATAAAGCGATAATCCGCACATTCCCGAGATTTTTCTATCTACGGAAGTTTTTTCCGCGCTGACGATTTTGACTTCATAGAGCGGCTCGCCAGCTGCCCGGTTCGCTGAACTGAAGACGTCGGCCGCGCCGACCAAATCAATCTCGCGCACCGGCGGCAAAGTGAAAATTACGACGCGCTTGGTCTCGCGAGCAGACATATGCCGATCGT
>JAFAZK010000156.1 GCA_019239825.1 Verrucomicrobiota bacterium | reverse complement strand
GAATATTTGGCCTACCGAGCCATAGTCGTGAGCGTTAAACGTTCGAAAAATCGGGTGACCAAATTCTCGATCGATTCCAAAGACGGCACCCGTGCTGCAAATAAAGGCTAAGAATCCTAGAAACTTGATCATTTACAGACATATGCGATCAACGCGAAATGGCCGGACTACCCGGCCTGGCCAGCGCGGCAGTTCCATGGCAATGCGCGGTCTGTAAATAGAGGCGAAACTTGAGATAAGCAAAGCTCTTTGCCTGAGCTGCCGTATTCCTTTTCCGAACCAGTGGACCAAGTCTGCGGCTGGTATAGCAGCGTTCAGAGCGTCCCCGGATGACTCGCAAGGCGCTTGGCGAGCTGAATAGCTGAGGCCAATTTAACGAGCCAGTAACGCGGCGAGGCGCCGCCCCAACCGCAGGATCCGGATCCAACCACAAACGTTATGGCGTGATATCCAACGGACGATAAGCTCCTATCAGCAAAGCGCCGATAGGACGAAGCGCGTTTTGGATTTGGCTGAAGTCCGCCCCATTCAGTGAGTCAAAGATCAATATAAACCGACGTGAACCAAGCGTGCCGGTTGGTCCGCTGTCCGCGCTGGTCAGGGCAAACGACAGATGCTTCAGATCTTCTACTAATCGTGCAAGAGCGTTGCCTCCCTGCTTCACGTCGAGCCGGACAATCAAGCGAGTGGGATTTTGCTCCGGAAAATCTCGGGCAGCGGCTTGAATGACGATGAAGTTCGTCGCGTTGTGTTGATCGTCCTGGATGTTTTGAAATAAGACCTGAAGTTGATAAGCCCGCGCCGCCGCAGACGAAGCGATGGCCGCAATGGTTCCATCGCCATTGGCAACTGCTTCTGCAGCGGCTCCAGTAGAGCTTATGTTCTCTTGATCAAGCCGGGGGAAGTTGGTCTTCAGCCAGTTCGCACACTCTTTAAGCGCCTCCGGATGCGATACTATCTTCCTTAAATCGGATGCTTTAGTGCCCGGCTTAACCAAGAGGTTGTTGCTGATGGGAATGGTCACGTCTGCAATTACCCGCCACCCCGGAGCCTGCGGCGCAAGCAGAAGTTTGTGCGTTTCACCCACGAACCCTCCGATACTATTCTCGAAGGGCAACAAGCCGAATTGCACCCGACTTTCCCCGACCGATTGCGCGATCTCGGTTATCGTGGTCAAAGCAGTAGTACCATCCAGATGTGCACGGGAGACGTACTTACCGGCCGCCTCATCGCTATAGCTGCCCTTTGGACCGAGGAAAGCCAGATCTCCGTGGAGCGTTGCCTCGCTTGCGGGGGCAACCGGGCCGCCAAGCAAGTAGAGCGCGCCTAAGACGGCCCATAGAACTCGTGAGCTAATATTCATTGTAAGCAGCAATCTGCGACGACAAGAGCGAGTACGATCAATTCAAAGCCGCGGTCGAGTTTGTGACTAGTGAACGTCCGCCTTTTCCGCAACCACAACCTGAGCCGTACTAATACTCCCTACCCTGGAACGACCAGCTTTCAGTTCTGGAGAAGTCGCTGAATCGATCCGCAAAGGAAGGCTCAGGGCGGCCCTGGTTCCAGCCCCGATTTCGCTATCTATCTCAAGCTTGAACGATTTACCAAACAATTGCTCCAACTGCCGGCGCAACAGTATCAACCGGCCAAGTTGCGATCGCTCTGGAAAGAACACCCGCTCAAGCTGCGCTCCCGGAACTCCCGTTCCGTTGTCCGTTACCGTCATTTCCAAACGTTCATGTTTCGCGCTTATGGCGATCTGCACGCGACAGACCTGGGGCGCGCGCGGACGGCCATGTACAACGGCGTTCTCGACCAATCCCTGAAGCGCAAACGGCGGTATTAAAGCCTGCAGTCCCCGAGGATCAACCTTTTGAACCACTTCGAGCTCGCCAGGCCATCTCATGGATTCGATCTCCAAATAGGCCGATACCACGGACAACTCTTCCTCAAGCCGGACAAAGGGCTGATCGTGCTGATCAAAGCTGGCACGCAGAAAGCGACGTAGGTGACCCACGGCGTAAGGAATTTTTTGTGATTCCGCGGTGGCAAACCCAGCCAAGCTGTTCAACGCATCGCCAAGAAAGCGTGGATTCAACCGGGCCTGGAGAGCTCTGACTTCTGCCCTGGCCGCAGCTCTATGCTGGTCATCCTGTTCCCGCGCTTTTGCTACCATGGCCAGAGTCAAAGCCGCTCCCAATCCTTGCAAAATAGGCGCAAGAAACAGACGCCCCAAGGTGGGCGCGGTCGTTTCCGAGGGAACATAAAGAAGTATCCAGATATCGCGCAGAAAAGAAACACTCGCTGCCAGACAAAACCCAGTTAACGGCTGCTCGGCTAACGTGGGTTTCCAGCGATGTATTAGTCCTCCGAACAAGACGCCACTCGATATTACGATGGCGACCGTGGATATTTCTCTCGGATCGTAGCTAATCGCTAGCCAGACCACAAACAAGCGAACAACCACTCCGACCCCTACTCCAGCCAACAAACTCGCCGCAGTCACCGCCACGATTCGCTGATTCAACCAACTAGTATCTCGAACCGCATAATCTTCCACGAAACCGAGCAACAGAAATACTATCAGCGCAGACCAGCGATCTCGTACGGCCAGAAGTGATGCTCCAGCGCGCCCAGACCGCGGAAGCAGGTTCAAAACGACCCCTGAGGATATCAAAAAACAGATTTTGGCAAAAATACTCTCCAACCAGAGATCGGAGATACCCAGCAAAAAGACTAATCCGCCGATAACAACCCAGACTCCGTTGTACATTGTTACTGGTGCGCATCACAGTAAAGATCGTTTCGTGAAGTCTGGGCCCTAAATTGTCTGAATCGCCGCATTTCGTGTTCGATTCATTGTACGCAACCCGCCGTGCTCATGGTCTCACGCAGCACATGACGGCTTTCTGCAACCAAAGCGCGCATTTCGCCTTTTCCCGAAAAGAAGAAAAAGATCAGCGGGGCCGGACTCCTTTTTGTGAACCAGCGGTGGACCGTCCCGATCGCCTCCGGCACCGTTTTGTCAAAAATGCATCGGTACTAAATCGCCCCGGGCCAGCCACCGCAATTGTGACCAGACCACCAAGATACAGCACCATCGCCTCACCCGCACTGACGCCGTGGCCGAAGAACTGAAAATGAACCACTAGTGCCCAGGCTACAAACATATTGCAGAAGATTAGTAACGCCGCCCAGCGTGTGCCCAAGCCCGCTACAACCAGGATCGAACAAAAGCCGTCAGAACAGGTCGCGACGATGAAACTGACATAGCTACCCAGGTGTAGCGGATCAGGAAATTGGCTGATCGCATCTGCCGATCCGAAGAGCTTTTCCAGACCATGTCGGAGAAACAAGCTCGCACCTACATACAGCCGCAGCACTAACAAAGCTAAATCGATCCTCGGCGATATTGAGCCTAAAAGCAGAACCCGTCTCACCCTGGGCATAGGGGTACTGGCAAGGCAGCCTCGCGCTGTCATAGGTCACAAGGCTCCGTCGGACATTCAAGAGTTTTCCCGCGCCCACCGGAAGCGGGACATAATTCAATAGCATTGTAGGCGCACGGATTGAGACACTGGGAGCCTTCCATAGATCGTTTAAGCTAATTTCTCAGGTTGTGTAATTTTATTGTTTTTATGGATAATAAATAGAGCGCGCCCCGGTTACGCGGCCTCGATTTTTTGTCCGGTTTGCCGGAAGTAATGCCCGGATTGTACTCGGTGGGGCTAGCTCCGTGGGAGCGCTATCTTTATAGAAACGTCAGCAACAAAAATCGTCTGAGGTCCGTAGGAGCGGCATCTAGTCGTGAGCAACAACAAATCACTGCCTTCAACCGCAGATGGACGCAGATATACGCAGATGAAAGGTATTAACCGGCGGCAGCGTAAGATTATTCAAAGCATCAGTTCTTACCTGGTCGTCCGAAGCCTTGGGTCATGCGCACGTGAGCAGTCTCGCTATACCGCATCGGAACCTGCTCTCGATGCTCGTGCGCAATGTAAAAAATCCGAGACAAAGGCGAATTGGCTTGTCCTCCAGTTAACCGCTCGATTAGTCATTTCCTCCGAGTCACGGTTTCATCAAAAGCAATGGCAGAATATGACCGCGAAAAGTACCTCTTCGGTCGAGCAACAGACGAAACCGGTCCTGAAACGGTGGCATCGCTCATTTCGCTGGGTGGGTTTGATGCTAGCCGTAGCAACGCTGATTCTCGGTCTGTTGGTTTATGTCATTTATCGAATTCGCACCGCTCCTTTACCGCCGATCCAAATCGCCGTTGCGACCTCGCTAAGCCACTTGGCGCAAAGGCGAGGGAGAGCAACTATCGACGCAGTGCACCTCTGTTTCGCCGAAGTGAATCAGCAAGGCGGAATTCAAGGTCACCCATTAGAAGCCATCCCGTATGATGATGAGGGTAATCCCGAGGTCGCAGTTGAAGACGCGAAGAAGATTGGGCAAAGTCCGGCTCTGGCGGTCATCGGCCATGAGCGCAGCCTAACTTCGTTGGCGGCAGGCCCAATTTATAAGGCGGCTTCGATTCCGGCAATAACCGCTACCGCCAATGTTGTCGGTATAACGGCGGATAACTCTTACTATTTTCGCACCACCTTTGATAACTCGTCGCAAGGACATATTCTCGCGGCCTATGCAATCAACGTTCTTGGTCAGAAACGCGCCCGAGTGATTTATAGCAGTGAAGTTTACGGTAAGTCATTGGAGGCCGCGTTTGTTGACGAATTCATGGAGGAAGGCGGCAACATTGAGAATCAATGGTGCTGGGACACTCACGGCACCGAGGCGGAGCACGCCGCTTTGATTCAACAGGCTTCCGCAGATATCGCCGAGGGTGAATCCGGTGTCCTCTTTCTGGCGATTTCGCCCTACAACGCCGCCGTGGACGCATTGACCCGACTCCGCCGTACCGGCGTCAATCCGATAGTATTGGGAGGCACTTCGCTGGGAAACGATTTTCCTCAACTCTTCAAGAGTGAGCCCGAGGAGATCCGTGAGCCGGGCTTTTTCACGAATAATACTTTCATCGCTTCGCCGATCATCCTGGATAGCGCATCTGAGCGGGCTCTGGAATTCAGCGACCGCCTTTACAAAGCGTGCGGCGCTCACGCGGACGAGGTCTCGTCGAAATACTACGAGACATCGCTCCTTCTGGTTGAAGCGCTACGCAAGGCCGGGGTCCATTTAACGTCGCAAAGTCGTGACGACGATCGGCAGCAAATCAGAAATTGGCTCGCCGGCCAGAATAGTCAGACGCAGGCGTTTGACGGCTTGAGCGGCCCTCTCTATTTCGACGAAACGCAAACCGTGCCCCAGCCGGCGCGTGTTGGTCGTTGTGTAGAGGGACGTTTCATCTCGGCCCCAATTCAACTCGCGGCAATTCCAAATCCCTCTTTGATTGATCTGGATGCCGAACTGGCGTCCGGAAATGTAATTCGTATCCGTCAAACCTTTTATTGGCTACAACAGGTTGTTTATACTGGGATTGACATCAACCAGATCAGCCGGGTCGATACGAGCAAAGGTACCTTCGGCGCTGACTTTTATCTTTGGTTCCGTTACGCCGGCGGCGATGCTGTGCGAGAGGTCGACCTTAACGTAGCAACGGAGAAATCCCCGTACGATCCAAAAACTCCACTCTTAAGCCAGGGAATCAACGGATTGCACTACAGCCTTTACCGGGTGCGCGGGGATTTCCGCGCCACTTATGATTTTCATGATTATCCATTCGATTCACAATCGCTCTTCATCCGGCTCACGAACCCTCGGATGACTCGGGAGCAGGTAATTTATGCCATTGATGACTTCGGCTTAAAACTCCCTCGCAGCGATGCCAGAGTCTCGGAACTTCCTCCATTGGCGAATTGGGATTTTTCCAAGGTCCAGTATGGGTCAGACACGCTGAGCACTCACTCCAGCCGCGGACAACCGGGGGCATTTCACACGAACTATGAGACTCAATTCTCCGGGTACAACGTCGTTATCGCCATCAAGCGAAAGACGCTCGTGTTCTTGTTCAAGACCTTGCTTCCGCTGCTGCTCCTGGTGCTAGTCGTGTATGTGACGCTCTATTTCCCGATGAGCCTCACTAAAGAGCGGCTGACGATCGCTATTAGCGCGATGTTAGCGAGCGCCGTGTTACTTACTGCGATTAATACTCAATTAGTTGATGTGGGTTATACGACCGCCATTGAATACGGCTTTTACGCGTTCTTCACTCTCTGTCTTTTTTGCGTAATCGCGGGATTAATGACAGAGAGATTACACAGCCGTAACAACCCGGCACTGGCCGACCGCTTCGATATCGCGGCCCGCATTATTTACCCAGTGATAACTCTGAGTGTCTTTGTCTATTATTATTACCACTACTTCTAGCATCCCTGCTGCTTTCCTCTTCAGTTCCTGTGAACTCCAAGCCTGTCGCCGCTATTGTCTCGATCCTTTTTTTCAGCGTTTGGTTATTGAATGGCCACACCGCTCGAGCAGAAGTTGTCCTTAACGGTGGGGGAGCAACATTTCCCTATCCCCTCTATGACAAATGGTTTGCCGCCTTTGCTAAACTGGATCCGACGGTGCGATTTTCTTACCGAAAAGTCGGTTCGGGGGAAGGACAGAAACTAATTACGAGCCAAGCGATCGATTTCGGCGCAAGCGATGCGCCGATGAGTGGTGAGGCGTTGGCTAACGCGCCAGGGAAAATCTTGCATGTGCCGACGGTCGGCGGCGCGGACGTGATTATCTTTAACCTGCACAATGTCAACGAGCTTCAATTAGATGGACCGACTCTAGCGGCCATTTACCTCGGTAAGATCACGCGATGGAAAGACTCGGCTATCGCCCAACAAAACCCTGATGTTAAAATACCCGATGAGGAGATTACGGTTGTGCATCGCTCCGATGGCTCGGGCACAAGTTACATTTTTACCGACTACCTCCGTTCAGTAAGTCCGGAGTGGAAGTTAAAGGTAGGACGCTATTTGTCCGTTAACTGGCCTATCGGTGCAGGATTGACTGGGAGCGAGGCCGTGGCTGCCTACGTAAAGAATACTCCTGGGGCCATCGGTTTTGTGGAGCTGCTTTATGCGATTCAAAATCAGCTAACCTACGCCAGTATTAAGAACCCGGCCGGTAATTACATTAAGGCTTCGACGGACTCGATAACGGCAGCGATTTCCGCCGTCACCGTTCCCGACGACTTTCGCATTTCCGTCGTAAACGCACCGGCACCTGACGCGTACCCCATCGCCGGGGTCACTTGGCTGCTAGTCTACGAGAATGCTCAGGACGCGATCAAAGCTAAGAAGCTCGCGGCGTTTCTGACCTGGGCCGAGACAGAAGGGCAAAAGATGGCCCGCGAACTCAACTTCGCGCCACTTCCCGAGAACGTACAGAGTCGCGTGCTGAGTGCGATTCACAGCATTGCTCCCGACGGCCCGCAGTAAGTTCCTTGCGGCGAATGTTATCTAGCCGCAACACCTAGTGTGCCGATACCATGGGTAGTAGCATTGGCAATCCGACCACTCACTTGAAAGCGATCGCCTTTAGGGCGCTTCCTCATGAACGTCGAATCTCTCGAGCGGGCAAAGGCGGAGCTGGCTACGCTACCGCTGGTAGCCGCCGACCTGATGACCTATGAGCTGATGCCGGTCACGCCGCTCGGCTTGCTAATCCAAGGCAAGTAGGCCCTGGAAACGGATCAATTTCGTCGGTGGCAAATTGGCTCACGGAGCATGAAAGCGGCAGGGACGAGCTCCCGCTCGTCCGCGTTAGTTCGTCCCCCAGCGCTGTGCTTCGATTAGCCTCGGACGAGTGGGAGCTCGTCCCTGCCGACAGTCGCAATGGGTTGAGCATCGCGCCGGCCGTTTGTGACACCAATTACGGCCACTGAGACAAAAACGCCGAGTCAGCGGATTTGGCGCTTAGCCTTCTTCGTATGTAACTCATGCAGCTACATAATAACAATATGTCATCGAAGAATTTGTTTGATCTGAGTCGGCGCGTGCCTGAGCCAACCGCCAATCGTGATTCGACGCGGGTGGGCGCGTCAGCCCATACATCAAAACGGAACGACAAATGAGTACGCCGACTCCTGAGGAGACCAAGGCACGGACGGCGTCGGTCTTTAATACCGCTGCCGACAACTTCGACCATTCAGCGCTGGGTTTTTGGGATTACTTTGGAAGAAAGACCGTTGATCAACTATCTCTGCAAACCGGCGCGCACGTTTTGGACGTTTGTTGCGGTTCGGGCGCGTCAGCGATTCCCGCTGCCAAAGCAGTCGGCCCATCAGGACTAGTCGTAGGGATTGATTTGGCCGATAATCTTCTCGACCTGGCCCGGGCAAAGGCAGAGCGCCGTCTTTTGAAAAATATTCTTTTCCATAAGTCGGATATGCTGGCCCTTCCTTATCCGGACGAAAGTTTTGACGCTGTCATCTGTGTTTTCGGAATTTTCTTTGTTCCGGACATGTCGAGCGCAGTTCAGGAACTGTGGCGTTTCGTCCGTCCCGGTGGCAAGCTGGCGATCACGACCTGGGGATCCGATGTATTTGAGCCGGCGAATAGCGCGTTTTGGCAGGCAATCGGGAAGACACGGCCTGAGCTACACAGGGCATTTCATCCTTGGGACCAGATCACCGACCCCGAGCATCTCCGGCAAATGTTGAACCACGGCGGCGTAGAACCGGATGAGGTCATCACGGAGAATCGATGGCATTCGCTTCGATCTCCAGACGACTGGTGGACAATCATTATGGGGACTGGATATCGGGGGACGATCGAACGACTCAGTTTACCTGAGCGAACCGCCGTTAGAGAGGCTAATCTGGCGTTTATTCGCGATCACGGAATAGACAGGTTGCCCACCAACGCGGTCTATGCGATTGCCACCAAAAAGGAATGATCCAGTGGGTGGGCTTTTGCCTGTGCATCCTGAAGTCGTGCCCAGTTGGTCAACGTTGAAATGAGCAAACTCATTCTACGTTCCGAGGCTGTTCAATATCGCTATCACGGAGACAAAGGGATTTAATTTTATGGCACACTATTTATCGCGGCGTGAGCTGCTGAAACGTTGTGGCATCGTTTTCGGGACGCGCGCGCTTGCACCCAAGCTTCTGTTTGGAGCAACTTCTCCGGAAGGACAGTCAACGAGGCCCGACTCTTCAGTACGACTTTCTCTAAACGAGAATCCATATGGTCCGTCACCCGATGTCGTTCGAACCGTACAATCAGAGCTGGGCAGACTAAACCGCTACGCTGACGAGACGCTAAGCCGGCGGTTTGCCGAGCAGGTTGCAGCTTATGAGCAGGTTTCAGTGGACCAGGTCGTGCTTGGCGAGATTCTTGACGTATTGGGGCTCTATCTCGGCAGGTCAAGCGGTCCTGGGAGCGAGTTTATCTACTCCACTCCTGGATATCTTGCGCTTATCGATGCAGCGGCTTCTGCAGGTGGCATAGGTGTTCCTGTACCTTTAAACGCACAGTACCAGAATGATCTCACCACGCTCAAATCAAAGATAAACGCGAAGACCCGCGCCATTTATCTCATTAACCCGCATAATCCCACGGGAACGATCAGTGACGACCAGGAGTTTAAAAGCTTCCTACGCGAAGGCGGACGGCAAGCCGTCGTAATCGTTGATGAAGCTTATCTCGAGTACACCTCTGATTTTGCCGCGCGATCTGCGGTTTCTCTTGTTCGTGAAGGGGCTAACGTCGTCGTCTTCCGTACCTTCGACAAAATCTACGGCCTTGCTGGTATGCCGATCGGTTACGCACTGGCTCCCCGGACACTGGCTGATGAACTCCGCAAACAGGGTGTGGGTGCAGCCGAGGATCTGGGCCGCCTCAATCTGGTGGGGGCATCAGCCGCCCTTGCCGATAGCGCCCAAGTCGAGAATACCCGGAAAGCAGTCGCTAAAGAACGGGAGCTTTGGCTTTCGGTATTAAGCGAACTTAAACTGACTCATACCGATGCGCAGGCTAACTTTGTGTTTTTTGACGCCGGACGGCCACAGCCAATATTAGCCGCGGCCATGCGTGAACGAGGCGTTGATATCGGTCGCGCACATCCTCCTTACACCAATTGGGCTCGCATCACCATCGGGTTACCAGCAGAGAACCGTCAGGCCCAAGCTGCTCTTCGGGCTGCTCTCAAGCTAAGTTGAACGCCTCCACTAACATCACGCGGAACGCGCTGCCGTTCGCCGGCTTCCTTATATCCCCGATGCCTCAGACTTGATTGTGACCGCCGTCAACCGTGAGCTCAATTCCGGTTACAAAAGAGCTGTCGTCTGAAGCTAGAAAGAGGACGGCTTTCGCGATTTCGTCGGATTCACCTATCCGACCAAGCGGAATTCGCGCGGTCATTGTTGTCTTAAACTCTATAATCTGTTCTTCGGTCATTCCTCCTTTACCGATGATGGGTGTGTCGATCAGTCCAGGGCTGAGAGTATTGACGCGGATCTTTCGCTCCTTCAGTTCGTCGGTCCATGAGCGGGAGAAAGACCGCACAGCGGCTTTCGTGGCAGAGTAGACGCTAAAGCCCCCCAAGCCCATGCTGGCGGCAATTGAAGCGTTCAGAATAATCGAGCCTCCATCGGGGACCAAAGGCAAAAGCTTTTGGACCGTAAAAAAGAGGCCCTTCGCGTTGATCCCAAAAATCTGGTCGAACTCCGCCTCGCTGACCTGGTCCAATGGGGTCACTTTTCCTATACCCGCGTTAGCAAAAATGATGTCGACTTTTCCGTAATTGGTCTTTATGTGCGCAGCTAACCGGTCGAGATCGCTAAGAATCGAGACATCTCCCTGAACTCCTTCGATATTCTGGCCCACTGACGCGACGGCTTCTTGCAGTTCTTTTTTTCGACGGCCGGTAATGATGACCTTGGCGCCTTCTTGCGCGAACAGCCGGGCAGTGGCAAGTCCCATGCCGCTATTTCCGCCAGTGATCACTGCTACTTTTCCGCTGAGCTTATTCATAAAATTGCGAATAATAGAACCCTGAATTCCGGACACCGGTTCTTTATGCTCGGTCTGCCGCTTTCGCGTCTTGAATCGCTAAAAGACATGATCACCGGGCCGGTGGCGTCGACCCGCAAACAAGTCACGCGTCGTAAATACAAAATTATTTTCACGACCTTCGCATTTCAGACGCCGGCTCACGCATAGTCAAAACAATCCAGGCATGAAACCAAAAAAGTGGCTGAGTTTCAAAAAGCCTCGGCCACTCTTCCAAAACAGATGTTCGGTCTTGGCAGATCATTCTTCGGGTTCTTCAAATCCAGCTGGCCGGCGCGACCGGAATTGGTTAGGAGAATCGAGCAAGACAAATTTCGGAATTCTTGTCTAACCACGGCCCGCTCGTTCGTCGACTATTTGAAAGCACCTAAAAAAGATAACCCACCATGAGAACGATCAGAATCATCGAACACATTTCGCTGGACGGCGTGATCCAGGGGCCGGGCGGGCCAAACGAAGACGGCTATCTTTACGGTGGATGGACGGCGCCGCATGCCGACCCCGCTGCGGGAGAGGCCATCGTCGCGGCGCAAGGCGAGACTTTCGATCTGCTGCTGGGCCGCCGAACCTACGATATCTTTGGCGGCTATTGGCCAAAAGCCGACAAGAGTCCGATGGCGGACAGTCTGAACGCAGCGACGAAGTACGTCGCGACCCACAGACCGGACAGTCTTGAATGGGGGCCGGTCGAAGACCTTGGACCGGACATCGTCGAGGGCATTCGCCGCATCAAGTCAAAAGGCGGACCGGACCTGATCGTCTGGGGCAGCTCGACACTGACACCGGTGCTCCTCGAACACGGACTTGCGGATGAGGTCTTGCTGCTCGTCTTTCCGGTCCTGTTAGGAACAGGCAAACGTTTCTTTTCGGATGGAACTCCGCCACGTGAACTCGCGCTGGTCAGCACAAAGGCGGTGTCTTCGGGCGTCATCATCAGCACCTATAGGCCCAGCGGGCCTTTACGGACCGGCTCCGTCGACGACGCGGCGGAGTGAGCCGATGTCAGAGATGATGCAGACAAGAAAAATCTCACGCAAAGCCGCCAAGCAGACTTTACCCCATCTCCCCCTTTAGCGACGTAGGCCAAGGACGGAACGAGAAGACGGATTTTTACAACAGCCAAACGGGAGCTACAAAGTACAAAGAAATGAGGATCGAAATAGCTTCCGCGAGAATGTTAGTCCGACTAACTATATTGAATCCGCTTTGTCTTAAACCTTTGCGTCCTTGGCCGACGTAGCTAAAGGGGAGATGGGGCGAAGTCTGCTTTGCGGCTTTGCGTGGGATTTCTCTGTCTTGGTAGCCTTTCCGTCTCATGCGAATTGAATGGGGCAACAGACTGTTAAGACTCGACCTCAATTGTAAGGTCCATCGTGCTCAGGGTCGGTTGCTCTTCGGCCTAAACGATGCACTGATCCAACGAATCAACGCGAGCGGGCTGTACAGTAAGGTTCGCAGCTGGGCATTGTACCAAATATTCGTGGCGCGTTTCCACTGGAGCTTCGGATCCAACAGAGTCTTGTGGATTTGCACATCGCCACTGGTGCCAAGCAGCGCCGCCAGCTCTCTGAGCACATGCGTCCATATCTGATCCTGCAGTTTGGAACCGGCAAGCCGAAAGCCCAGTTCATACAACGGATCGCTAGCACGAGCTAAGACCTGAACCTGGGCAAAGGTGTACCCGTCCTCAACGTAGGAGCTAAAAGTCACCCACCCTGCTTCTGGATGCCCGGCCGGCGTCATCAAGGTGAACGATTCAGCGCCCGCGTACAATACCATCACTCCGGTTGAGATCGGGCCACCCACCGTCTGGGCGTCAATCAGCACCAGTTCGTTAGGCGCGATACCGAGGGAGCTTGGATAAAAGCGCTTTTGTGGCGGCTTGAGCCTTGGCACATTCTCTTTCCAGGTTGCAATGACCTGCTGCGGCGTCAGCTCACGTTTGCGCAGAGCGATGCGATATGTTTTCTGCCACATTTGGCCAAACCCCTGCAGCGGCCCGAATAGCCGCCGACCCTGGACGTTCAGCCTCAGCCCGTCGCTAGGTATTTCCGCGATGCTGAGTCGATCGATCGGCTTAGCCCAGCTTTCGGTGGAGCGCGTGCTCACCCTGCGTTGGGCGATCTCGACACCGTCAGTCGGAACCGTTGGTGCTGGGCCCGGGACGTCCAGCAACTCGTGCGCAGCTTGCAAGGCGTCAGCTTCAGTGGTGTAGACGGGGATGCCTTGGTCAAGTTGGGTCACCTGGAAAATGTTTCGGTAGCCGGCGTTCATCTCCGCAGCAAAGAGACGCTGCCCCGCCGCCTTGGCGCGCGTGAGGAGCGCGACCAGCGCATTAACCCCACTGCTGTTCTTGTAGGCCAGGTGACTGAAATTCAGGATCACTACACGAGCGCCATCCTTGCTCACCTGTTGGTAGGCATTTAGCAGCTCGGCATCAGTCGACGACGTGAGTTCGCCCGCGAGATCAATAACGAAAACCTGTGCAAACGCTGGACGCACACTGCTCACCGCTTTGCTCTTCACGGCTTTATAGGCCCGCTTTGCACGTGTGATCGCCCGCCCGAAGTATTGGCAGGCGCGACATCCAGTTGCTCACTTTGCTTATGATCCCGATGCCGTCCGCTCAGTTTGTCGAGGGCCATGGTTCAAGACTACTTCATGACGCTGTCTAGGCGCTACGATCGGGGCGGCACGAGCGCGCAGAATCTCGCGGGCATGCGTTTCGGCGCAGGCGAAAACCGCCTTGTAAACTTCGCAATAGGGATCCTTTGCCATCATTGTACCTAGGGCGCTGTAGGTCCGCACCGGGCACCCGCCATGGCAGATCGAAAGGTAGCGGCAGGAAAGGCAATCTTCATCCTCAACTAGACGCTTCGGGCGTTCGACAAAATCGCGCCGTGCCCGACTTGTTTTAAGCATTCGCGTCAGGTCGGCGTCCTGGAAAATATTTCCGAAGAAATACTCCGGGTAACTGGTAACCCAGCAGTCGCATTGAGCGACTGTCCCTTTTGCGTCAACCGAGATGAACTGGTTGGAGCAGTTCTCTTTCCAGATACAGGGTAAGCGCGCTTGTTTGCCGGTGAAGTGATCAATCAAGGCATCAAATGGACCCACCGACACCCCGGACGAGTACCCTTCGGCCATCCAGATATCGAAGAGCCCAACCATAAAGTCAGCTAATTCGCTAGAATCCAGCTGGAAACCGCCCTCAACCTCCTTTGCGGGACCACCCGGAAACGGCGTGTTAACCTGGAAGTCGGTTAGCCCGAGGTCCCCCGTAAAATATCGATAGAACCTTTCCGGACCGGCTTCGAGACTCCCTTGATGCAGCACGGCGATCACGCCCACTCCAATGCCCGCAGCTTTCGCCTCACGAAGTTTCCTGGTCCAGAGTTCGGTGTATGCCGCGGCCCCGCCTTTGAAAAGTTTCCGGTACAGATTCGGGTAGTCCATCGAGGTCCCCAGCGAACCGTCGAACATTTTGTGAATCACGCCATTCCAAGCTTGTGAGTAACCGATCAGATTGGTTTGTAAGTAGTGTACAAACTGCCGTCCTCGCTGGGCCGCTGCGCGGTTCATTACCTCGCCGGCATTCTCGAACCAAGCGGGACCCATGACCATAGCCTCTCCGCCCTGCCAATAGATTTCGCATTCTTCTATGTCTTCGTTCTCAAGATGATCGAGCAAGCGCTTCGTCAGCAACGGGAGCAAGGCTGGCGAAAGCCGATGCGGTTCTTTGTGTTCAAAACAGTAGTCACAGGCTACATTGCAGTCCGAAGTAGGAAGAAGAATAACGCTGAAGACTCGTTCGCTCATATGGCATCCCCTCCGGGACTTGAGATACTTTCCGCATCCGCTGTGGCGATATCGGCCAATTCTTTCCTAATCTCGTTCCCGGCCACCTGAATACTGGAAAAGAGCTGCTTAATACCCTCACACGAGTAAAGGGGATCGGGCCATTTGAAATATCCTCGGCATTGCTGTTGCCATGGACATGTGGCGCATTCGGCGCCTTCCGCTATCAGACGGTTCAGATGAGTCTCAACAAATGCCGCGCTAGCCGTCATGACCTTGTCTGAATCGGCTGCTCGTGGCAATCTTGGCTGCCCGTCGGCATCAAAAAGCTGGAAAGCCTCCGCGTCCTCCTCGAGTATCATCCACAGCGAGTTCGCATCGCCGCCGGACATGGCTGCGAGCAAGGAGTGAAAGAACTCCACGGGGGTTTCAACCATCGGCTCGTGAAGATAGAACTCCAGAGCGTCGTGCAGCTCTTCCAGCGCCTCAGCTGCCGGCTGCCCCGGCAACACCCGAATCGGGAGTCGCAGGGCCGCCGCCAGCCTGACCACTTTCGCTAAACCTGGCGCGGCGGGCACGGTCACCCGGACTTCCCGAGCTGCACATACATCTACCAATCTGTAAAGATCGGAAAATTCTGAAGCCGGATCGAAAAGCATCACATCCAAAGGAACGTGAGAAGCGTTGTGGGCCGCCTCCGCCCAAGCTTCGGAGTCCGCCAACATTCCTTCCACCTGAAGCCACCTCAAAGCGCGAGGTGGCTTCCGTAACCAGCGAAAAAATTCGGCTCGATTCCGAACGATAACGACGAAGGGCAACTCCTCTTGTGTTTCTGCCAGCGCAGAAGGCATAATCCTCAAAGAAGGGTAAGCTTCCTCAGACACGCGCATAGATCCACTCCTCCTCTGTCCGCAAATCTTCGATTTTTGCGAAAATCCTAGAGGGAAATTAAGCTCGGTTTACGGCGATACACCCAGACACCGGTACGCCGTTTACAGCGCTTGATTTTTCGTTACGGCTTCGCCGGGCTGCGTCCGTTACCACCAATTCACCCACCCACCGCGACGAGGCCCCCAGCGATTGATCCATCGGCCGCGCGGGCCCCAACGATTGATCCACCGGCCACGACGACGCGGTCCCCAGCGGTTGATCCAAACGCCGGCCTTAGACTCAGTTGCCAACCAGGCACCGCACAAGCCAACCGCAGCAATCGCTGCAGCCGACCATTTCCCGACACTCCGCAGAAACAGACGCCTATTCACCGAATCCTGTTCCTGCTTGGAGCTATCTAACTGAGAGGATGGTTCATTATCCATAAATATAGAAGCGAGGTTAGTCTTCCTCCCTCTCCTCAGTGTCGCCCGTCAGGGTCGAAAAATGCATCGCTGCGATCAGCCACTTCCCTCCATCCTTGGTGGCAACTAGCGAGATGTTAACTGGAAAAGTGAATTCTTTTCCATCCTTCGTCCCGCTGACGTTTCCGGAAGTCATCATCCAACCGGAGTCTGCTCCAATTTTGCCGAGACTGAATTCGTAATCAAAACTTTGTTGCCCACTATCGAATCCCTCAAAAAAGTGTTGATACGCCGCTTTGATTTCATCAGTACCAGACCAGATTTCTCCGGGACCGCTGCCCATGATTGCCGCATTATCGGACAGCGTAGCCATGACTCCAGCGAGGTCCTGATTGCTAAAGGCCACATCGAGCGCTTTGAGCAGCGCGCGAAGGGGTTCTAACTCAGGAATCTCGGTTTCGTCGGACGTCTGCGATTGTACAACAGGGGGAGCCGCAACTGCCGCGGCGAGGCTCGCTAACCCCGCTAGAACTACTGCTCTTCTGTTCATAACAGTTAGGGGTCGGCTAATAAACGACACCCCTAGCCGACTAGCAAGCACAAATAAACACTTCTCATAGGATTGTTTTTGTGCCGCGTTTCTAGATCTATGCTTAACCGTCGGGGATGTTCCACGTTTTCTTGGTTAGCTTTGCTCACAGGTTGAGGGATTGTCTTGCAGCTAGCTCTCACGTCTTTTGCACGTTATTTTGCCAAGCCGCTTCCTCACCCGGGTCCAAAAAACTCCATGATCGCCTTGGTTGATTAGTCTTCAGCTTGATCAATGAGGATGTTAGCGACTGACGCACTTCGGATGCGCGCGTCTATTGGAGCGAGAGTAATCACGAGCGCCGAGCTAGGCGTGATGTTATTGTTAGAGTTGCACGCGCGAAGACGGCTATGACATTACCTAACCACAAAACGAAAATCGTGGCGACGATCGGTCCGGCGTCGAACTCGCAGGAAATGCTGGAAAGCCTTATCCGTGCTGGCATGAATATCGCGCGACTGAACTTTTCGCATGGGACTTTCGACCAGCATGCGGAGGTGGTCACCCGTATCCGTACCGCTGCTAAGACCACAGGGCGCCGGGTCGCGATCATGGCCGACCTCCCAGGGCCAAAAATGAGAGTGGGAACCATCGAGCCCGATCCGATCCACCTCACGTCTGGTGATTGCTTTACCCTGACCTGCGAACCGGTCACCGGCAACGCTCGACGGGTGTCGATGAGTTTCGAGCCGCTTCCCCGCGTGGTGAAGCCTGGCGATCGCCTGTTTTTGAACGATGGATTAGTCCAGCTTCTCGTCGATCGGGTGGAAGGTAATGAGGTCCACTGCACGGTCGCTGTCGGCGGCGAGCTTCGTTCGCGCAAGGGCTTGAATCTTCCGCGCATAAATCTCGGCATCTCCGCCTTTACAAATCACGACCGCAAATGTCTTGAGTTTGCTCTGGGCTGCGGGGTCGATGCCGTCGGCCAGTCGTTCGTCGAAAGCAGCGCCGATATCGAGGCGGTGCGAAACGCAGCTGCCGCCCTCAACAAAAGCCCATTCCTCATTGCCAAGATTGAACGTTACGAATCCGTCCAGCGTTTCGAAGAAATTTTACGGGCTGCCGACGGTATTATGATTGCGCGTGGAGATCTTGGTGTGGAGGTGCCGATTGAGGAGATAGCGATTCTGCAAAAGCAGCTGATCGCTAAAGCGAATGCGGCCGGCAAACCGGTCATTACCGCCACTCAGATGCTGGAGTCTATGACTTCGAGTCGGTTGCCAACTCGGGCTGAGGCTACCGATGTGGCGAATGCGATTTTGGATGGAACGGATTGTGTCATGCTGTCCGGCGAATCGGCAACGGGTAAGTTTCCGCATGAATCTGTAACGATGCTGGCGAAGATAGCCGCGTTCACGGAGACGCACCGGCCACGTTCGTCGTTGGCATTCCAGCGGGAGATGGGTGATCTCGTGGTCAACCCAAAAGCAATGCTGGTTGAACGTGCCCTGGAGGTCGCGCCCTGTGACGCGGTGTTGGTGCCCAGCCTTGGGGGGACTACAGCGCGGGCTGTGGCACGTTGGAGAGCACCGGTCTGGATAATAGCGGCAGGCCGTGAACCTTCCGCCCTGCAAGGGTTGGCTTTCTCTTACGGAGTGCACCCGGTGGATCTGGCCGAGGAACCTGTCGATTGGCGCGAGTATACGAGGGGTCTGCTCTCGGCACTGGGCCTGCGTTGCCAGCAGGTGCTGCTGGTTACCGGCCCGTCGGCGCGGCAACCAAAAGCGAACCAGCGTCTGGAGCTCTTAGCCTTTTAATTTGAGAATTTTCTGAATTGAAAATTAATAAGGCGATTCGTCGCACAAACAAATGAGTCCCAAGGCACCGGCGACATCTTGTCGCTCAGGCTTAGGAAGCTTCGCTCTACCCAAGTCGTGGCCCGGACCTGTCCGGATTCAATTTCCGGATCACCGCTTTCTCGGCCTCGACTGCCAGGAAAATAAAAACACCAATGCCGATCGGTAAAAACCAGTCACGGGCGCTGATCGGAGCGGAGTAAAACAACAGGTTCAGCAATGGCACATAAACGAACAACAGTTGCAGTACAATCAGCACGCCGATAGAAATCCAAACCACCCGGTTGGTGAACAGCAAACCGAACCGCAAGCTCGATTCGCGAATGAACCTGGCATTGAACAAATAAAACAGCTGGCCAAGCACCAGAGTATTCACTGCCATTGTTTGGGCCACTGCGGTCGAGTCACCGCGGTGCTCTTCGAACCGAAAAACGGTGAGTGTCGCGCCGCCGATCAATACCGAGACAAAAGCAATCCGCCAAAGAGCAAATTCTCCCAGAATCGGCGCGCCCGGCCTGCGCGGCGGGCGTCGCATTAATTCCGGTTCAGCGGGTTCGTAAGCCAGCGCCAGGGATAGGGTTACCGCGGTAACCATGTTGGCCCACAGAATTTGCACGGGCGCTAGGGGCAGATCCAATCCCAAAAGCACCGCAACCAGGATCACGAGCGCCTGCGCGCCATTGGTTGGCAAGATAAAAAGGATCGCCTTCTGCAGATTGTCGTAGATAGTGCGGCCCTCTTCCACGGCGCGCTCAATCGAGGCAAAATTGTCATCGGCCAGGACGATGTCGGCCGCCTCTTTGGTTGCCTCAGTGCCTTTAATGCCCATGGCAACACCAACGTCAGCGCGCTTAAGAGCCGGCGCGTCATTCATGCCATCGCCGGTCATGGCCACAACCTCGTTGTTGGCCTGTAACGCCTGAACCAGTCGCAGCTTATGTTCGGGGCTGGTCCGGGCGAAAATATCGGTGTCTGGAACGATTTGGCGCAGGTCCTCGTCCGAGGCCGCCTCGAGTTCAGCACCAGTGATTGCCTTGGGGTTTTCCGTAATACCCATCTCCCAGCCAATGGCAGTCGCAGTGCCGGCGTGATCGCCCGTGATCATCTTGACTCGAATGCCCGCCTGTTTGCAGGCCGCGATCGCCTCGATCGCTTCCGGACGCGGAGGGTCGATAATGCCGACCAGCCCGAGAAAGACCAAATCCTTGTCTAGATCTTCTATGGTCAGATCGCTCTTATCCTCCTTGACCTCACGATTGGCGGCGGCCAGGACACGCAGACCCTGACTGCCAAGACCGTCGATCTGGTTCTCCCAGAACTCCCGGTCAAGCGGTTGCGTCTCACCGTTCGCGGCGCGCTCCTCAGCGCACCGGCTCAGCAACCGGTCAGGCGCTCCCTTGAGCAAAATACGCAGATCATTTCCGGGTACCCGATCGAGCGTGGCCATGAACTTGTTTTCCGACTCAAAGGGAACAACCGCCAGCCGTTGGTGGTCTTTTCGCTGAAAGTTTACTTTCCGCCCAAGTGTGCGCAGAGCGCCTTCGGTCGGTTCCCCAATCACTTTCCAGTGACCATCCTCCTGGGCGATCTCTGAATCGTTGCAAACGGCCATAACCTCGATTAACGCTTGCAGATCTGGATTCGCAGCCAGCGAAGCTTCTTGCCCGTCGCGCAAGATTCGGCCCTCTGGAGAATAACCGATCCCCTCCACATCGTATTGTCCGGCTCTGGTGACCAGATGCCGCACGGTCATTTCATTACGAGTCAACGTACCGGTCTTGTCCGAACAGATGGTTGTTACAGAGCCAAGCGTTTCCACCGCCGTGAGCTTCCGCGTGATGGCGTTACGCTGGACCATGCGGTGCACGCCGATCGCCAGGGTTATCGTCATGATCGCGGGTAACCCTTCAGGTATCGCGGCAACGGCAAAACCGATGGCGGCCGAGAAAAGCTCATTAAGGCCAAAGCCGTAAAGCAACCAGCCTATCACAAACATCACTGCGGCCATCCCGATGATAACGAAGGACAAGCGCTTACCGAAAGCAGTCATCTGCCGGGTCAGCGGTGTCGCCAGGCTTTCCACTTCGCCCATCATCCGGCTGATCTGACCCAACTCGGTAGCGGCCCCGGTTGCGGTAACGACGCCCGTACCACGCCCGGCGGCTACAAGTGTTCCGGAATAGGCCATGCAGCGCCGGTCACCGATCCCGGCTTTGGCGTCCACGGGCTCAGGGCTCTTATCCGTCGGCACGGACTCTCCAGTAAGGGCAGATTCCTCGATGCGCAGGTTAGTCGCCTCGATCAGCCGAACGTCGGCCGGTACCCGGTCGCCCGAGCGAAGTCGCACAATATCGCCTGGCACGAGATCGGCCCCATCAAGTTCGATCCACTCACCCTCCCTGCGCGTATGCGCACGTAGCGAGAGCATCTTACGGATGCCCTCGAGGGCCTCTTCAGCCTTGCCTTCCTGGATGAAACCGACAGTGGCGTTGATTACCGCTACAGCGATAATTACGCAGGCATCCACCCATTTTCCGAGAAATCCCTTCGCCACGCCGGCAACCAGAAGAATATAAATGAGAATGTCATTAAAGTGCTTAAAGAACCGTTTGAACGGCCCTTCTTTCCGAGGCGCTGGAAGCCGGTTAGGGCCGGTGGCCTTAAGCCGATCGGCAGCCTCCGCACCGGAGAGGCCGTCGCGATTGCTCCGCAAAGTGTTCAGGACATCATCAGCCTGTAAGGCGAACGGGTCGCTGACCGCTAGAACTGGGACAGTGTTCCCAGCGAGTTCTACCGAAGTACTCGAAGGTTGAGTCATGACTCTCCTGATTTTTCCGGCTTGCGCTTCACCTGCAGCGCTTCTATCCCGCATTGTTAGTAAAGCTCCAATTGCAGCTCAAATTGTTAGGCGCGCAGGGGAACGGGTTAGGAAAAATGTCTAACACATTAGCATCTCTGATCGGTAGCTGAAATAGGCATCCTCGCTTGGAGTGATGATAGGGCGAGGCTCCCGAAAGAGCTGAGATCGTTAACCGAAGAGATTCGTTTGTCGGCGCTATTCTGTCTGCGAGGCCGAAGCACGCGCCGAGCCGTGGGACTGGGTGTGCACACCACCACATGATTACCTTTCCTGGCAAGTGACAGTTTAGTAGTTTGAGTCACCTGTGGCGCAAGGTCCTGACGTGCCTCGTGATCGCATTCTTCAACACTCCACTACTCCAACACTCCCGCCAGGCGCCTAAGCTACTTTCACCCCGCTAACCCATGGACCTCTTTTTTGCCGCCGTTCCAATTGCAGTTCTGATCTTCGTCATGACGAAGAAGAACGGGCTACCGTCAACGGTTGCGTTTGCCCTGGCGGGTGTGCTGACCTACCTCGTCCGGATCTTGTACTTCAAAACGAACTCAAGCCTGGCGCACGCAGCGGTGGTGAATGGGCTACTGCAAGCGCTGACGCCGATTTCGATTGTGTTTGGCGCCATCCTTTTCTTTGTAGCGCTGGAACGCTCGGGTGCCATGGGAACGCTAAGCCTGTGGCTCGACGGTGTTTCGGCGAATCCAGTTGCACAATTGATGATTGTTGGCTGGTCGTTCATCTTTTTAATCGAGGGAGCCAGCGGCTTCGGCACTCCCGCTGCATTAGCCGCTCCAATCCTGGTCGGACTCGGATTTCCGCCGCTGCGCGTTGCCGTTCTCTGTATCATCATGAATGCGGTGCCGACTTCATTTGGAGCCGTCGGCACACCAACCTGGTTCGGCTTTGGTGCCCTCGGATTGGCGGAATCACAGCTGCTCGAGATCGGTCTCAAAGCCGCTTTGATGCATGCTGTCGCCGCATTGGTGATCCCGGTCATCGCGCTGCGCTTTGTCGTCGATTGGAAAGAGATTCGTCGCAACCTGCTTTTCGTTGAACTTGCCGTCTTAGCCAGCGTGCTACCGATGGTTGCGGTAGCAGCTTTCAATTATGAGTTTCCATCCGTGGCAGGCGGCATGGTCGGTTTGCTAACAACGATTTTTCTGGCGCGATCCGGCGTCGGCCTGGCGAAGAAAGAAGCGAGCGCTACGGATGCGGTAGCTCCAAACTCTCGATCAGCGAGTCAGCAACCTTCAGAAACGAATGCATTACCTCCTGGTGAAATTTTGCGGGCACTAACTCCCTTGCTGGCAGTAGTCGGAATTTTGCTCCTCACCCGAATCCCGTTTTTCGGGCTGCGACAGCTCCTGAATTCTGAGGTGGCATGGGTGTCAGTCCGGCTTGGTCCGCTAGGGGTATTCTCCCTCAGTCCTTCTCTCGTCTTTCGGTTGCAGGCAATTCTCGGAGAAGACCTTCACTGGTCGTACGCGCTCCTCTACGTCCCGTTCATTTTTCCATTCATCGTCTCTGCTGGGCTGGCGCTTATCCTTTATCGCCGGCCGCTGAGTGTTTTCCTGGAAGTCCTAAAGGAAACCCTTGCACGCATCTGGAAACCGGTGATCGCGCTTTTTGGGGCGCTGATCTTTGTCCAGTTGCTCACTATCGACGGAGCCCGGGCATCCACCAGGATACTCGGAGATGGGCTCGCCGGCGGGACCGGCGATCTGTGGATCTATTTCGCTGGTTTTCTGGGCGCTCTGGGCAGTTTCTTCTCGGGTTCAAACACTATATCGAATCTCACCTTCGGACCGATTCAGCTGAGGATCGCCCAGGATCTCGCGCTACCCTCAACGACGATGTTAGCCCTGCAAACCGTCGGAGCCGCCATGGGCAACATGGTTGCCATTCATAACATCGTTGCGGTCTGCGCGGTCTTAGGCTTGAAAAACGAGGAGGGTGCCATTCTTAAGAAAACCTTCATCCCGACCTTGGTTTACGGAATCATTCTGGCAGCGTTAGCCGCGGTGTGGCTTGTCGTGTCATGATGGCCGAGCAGTAAGCGGTGAGCAGTAAGCGGTGAGCAGTAAGCGGTGAGCAGTGAGCAGTAGGTCAGTAACCAGCGCGGATTTCAGTCGGCGAACACAGACTAGTGCTTACCGTTTACTGCTTACTGCTCACTTTCAGAAGCTGGTCCGCAATCTCTGACCAGCGTTCAAATGGATGGAATTTCTCACCACGTTCGCTTAACGCTTCAGCCAGCCATCCCCGTGCAAACCGCGACGGCGGGGGCACGAGCAGCGCAGGCCTGAGATCCGGTCGGCCATCCCCTGCGAAAGCCACGCGATCCGACTGCTGAAGCGCTTCCTGAACGATCGCCACCTTGTTTACTCCCTTACTGGAGCTGAAGAAAGGGGAATGTTCCGGGAGCGACATTAGCAGGCCGCGTTTCGGATCGAATGTGCCCGGGTTGGCGTGTACTGAAACAGAGACTCCAGCTTTCTTAAGTAAGACATCAATATACCAACCGCATCCGGCGGAAGCGATCGCAACTTCCCAACCGTGATCTTGCAAAGCCCGAACCGATTTCGCAAAACTCGGGTCCAGCTCGGTCGAATCTGCCAGTCCCAGCAGATCCGCTTCGGTAGTTCGGATGGATGCAAAGATTTCTGCCAGCGCTTGAAAATGGGTTTTCTCGCCGGAGACAAATTTTTCCCAGGGGTCGTCTTGCGGGGAATATGGCCAACGCTGGCGGACCCGGTCAAAGAAATCATACCGCGTGATGGTGCCGTCGAAATCGGAAATCAGAATGGGCATAACAAATGATTTATTCGAACCGGGCTGCTTGGCCGGTCGCCGCCAATACAGCGGTCCACCAAACGCTATCGGGATCGATTTGTTTCTTCTCCCGGACCAGCATTTCGATCGGGATATGAATGAATGAATCGTGGAGGTATCCAATGACCAAGCCGGTCTTGCCGGCCATGGCAGCATGCACCGCGTTGCGTGCATAAAGATCGCATAGAATCGAATCAGCAGCATTGGCCGGGCTGCTCCGGATCGAATAGCTCGGGTCGAAATAACGCATGGCAATCGGGATGTTCGCTTCCTTAAAGTACGACTCGATTCGTTCGCGCAGAAATACGCCAATGTCTTTCAGCTTAATATTGCCGGATGCGTCCCGGTTCATTGACGATTCCTCGAACAAGTCCTGCCCGGCTCCTTCGGCAACCACAACCACAGCGTGCCGGCGCTTTTGAATCCGATCCTTCAGCGCAGTGAGGAATCCGTTTTTACCCTCCAGCTTGAACGGTACTTCAGGGATCAGGGTGAAATTCACGTCATGGTTTGCTACCGTGGCGCCGGCCGCGATAAAGCCAGCATGCCGGCCCATGAGCTTTACCAAAGCCAGGCCGTTGTGGACGCTGCGCGCTTCGGTGTGCGCACCGTCGAGGATCTTCACCGCTTCCTCGACCGCGGTGAGGTAACCGAAAGTGCGCGCGACAAAGGCTACGTCGTTGTCTATCGTTTTGGGGATGCCCACCACCGAAAGGGCGTGGCCACGGCTCCGGGCCTGCTGAAAGAGCTCGTTGCCGCCACGTTGGGTGCCGTCGCCACCCACAGTGAACAAGATATGCACGTCACGCCGGATCAAGTTGTCCACTGCGGCAGCCATGTCGACGGGTCCCCGTGAGGTGCCCAGGATGGTTCCGCCATGGTGGTGAATTTGGTCAACAAAGCTCGGTGTCAACGCTACCGGCTCGAAACCGGGCGCAGGAACGAGTCCTTGATAGCCGCCTCGAAACCCCAGGACTTCCATCACTCCGTGGGTGTGGTGCAGCTCGAAAAAAAGTGCGCGGATTACATTGTTCAGGCCTGGGCACAAGCCACCGCAGGTTACGATACCGGCGCGTGTCCGCGCGGGTTCGAAAAACAACTTCGCGCGAGGTCCGGCAAGCTCAAACACCACCTCGTCCCGCGTCGGTGCAGCCGGATCACGTACGATATCGGCAGGAATTCGCGCCTGGTCACTGACTGAATGCCCCACTGGTGAGGGGAATCGTGCTTGGCCGAGGGAGGTAATGTTCATGTGCTTGATTTTATCCCAAAGCGGAAGGGAGAACCGCAGATTGCGCAGACTATGGAGAAAAGAAGAGTGTCACTTTGAGCTTCGCGGAAGATCCCGCAGGGCGGCGAGCGTGTGGCCTTGCAGCAAGTACTCGTCCAGACAATCCAGGCATCGGCTCTTGATCTCAGGGCTTGAGGTGTCAACCAGGAGTTCCCAATTGTGGCCATGTGCGCGCCCACCCACACGGAACCGGACAGCCTGATGATCCGCGTTAAAGAGAATTAGGAAAGAGTCGCCAATGATGCGCCGGCCGTGCTCGTCTGTTTCGTCGATCTGGTCTCCCATCAGGCCCATCCCAACACACAGGGCATGTCCCGCGTTCCAGTCAGAATCTGCCATTTCTGTCCCGCCGGGCGTAAGCCAATAGATATCCTTTACCTCAAGACCATGAATCGGACGGCCCTGGAAGAAGTCCCGCCGCCGAAAGACCGGATTTTCTCGGCGCAATCGGAGCAGCCGGCGGACAAAAGCAAGCAATTCACGCTGCTCTTCTGAAAGCTCCCAGTTGATCCACGATAACGGAGAATCCTGGCAGTAGCAGTTGTTGTTGCCCTCTTGCGTGTGCCCGAGTTCATCGCCGGCCAGGAGCATAGGTACTCCTTGAGAGAGAAAAAGTGTCGCCAGAAAATTTCGCTGTTGCTGCGCGCGTAGGCGGTTTATTGCCTGATCGCTGGTTGGCCCTTCGACACCACAATTCCAACTCATGTTGTTGTTGTTGCCATCGCGGTTTTCTTCGCCGTTCGCTTCGTTGTGTTTCTGCTCGTAACTAACCAGATCGCGCAGAGTGAATCCGTCATGGCAAGTTACGAAATTTAAACTCGCGCTGGGACGGCGTCCGTTATGCGCGTAGAGATCGCTGCTCCCGGACAATCGGCTAGCCAGTTCTCCAATCGTGCCCCCATCGCCCTTCCAAAAACGCCGGACACAATCGCGGTATTTGCCATTCCACTCGGTCCACAACACCGGGAAATTGCCGACCTGATAGCCGCCGGGGCCCAGATCCCAAGGCTCGGCCATCAACTTGGTTTGCGAGACGACTGGATCCTGGTGGATGACGTCGAAAAACGCGGTTAAGCGATCTGCCTTCCAACATTCACGAGCCAAGGCACTGGCGAGGTCAAATCGGAATCCGTCGACATGCATCTCCTGCAGCCAATAGCGCAGGCTATCCATAATGAGCTGAAGAACGTGCGGGTTGCCTACATTGAGCGTGTTGCCACAGCCGGTAAAATCGACATACTGCCGGCGATCTTCGGCCAGATGATAATAGGCTGCATTGTCGATACCGCGCATGGACAGTGTCGGACCGCGGTGGTCCGCCTCGGCGGTGTGGTTATAGACGACATCGAGAATAACCTCGAAGCCTTCGGCGTGGAGAGTGCGCACCATCGACTTAAACTCCTGTGCGGCACCCTGTGGGCCGCCAGCCGCATATTCCGGATCGGGTGCGAAATAGCTGAGCGTATTGTATCCCCAATAATTAACCAAGCCTCTCTCAACCAGAAAGTGCTCGTCGACATGATGATGGATGGGTAGCAGCTCGACAGCCGTGACACCCAAGTCGTGCAAATACTGAATAGCCGCCGGCGAGGCAAGCCCGGCATAAGTGCCGCGCAGCTCTTCTGGCACATCCGGGTGTCGCTTCGTAAACCCCCTCACGTGTGTCTCATAAACCACGGTCTCATACCATGGTATTCGTAGAGGGCGATCATCGCCCCAGGTGAATGCCGGCTCAATGACGCAGGCCAGAGGAGCAAAGAAAGCACTGTCCCTCGCGTCGAAGCCCATGGCGTTTTCTGCGCCACGCGGGTACCCATACACGGCATCGTCCCAATGCAGGTCCCGGCCAATACCCTTCGCGTAGGGATCGAGCAAAATCTTGTGGGGATTGAACCGGCGCCCTTCGTGTGCCGCGTCAGGTCCATGGACACGATATCCGTACAATTGGCCGGGCTTGGCGTCCGGCAAATAGCAATGCCAAACCTGGTTCGTGATCGAGGGCACGTTGATCCGAGCCGATTCGACTCGCGCTTCCGCTGAGTCAAAGAGGCAAAGCTCCACGTGCGTAGCGTTTTCGGAGAACAAAGCAAAGTTGACTCCGCTACCGTCCCAGGTCGCACCTAACGGATAAGGACTGCCGGGCCAGACACGCGTTAACATTTAGCTGTTATCTCCTGGTAAGCTGGACTTAGGCGCTTGAGCGCGTTGTCACTCACCCGACGTGGACGTGGACAGATTTGACCTTCCAGATTCGATCACAGTAGTCATCGATCGACCGGTCAGCGGAAAACTTGCCCATTCGCGCCACATTGAGGATTGATTTACGAGTCCATTCTGCTTGGTCAGCCCACAGCGCGCTAACCTGGTTCTGGCAATCGACGTAGGATTGGTAATCGGCCAGCAGAAAGAATGGATCGTACAATAGAAGGTTATCGACGACAGGCCGGAAAAGCTCCTTGTCGCCATTACTAAGTGCTCCCGAGCCAATTAAATCCAGTACCTCGCGTAACATCGAGTTTTGCTCGTAATGGTCGCGTGGCCGGTAGCCGCGCGATCTCAGCTCCGTCACCTGCTCTACCGTCAGTCCGAAGAGGAAAAAGTTATCCTCGCCCGCCTCCTCCCGGATTTCGATGTTAGCACCGTCAAGCGTTCCGACGGTCAGCGCACCGTTCAACGCGAACTTCATGTTGCCGGTACCCGATGCCTCTTTACCTGCAGTGGAGATCTGTTCGGAAACATTAGCGGCTGGGTAAATGTGCTGCGCTGATTTAACATTGAAACCGGGAAAGAAAACTAGCTTGAGGCGATCGCGAACGCCGGGATCGTTTTCGATAAAGATGGAAACGGCGTTAATCAGCTTAATAATCAGCTTTGCCATGAAATATCCAGGCGCCGCCTTGCCCCCGATCACGAACGTGCGGCCAGGAAAATCTGCTTGCGGATCGTGCTTCAGGCGCAAATAGAGTGTGAGAATGTACAGCACAAAGAGGTGCTGACGTTTGTACTCGTGGATGCGCTTGACCAGGATATCAAAGATCGTCTGCGGATTTACCTGGATCCCTGCTCCGGCCTCGATCAGCTGAGCCAACTTTTGTTTGTTCTCCAGCTTAACTTCACGCCAGCGGCTCTGGAAACCTGGGTCGGTGGCGATAGCTTCTAATTTTCGCAATTCGCTCAATTCGTATAACCAACCATCCCCGATCCGTTCAGTAATCAGTTTGGTTAACGCCGGATTACTCAGGGCGACGAAGCGACGCGGGTTAACCCCGTTTGTGACATTGCAGAATTTCTCCGGCCAGAGCGCCGCAAAATCCGCGAGGACCGTCTTCTTAAGCAAATCCGAGTGGAGCTGAGCGACGCCGTTGACTCGATAACTGGCTACGGTTGCGAGGTTTGCCATTCGGACAAAGCGCGAACCGCTCTCATCGATAAGTGACATCCGCGCGAGCCGTTCGTTATCGCCAGGGAACTTCGCTCGTACTTCGTCGAGGAACCGACGATTGATCTCGTAGACGATCTCGAGGTGGCGGGGCAGCAAGCGACCAAAAATTTCCACCGACCACTTCTCCAAAGCTTCGGGGAGTAACGTATGATTGGTATAAGCGATCGCCTGGCTCGTCACCTGCCAAGCGGTGTCCCAATCAAGCTCGTGTTCATCGACCAGCAAACGCATGAGCTCGGCAACGGCGACAGCAGGGTGCGTGTCATTTAACTGAACCGCGTTTTTTTCGTGAAAGTTTTCCGGCCTGCCACCACGTATCTGGTGAACGCGGAGCAAATCCTGCAGAGAGCATGAGACAAAGAAGAATTGTTGCTGAAGCCGCAGGATTTTTCCCTGGACTAGTTCATCGTTCGGATAAAGGACTTTTGTGATGTTCTCGGAACTCATTTTCTCATCGACCGCCCGATAATAATTGCCCTGGTTATAAGCGGCAAAATCGAAAGACTCGACCGCCTCAGCCTTCCACAGCCGAAGCAAATTCGACGTTCCGACCCGGTAACCAAGGACTGGTGTGTCGTATGCTTCCCCTTTGACGACATTATCCGGGGCCCACCTCACCCGGTGATGGCCCTTATCGTCCGTCCAGTGCTCAGTGTGTCCCCCAAATTTTACCTCATAATAGATTTCGGGACGAACGACTTCCCAGGGATTACCGTATCGCAGCCATTTGTCGGTCCTTTCAACTTGCCAACCATCGATGATCGCCTGCTCGAAGATCCCAAATTCGTACCGAATGCCATAACCGATGGCCGGAACCTGTAGCGAAGCTAACGAATCCAGGTAACAAGCCGCGAGCCGGCCAAGTCCCCCATTGCCTAGACCGGGCTCTCTTTCCTGCTCGACCAAGTCGTCCAGAGCATATCCCAATTGGGACAGCGCTTGCCGAGCTTGCTCGGTGATACCGAGGTTGATCAGATTGAGCCCAAGATGAGGCCCCGGCAGATATTCCGCAGAGAGGTAGGCGACCCTTCTGGCCTGTTGTTCTTCGTGGGTTTCCACCGTGTGCACGCCGTAGCGGAACAGCCGGTCACGGACGGCCAACGCCAGCGCGGTGTAGAGGTCATTGCGGGTCGCAACGGACGGCACCCGTCCCATGCCATAGAAGAGATTGTCCAGAAATGACTGCTTGATTTCTTCTACAGCCAGGCCGGTGCGCGTTCCGCTGAAACTCGGTAAGTCAGTCGAGTTGAGCGCGGAATCTTTCATATCCGGAAGCCTTTACCCAAGCGTTTGAGAACTCATCCACCCAAGACGTATCCCACGTCATTGTTGCTAACACTTTTGATCCGGGAACGGGGGGGTGGCCACGAGCACGATGCCGATCGTGGTGGCCAAATGTACAAGATTCAGTTGAGAAATGCAAAAGACTCGGAAATCAGTCCGAGTGCGCCTGACGTGCACATCAACTACGGGAGGCAAGTTCCCTGCCAGGCAGAAAACGCTGCCACCCCTAGTCGAAGCTACAGAACCGTCCCTTCGAGCAAAGCCTCCTTACCGGCAAATCGTCGAACATTCTCGACGGTGACACGGGCAATTTCGCTCAGCGCTTCGCGCGTGAAAAAGGCCTGGTGAGCGGTCACTAGCACATTGGGAAACGTCAGCAGCCGTGCCAGTTCGTCGTCATGCAAGATCTCCAACGAGAGATCTTCAAAGAATACGCCTTCTTCCTCCTCGTAGACATCCAGCGCAACGCCGCCGACGTGGCCGCTCTTCAAAGCTTTGATCAGGGCCTTGGTATGAACAAGGCGACCGCGGCTAACATTGACGAGAATGACTCCGGGTTTCATCTGGGCCAAGGTCTCGGCATTGATGATACGATCGGTCTGGGGCGTCAAAGGCGCATGCAGGGAAATCAGGTCACTCTCTTTCACCAGAGTACTCATTTCCACATATGTAATCCCGTTTTTAGCAGCCCATTCTTGGTTCGGATAAGGGTCGGAAGCGAGCACCCGCATTTGAAATCCGCGCAGTATTTCACCGACGATTCGACCCGTTTTGCCGGTACCGACAATACCAGCCGTCTTTCCGTATAGGTCGAAACCCACTAATCCGTTCAGGGAAAAGTTAAGCTCCCTGACTCGGTTAAAAGCGCGATAAATCTTACGGTTCAACGCTAGAATGAGCGCGATGGCATGCTCGGCAACGGCATGCGGGGAATAGCTCGGTACACGTGTCACGACGAGGCCCAGTTCCTTAACAGCAGTTAGATCCACGTTGTTGAATCCCGCACAACGTAGCGCAACTAAGCCGACGCCCGAGGCGGCTAGGCCTTCGACGACCTCGCGATTCACAACATCGTTGACAAACACGCACACGGCCTGTGCCCCTTTCGCGGCGAGAGCGGTTTCGGGCTCCAACCGGAAGTCGTGAAAGTGCCAAGCCACTTCTCCCGATCCCACGGCACGGGTAAGGTAGTCGCGGTCGTAGGGCTTAGTATCAAAGACCCCGACAATCGGTTTCCGGGTCTCCATGCGGAAGCCTTCATCGCATCGCCATGAAAGATCAAATGAATTCTGGACTCGGGACGCCGCGACCCGCCGGCGTCTACCTAACAGGAGATGCCACGAGCCCCCCGGTAGCCGCCACGCCTTCGGCTTCGATACGATCACGATTTAAAGCCCGCCGTTCGGCCTCATTGGATAGTCGCCGCTACCAAGCAGCCGCACACCCCTTGGTCAAGCTAAGCTGACGCGCATGGCACTGCGACCCATCTTGAGGCTGGATTACCGAGGACTTCCTATCATAAACATCGCGTAAGACCTTGACGGAGCCCCCCTCCAATTTTAGCTTTTGCGTTGCTCCTGCCCTTCCCCCCCGGTACGAGCTAATCAGGCGTAGCGTGCGAGGACAGGTCTTGAGCAGCGTTGCGTCGTACCCTAATTGCCTTTCGCAAGGACCAGCAATGGCTCATTCTGCGCATTGGCGGGCGACGCATCGTGATTGTGAGATTGAAGTGAGGAGAAATCGATGAGCACCCTGATTGTACTTGATTTTGACGGCATTCACACGGCCGATGAGGTTTTGAATAAAGTCCGCTCGCTGCAAAAGGAGAATTTGATCGACTTGGAAGATGCCTGCGTGGTCGAGCGTGATAAAGATGGCAAAGTTCATATCAAGCAGGCCGTCAATCTGACGGCGCTCGGGGCCGCACGCGGCGGTAGCATGGGAGCTTTGTGGGGTGCGCTGGTGGGCATTCTTTTTCTAAATCCACTCGCCGGCATGGTAATCGGCGCGGCCGCCGGGGCTGGCGCCGGGGCGTTGTCAGGCTCCCTTACGGACTATGGAATCAATGATGATTTTGTGAAGAAACTCGGTGAGACGATTCCCGTGAATTCTTCGGCGCTCTTTGTCCTGGTCAAAAACGTGACCGAAGACAAGGTGTTGGCCGAGATTGAGCCCTACAAGCCCCGCGTGCTAAAAACTTCACTCTCTAACGAAGACGAAGCCAGGTTAAAGGCTGCGCTGAGCAAAGCCGTGTAGCCATAGGAGTCTCAAAGCGGACCTCCTCGAGAATCTCCGCCCGTCCCGAGCAACGAGTTTTGCTTTTCAAGCCGTTGCAGCTGAATCGCTCCGGGTACCTCCTACACCAGAGTGCAAGACTGTCATTTATCCAATCGGTGGGGCTGAGAATTGCGGAGAAGCGGACGGAGCACAAAGTAACTGATTTCGAGCTCTGGCGAATGCGTCGGCGCCAAGTGAAGTAGCCCAATCGAAACGTTTGCAGTCATGCGCCTGTTCCTGGCAACATTCATAACTTTACTCGGCTTGAGTGTATTCGGTCTGGCCTTGGTCGATTTCAGCGGTACCTGGGTACTCGACCTCAAAACATCGGACTCCCCCGATGCAATACTCAAGCGTATGGGAGCTTCCGCTTTGGAGCTGATATTTGCAGGTTCAACGAAGCTTGAATCTACGTATCGCCAGTCTAAGAACCTTCTGACGATCACTACCCGAGGACCCTTCTTTTCTCGGACTGAACAGCTGCGGTTGGACGGTGCCACAGAGACGAAGACCGAGAAGAGAACGGGGTCCTACACAATTCGAAACGTCTGGTCAAATCACGGCAAAGAGCTGATCTCGATCAGTGCGTTTCGGACTAGGGATAACAAGAATGCTGAACTTACCATTACTCGCACACTGGCCGATGGCGGAAATACACTCGTTCTAACTCAGACGTTGAAAGTCGAAGGAGAGCCGCCGCACCCAGCCGTGCGTCGGATCTGGCGGAGGAAAACCTAGGAGCCTGTCGGCTTACCAAGGGGATCCGGAGAGTCCGCATTCTAAACTGAAAACTTCTGGTTAGCCGTTCATTAGGGAACTCTGAGTCCTTGCAGCCAAGTTCGCATCAAGTCGGCTTCTATCTGCACCGGACGAGCACGATTCTGGGACGGCGACACAGGCTCTCTGGCAACGAGTCTTCGTGAACCACTGGCTATTGTCCGACCGGATGGATTCTGCAGCACATAGTTGAACGCGAGCCAAGAACGCCCCCCACGAGTCGGAACCACCTTCACCCCTGGGGACCCGGATGTAGTACGGCCGGACAGATTGATGTCGGTATATCGCAAGTTGAGCGTATGGCCGGGAAATCGTCTGGCCATCACAGGTCTGAGGGCGCTGCTCACGTCTCGAGTAAAGATCGGCGATGAACGCTGGGCGTCTCTACCGTTGATGCGAAAGTCGGTAAATCCTCCCGGATTAACAAAATCAATTCTGACCACGGCCGGCGCGGACGGGGCAGCGTTCGAGACGGGCTGCTCGCTTCTAGTAGCACACCCAAAAGTCCCCATGAGAATTCCGAGCCCGCAGATTGCGTAAAGTCTTAGTTTCATAACCGCATGCTCAACCGATCGTTTTGGAACCCGAGATACCAAGCACCAACAGTGCAAAACCGTGGCAAATTAAGCTGATACCGAAAAAGAGACCTAGTATCCAGACAGCACCCGTGGGCCAGTGGGCGTAGACCATCAGGCCGAGCGCCAGCGTGACTATGCCGTTGAGCAACAGGAGAAGCCAGCCAGCTTGCCGCCGGATTTTGAACGCGCCGAATATAGCCGAAACGCCTTCAACCATTAAAAACGCTCCAAAGACCAGGGTAAGGATGCGCAAACCCGACGGGATACAATAGAGTAAAACCAAGCCTGCGACGATGCGAATCAGGGCAAAGACAGCATTGAGCCCGCGAGCAGCGATATCTTTGCCGAAAATAGCAATCAATAAGGAGATGATGCCGCTCACCAGGGCAAATACCCCGAGCAGCCGCACGATCAAAAACGAAAAAAGAATCGGGGAGCTCAAAGCTAGAAAGCCCACGATTAAGGAGAGAATGGCCCCGGTGATTAGCCAACCCCTGTCTTTGGTGTGCATTGACGTCCTTCACGTCTTGTAACGGTTTGGTGCTCGGCGGGCAAGGATGATTTGCTGTTGACGTCGCAAGTTGGAGGCGATCCGGCGGCCTCAATCGCTAGATCGCGGCTTGCGGGCTAAAACCTCCTTGTCCAGATGAAGGGAGGTCGATTCCTCCGGTGCATCCGGGCCGCGATGCAGACTATAGAGTTCATGAATTATTTCCATTTCGTCCTTAGTCATGCGCTCGCGCTGGCGGAGATGCTGAGTCCAAGATGGGACAATAACTTCCATCTCGAAGTGATTCGGTTGGGCTAAATCGCCTTTTAAATGCCAACTATAGGCGCCGTTCCGCAGGTAGATCAGCCGAACTTTGCTCGTCAGATCGAAAAAATCATCTCGACGATCCGCGTCGACCTGAAACTCTGTTAAAATGGAAAGCGGACCCTCCTCCGGTCCAAACACTCGAGCCGGATTATTGGAAAATATCGATACCGGCGCGGATTCGAGATTCAAGTCTTGCGTGAAGTCGATCGATAATCGAAAGGCAGGGAGGCGAGTGACGATCATGGCGATTACTGAGAGACCAGCTGCTGCCAGAAAAGGAGAAACTAATCCGAAGTTAGCAGCTGCGGTTCCCCAGACTGCACTCCCCAGCGCGGTTGCTCCTTGAGAGACCATAATGATCGTCGCGTTCATGCGCCCACGGGCCCAGTCAGGCATGGCGCGCTGACCTGCTATCCAGAGCTCCGTTGATGCTAGGGTCCATCCGACACCAGCCAGTGCCGCGATCACCAGGAACATCTTCGACCAGCGAATAATTGCCATCAGCAGGCAAATCAAAACTAGAGCAGAATCTGCATAGGTCGTTACCCTTTGGGGTGAATAACGGGAGCGTGCCCATGGAATAATGAAAATGGAAGAGATGACCGAGCCGATTGCCATGCTCGTGAACAAAAATCCCAGACTGGCAGGCTCGAGATGTAACTCCTCCAGACCCACAACCGGCATCAATGCCGAGATAATAGAAATGAAGAATGAGAATAACGCGTTCCGTGCCAGAATGATCCTGATTCCTGGGGTATACCGCACATAGCGAATCGCCGTGGTGAACGACTCAAAAAAGCTTTCGAGTGGAAGGTGCGATTGCGGCCTCGGTCGTTTCCACCACAGGATCGCCGCTAAAACCAAAAGGAAAGCCATCCCGTTCAACGCGAAGATCGAGTTTGCTCCAATCAGCCCAATCAAAATTCCGCCGAGGGCAGGTCCAACAATGCCGCTGATATTCATCTGCAGCCCTCCGAGATTATTCGCACCGGGCAAGTCTTTCGCCGGAACCATTTCTGCGATAACCGCTGCGGAGGCCGGCGACCCAAACGCAAAACCGGCTCCGAAGAGGAAAGCGCTGGCCAGAACAATGTAAGGACTCAGCAGGTGCATAACTCCCAGAACCGCCAACCCAATCGCGATGGCGGCTTGCCAGATGCTTACTCCGCATAACATCCACTTCCGGTCTACCAGATCGGCCATAGCGCCAGCCGGTAGCGTGAACAGAGAAAAAGGTAGCGACGAAAGTGTTGCCATCAGCGAAAGAAGCAGCGTCGAGTCTGATTTACCCAGAGAGTCCAAAACCCAAAAGGCCGCTGTGCCGTGCGCCGCAACCGCGGCGCCGGAGAGCAGGTTTGCAAGCCAGAGCCTTCTGAACGCAACGTTTCCTAACGCAGTCCAGGTTGACGATTCAGTCATAACTGGGCGCTCATAAAGCCGTGATCATCTAACGATCGCCGTGGCGGCAAACATCACCGCCGAAGGGGCAATCGGAAGTTACCCGAGAGTTCCGTCCGCTACGCTCCACAGCCGAGCCGCAGTTTCGCCATCGCCTCGTCCGTTAGGCGAGAAGAGCGCTCTCTAGCCCTTCAAAGGAGTAAAGGAAGCCTAATAGTGTCAAAACTGCGCTCGACCATTTGCCTGACCTTGAAGCAGCAGGCTCACTTAACGAGCCTTCTCCTTCATCGGGTCACCGAAAGTCCGCGTAACCACCTTTGCAACATTTGGGTTTCCGCACCTACCGTGCCAGAAGCACTGGGACCGCGGGCCGTTGACGTTTGAACGAGTGTTCGCGAGCCGCTCGCTGCTGCCTTTCCCGATTTATCCTGTAACACATAATTAAAGGAGAGGCGCGCAGGGTGACGCGTGCGAACCACCCTCACGGATCTGGGACCCGTGGTGCGCTGCCCCGCCAGATCGATGTTAGTAAATTGCAGGGTAAGCCTATACCCGGGAAATTGACTTGCCATCACTGGTTCCAGCGTCCGCGTGACCTCCCCGGTGAAGGTCGACGTAGAGTACTGGACATCGCGACCTTGAACACGGAAATCCGTGAAGCTCTGTGGATTAGTATACTGAACCGTCACTACGGCGCTGGCGACAGCCCCACCCCCGCCAGTGCCTTGGGTGGCGCAACCCAGGCCACCGACTAACAACCCTATTGCACAGCTTGCATAAAGTGCGGGTCTCATATTTATGAATGGCTTATGGATGGAGCAACGTCAACGTAATCAATCATCTCAGCTAATAATAGTGTGAGCGCCCATTACGTTAGTACCGCTGGCGATAGATCCCACCATCATAACGATAGTAGCCTCGGCATCGGTTAGATTTTACCGATTACGTCCCGCCATGGTTTACACGAAATCATCAAAATCAGGCCGCAGAGACTCGACCCAATCGTGAGATCGCCTTTTGGCAATTTAAAAGCGTCCTGAGTGCGGCCGCGAAAGTAAGCTGAAGCGGCGGTCCTATTCGCGGGTATTTTTCCGGAACTTATATTTATCGCCCCAGTCTCTTAAGCTCAGAAGCACCGGCTCCAGCGTCTTACCAAGTTCAGTCAGAGAATATTCTACCCGTGGTGGAACTTCACGATACACCTGGCGAGTGATCACTTTATCTGCTTCCAGCTCTCTCAGCTGAAGAGTCAGCATCCTTTGGGTGGCATTGGGAACCAAACGTGAGAGCTCTCCGAAGCGCATCTTGCGCTCCAATAGATGAAACAGAATGACGGGCTTCCAGATCCCCCCGATGACCGAGAGCGCAGCTTCCACAGAGCAGCCCGTTTTCCAATTTGATGATTTCGCGCGCAAGAACTCTTTACTTCCTGTTTTGATAGTATCTACCAAAACAGTGTCTACTTGTCATGATAAATGTTAGGCGTAGTGTCTTCATCAAGGCAATCCATGCCGGCCTATCAGGCTATCGTGACCATACCGAAAATGTAGAGGAGCAGATACCATGATTAAAACCGAGCTGTCCGCCATTTATCGAGACTATATCGATTGTCTCAATGAGCGAGACTTACCGAGGCTGAACCAGTTCGTACATAGTCAAGTCCAATACAACGCTCAGCAGATCGGGTTAGCAGGTTATCGCCGCCTGCTGGAGAAGGACTTTTCTGAAATCCCCGATCTTCATTTCAATATTCAACTGTTAGTTGCTGATTCGTCTTATGTAGCCAGCCGGCTCACCTTCGACTGTTCACCGAGGCAAAAGTTCCTTGGCCTCGATGTAAACGGGAAGAGAGTTTCCTTTACCGAGAACGTATTCTACGAATTTGAGCGGGAACAAATTCGGCGCGTTTGGTCGGTGATCGATAAGGCAGCTATCGAAGCTCAGATCTAGGAAAAGTTATTACAGGTAATGGCTGCAACCGGAGCGTCGGCATCACGCTGTGGTAGCAGCGTACCGGCGTGATCTGCTCAGGCCGGAAACCGATCTTCCGTTTATCTGGCTAAGCAGGATACGAATCCGCCCGGCAATCTCGAAACCGTATTTACGCTCGACCAGTTGCTGGCCGGCATCAGTTTTTATTGGCTGACTGGAATGATCGGCTCGTCCTTCGGGCCCTTGGGATCTCATCAAATTGTTTGAGCGGCGAGCTGTCTGCTATGCTTTAGCTCACGCCGCCGTGAATCCACCGTCGATGGGCAGACTGACGCCGGTGATCATCGAAGCGCCATCGCTCAGCAGGAACACGATCGGGGCCGCGATCTCATCTTCCGTGGCCCACCTCCCAAGAGGCATGCTGGCCAGGAACGGATCGCCGATTTCCGGACGTCCCCAATAGAACGCAGACATTTCCGTCATGACGACGGTCGGGTTGACGCTGTTCACCCGTATTCCATATCGGCCAAGTTCGAGGGCAGAAACCCGCGTAATGTTATCCAGCGCTGCTTTCGAAGAGCCGTAGGAGATATGTCCATGAAGCGCGACGAGAGATGCTTGGCTGGACACGTTGACGATTGCGCCCCCCTTCCCCAATCGGATCATCGAAATCGACGTATATTTTGTCACGAGAAGCGCACCACGTGCGTTGATAGAGATTACCTTGTCGAAAACGGAGATGTCCGTGTCCATCGGTGTGGCGATTTCGCCGCCGAAGCCTCCACAGTTTACCACCCCGTAGACATCGAGATTCTCCAGGGCCTCGCGAACGCTATCCTCCGAGGTCAGGTCGAATGGCAGCGTGCGGCAGCCCGTGGCGTGGGACAGCGATTTGAGTTGCTCCAAATTGCGGCCGCTGGCGACGACTTCTGCGCCTGCGGTCACGAGTTGTCTCACCGTGGCGGCGCCTATGCCGCCGCTCGCCCCGGTCACGAGAATAGGGCCTTTTTCCAATCCTTTCATGCGGTTGTTGCTATGGTGGCTTTCGCTCATTTAATCGATGGATTCGGAAGCTGGATATACATCACCATGCCGTATAACCGCCGTCCATAACCAAGTTGCTGCCCGTGCAATAACTGCTGGCGTCCGAGGCTAAAAAGACTACGGCCGGAGCAATCTCCCACGGTTCACCGACACGGCCCATGGGCGTGAATTGCATCCAGGTTGGGTACCAGTCGGGGTTTAACATTCCCGGCTTAGTCATGTCTGTGCCTACATAGCCGGGCGAGATACTATTCACGCGAACGCCACGCTTAGCCCATTCGCCGGCCAACGACTTTGTCAACATGATCACTCCTGCTTTTGATACGTTATAGGCAGCTTGCGGTTGCGGCGCATTCGAGATTACGCCTGACATCGAAGCAGTGTTGATAATACTCCCCTTCCCCTGTTCAAGCATCACCTTGCCGAACTCCCGGCAACAATAAAATACCGCGTGCAAATTGATGTTAATGACTCTGTGCCAATCTTCATCGGAGCAGCTTTCAGAGTCTAGGCTCACGGCAATCCCGGCGTTGTTGAATGCGATATCGATCCGTCCATGTTTTGAGCGGACCTCGGCCGCCAGCTCTCTAACTTGGCTTGACTGCGTCAGGTCAGCCTGAATGAAATCGATTCCTAACTCCAGCGCGGCCTTTATTCCGGTTTCCCGATTGATATCGACGGTGACCACGGTGGCGCCGTTGTCTTTGAAGGCCTTCGCAGTTTCCAGTCCGATTCCTCTTGCCCCTCCAGTGACAATGGCAATTCGACCATCAAGTAGTGTGAGGTTAGAATAACTCATAATTCGATAAGAGATGGGATTCGTTCTATATTGGCGTTCGCTGGATTGAACACAGGCTATTGCTTCTCCACAGTAGGCACGATGGACCCTTACGGCTCAAGAATCACCTTGACCGAGGTAAGACCAGAACGAACCAATTCAATTCCCGTTAGATGGTCCTTCTACAAATGGCGCCTTAGGAAAGCCCAAGATTCAACTACCGCCGGATCGGAGTATTTTCCCCTAGATCTTCCCGAGTTGTTCCATGAATCGGCCGGCTCGGGCCAGCCAGCCCAATGACTATCTTCTCGGCTCATACCGCATCGCGACCGCCCCCGAGGCGAACTCCAACCGGCCCACAAGTCTTAAATCAACCTCCTCCGACAGCCCCGCGAACAACGTCGGTCCGTGGCCCAGCAGTCGGGGATGCACCACGAACTCGTACTCATCTATCAACCCTTGCTCCGCCAACGCCAGCGCGAGCTTAACGCCTCCCACGAACAACCCTTTACCCGGCTCTCGCTTGAGCTGCTGAACAGCCTTCACTAGATCCCCGCGCACGAGTTCGGCGTTCCAATCAACTCGCTCCAGGGTGCTCGACACTACGTATTTCTTGGCCACGTCGATCGTCCGGGCGAAAGGCTCCATCCAATCAGGCCTCGCTCCCGGCGGCGCCGGTGACCGCCACGCTGCCTCCATCATTTCGTAGGTAACCCGGCCAAAGAGGAGCGCATCGGCCTGGGCTAGATTCTCAACCGCGTGACGATGTAAGTCTTCGTCCGCGAGCATTACCCGATGATCGTAGCACCCGTCCAAGGTGACGTTGATGGAATACCGAAGGGGTCGCATTACTCAAAAATATTGTCGGCGGGACGGTTAGCAAGGTTAGCTCGCATCACGGCTTTGAGCCAAGCACGTCGCATTAAGATGACAATGCGAAGAGATGCTACCGGCGTGTCGCTACTTAAATAGAAGGAGCCAGGAGCCAGAATCTAGGAGTTTCGCTTCGGGCCGAAGAGGTAAACGTCGGGAGAACTTCAAGCTCATCCCCAAATGCAGAACTCTATCGTGACCCCGGGCGACGGTCATTTCTCTCCGTATCGGAACCAAAGAAGGTAGTTCCACTGCACCGGCAGAAATAATCCATTGTGCCGGATTTGGAATTTATGTCATGTCAGGCAAAAACCGCCCAACGGTTCGGAGGGATAGCGAGATGACTGTCGTGCTGAATGGTGCCTTCTCCGAGAAGCAGGTTTTTCACCTGAGAGAACGAAAACGCCATAGGCTTATCGTCCAGGTTGAGTGCGACGACAATTCGCTGATTTTGCCAGACGGACTGGTAGGCCAACTGTGTATTGCCCAGCTGGATGATGTGAGTTTTCGCTCCGTGAAGCCACGCATTGCGACGTCGCAGACCGATCAATTGCTGGTGGAGACGGTACATTTCCCAGCCAGCCGGAGCCAACGCCTCACGTCCCTCTTCAGGGAATGCCGGCCTAATGGCATCGTCGCCTCCGACTCTCTGTTCCTTAGTTGCGCGGTAAGCCTGTTCGTCACCATAGTAAACGCTTGGCGTTCCGCCGATCGTTAGCAATATAAGCATTGCATGATCGAGGTGCCGGACGTCTTGGATTTGACTGGCTATCCTGGTAACATCATGATTGCCAACAAAGGTCAGAGGGATGAATGATTCCAGGCACGCGTTGTGGCGATTCAGAGCCCAGCCCAGCTCAAAGAAATTCCGATCGTTAATAGAACTCCAGATCGCTTTCCATACTTCATATTGGGTTACAGAATCCAGGCCTGCACGCTTCACCACGGACGTGTAGTCACCATGAATAACTTCACCAACAAAATAGGCCTCTGGGAAAATCGCGCGTACCCGATGAAGGACCTCGGCCCAGAATTCAGTAGGCACAGCGTAAGCGGCATCGAGACGCCAGCCGTCTATCCCTGTACTTAACCAGTGGCACATCACCCGTATTACGAATTCGGCAACCTCTGAATTCGCATGATTCAGAGCGATGAGATCAGGGTGGCCCTCGAAATCTTCATATCCTGCTTCTAAACCGACGTTATTTACCGAGGGTTTTCGCCGAAACCATCTCGATTCGGGTGTATCTCCGCCCGCATCTACAGCGTGTTGAAAGATTGGAAACCCTGAGCCGACATGGTTAAAGACACCGTCTAGGATGACACGAAGTCCCCTGTCTTTCGCAGCCTTCACCAGTTTCAAGAAGTCCTCGCAATCACCAAGCCTCGGATCGATCTCAAAGTAGTCGATCGTGTCATATCCGTGGGTAGAAGATGAAAAGATTGGCCCAAGGAGAATCCCGGAAATACCGAGTTCCACGACATAATCAAGCCAATCGATAAGGTGCCTGATCCGGTGAGATTTCGATTTAGCCTCCGCTACCGTTTCCGCTCCCACGAAACCCAATGGATAAACATGCCACCAAATTGCATGTTGGACCCAATCAGGCTCCGTCCGTTGCTTTTCAAAAGAGGCTGACCCCGCTGCGTCTTCCATATAACCAGGCTGTCAAATGAGTCGCTTTTTGATACCATAACGGCTACACAATGAAACGGCTTACTTTTAGCACCGTCCAACGCGTGGGGAACACCTGTTTGTGCCGGATTTGAGCTTGAACTCGTTGTAGCAGAGCGCTATACGATGCGGCCGTTAGACGAGAGGCTCTCAATAGCCGCATCAATGAACGAAGACGAGTTCCCGTACCTGCAGAAGATGCAAAGCCTTGAGGGCGACGGAATGTATGAGGCGCGGACTAACGATTTGCTGATCTGCACTAAAGCGCGCCTCCCTCACCCGAAGCACCAGGCTAAGGAAGAACCGCGAGCCGCTACCCACGGTGGAAAATTTTGGCAAAATCCTTCGAGCCCATCCGCCGTTTACCGGCGCTCGCTCCGGCTTCGGCATGAACGCGTTTGAGGCCACCAATTATTACCTGAGTAGGGCCTCCGCGATCATGAAGCTGGGGCCACATGTCGAGAAGTTATTGCTCTCCCTTGAGGCCGAGCATCATGTCAGTGTTCCCATCGAACGGGACAACGGCGAACTGGCTGTGTTTAGTGGCTACCGTTTCCAGCACAATTCAGCCCGAGGACCGACCAAAGGAGGTCTGCGCTTCCATCCAGCGTTGGACCCAGAGGATGTGCGGGCATTGGCGGCGCTGATGACTTGGAAGACTGCCGTGGTCAATGTGCCATTTGGCGGCGCGAAAGGCGGTGTGGCCTGCGATCCGTCACAACTGTCGCAGGGCGAACTGGAACGCGTCACCCGAAAGTTCATCGAACGGATTAGCCAGGAAATCGGGCCTCAGCGTGATATTCCAGCTCCTGATGTGAACACAAATGCTCAAGTGATGGCCTGGATCATGGATCAATATTCCAGGCTGCACGGGTTCTCTCCTGCGGTCGTCACGGGCAAGCCGGTGGAACTCCACGGGAGCGAAGGGCGCGAAGCCGCCACCGGCTATGGCGTTATCTGTATCACTGAGAGTTTTCTTCAGGACATCGGTAAAAGTCTCCAAAATGCGACCATATCGATCCAAGGTTTTGGCAACGTCGGTTTGTTCGCCGCCCTTTCTGCCCACCAACGTAGGGCGAAAGTGGTTGCGGTCAGCGATGTGTCTGGTGGAATTTTGAACCGAGATGGTCTAGACATTCCTGCCCTGGTCGAGTTCGCCCGTAGTCGTCGTCTCCTCGCAGACTATCAAGCTGACGGAGTGTCGCGTATCAGCAATGACGCACTCCTGACCTGTGACGTGGACGTGCTGATACCGGCGGCGCTGGGTGGTGTATTGAATCGTGATGTGGCTCGCGAAGTTCGCGCTAAAGTGATCGTCGAAGCGGCAAACGCCCCAACTTCTCCGGAGGCCGACGAAATATTAGAGCAACGCGGCATTACGGTCATTCCGGATATCCTAGCCAATGCTGGCGGTGTCACAGTGAGTTATTTCGAATGGACGCAAAACCTGCAATGCCTTCGCTGGACTGAGAAGGAGGTCAATGATCGGCTTCGCCAAATCATGACGGCTGCTTATACCACAGTCCGCGGTCTGGTGCAGTCGCGTAAACTGAGTTGGCGGACGGCTGCGTACATCGTAGCGCTTGGACGCGTGGCCAAAGCCGCTATGCTCCGCGGTGTCTAGCGAATACGCTTATGGAAAACGCTATCGATCCCGCTCTAGCTCATCGTTTCAGTTGCTTTCAGTCCCTCCACGCCGAGCAGATTAACATTTTGGCGACTCGCCTCGAGGAGGTTCGCCTGGCAAGTGGAAAGATCTTGTTTAGACAAGGTGATCCGGGGGATTCAATTTGCCTGCTCCTGAGCGGCAAGATCCTGATCAAACTGGGTGCAGGCACACAGGATGAACGCACACTCGCTAAGCTCGAAGCGGGCGCCATCTTCGGCGAGATGGGCCCACTAACAGATACGGCACGAACCGCAACGGCAATGACTGACGCCGATAGTCATCTTTGGCGAATCTCAGCCTCGGCCTTACACGATGCTTTGCAGCACGGAGAAGCTTGGGCCACAAGTCTGTTATTGGCGACCGCTCAGGCGCTCGGGCGCCGCGTTGCTGCAATGAACGAGGACCTGATCAAACTTTCGGCCGAGTTACACCGGAACGCGCCCGAACCGCAAATCAGAAAAGCTGTCGCTGAGATCGAGCAACTTCGAAAAAGGCTGATGACAGAGTGGACGTTCTGATAACATTCCTGCTCATTTGCTCGATCGAACCCATATTCAGGCCCAACCTTCCCATGTCGCCGCTTTCATCCAGGACCGGCACGACGAGTTATCACCGTCCATCGGTTAAGCAGCATCTGGCCTCGCTGCGCATGCTGAGCTGGGCTTTGCTGATGGCAACCGCAAGTGCTTCGGCCCAGCAAGAGCAATCCTGGCTTTGGAATGCCGGAGGTTTAGAACTCAGAATGCCCTCCACTTGGCAAGAGATTTCCCCAAGCCTGCTCCGAGGAAAAGTTTCAGCTCTTGGCCCGAGCGTTGATCACGTCTATGGCGCTCAAAGTTCGAAGGCTGGCGATAACCTTGCTTATCCCTATCTGTTAGTGACCATCAAGAACGGCAGCCGGATGGCTGATTGGCAGCTACAGCGGATGGAGCAAAGCATTCGACAAAGTGTTGAAAAGAGTGGGTCCCAACTCGGGCGCTACGCCTGGAAAGACGGAGCCGTATGGGTGGAAGTAACCACGGGAGACGTCAAGTTCATGAACGTGATGATGCCAACCGACAAAGGGCTAGCCACTCTCAGCTTCTACTCGACTAAAGAAGATTTCGCTTCGTGGCAACGAGTTTTCGAGCAGATCGGCTCAAGCGCTCACCTCCAACCGCCCTTGGCCCGACAAGCGAGCCTGCTGGACAGTCCGACAATAGGCCCTTTTCTACAATCGCTTAGCCACGTTGATCCTACCATCGTCTTTTCGTGTGTGGCCGCAGGATTGCTCGCGTTAGGGGGAGTCTGGTTTGCTAGGTGGCGGGCTAAATCCAAACGGTGAGCAAGACCCCAGCCCGCAGCCTGGAACCTGAAAAAGCACCCAATCCGCAGCCTCGCCAGCGAAACCCGAGAAAGGTTGGGGCGAACCGCCGGCATTGATTTCGGGAGTTCCTCTGGCTGTATTAACTTCCTGATACGATCCAATCATGTGCCGGGTCGTTCTGGAATTTCCAAATCCGTTTCGGGCCCGCCATGACATTGAGATAGTAGGATTCATAACCGTGAGGAACAACCACCGGATGATAGCCTCGAGGGACAAGAACGACATCGCGATCTTCGACCGCCATTGATTCATCGATGTCGCGAGAGTCTGTATAGACGCGCTGGAAGATGAAGCCCTGCGGTGGATTGATGCGGTGGTAGTAAGTTTCTTCAAGCAGACTTTCGGTTGGCAGATTGTCGATGTCGTGCTTGTGCGGCGGATAGCTGGAAGAGTGTGAGCTCGGAGTTATTACTTCGAAAATTAAGAGTGATTCAGCAGGTTGGCTTTCCGGCAAGATTTCGCAGACGTGGCGTACATTGGTGCCCTTGCCGCGTGAGAGTCTACGCATATCGGCAGGCTCAATCAGACGAGCTGGGAGCGTGCCCTTGCCAGGTGCAGCGCCAATGGCCAGCTCAGTCTCTGTCGTGGCCGTGACCGTGAGCTTGGTGCGCGGTGGTGCGTAAATCGCGTAAGGTGCGGTATCGTCAAACACGCTTTTACGTCCGCCGATCCCTTTCCAATTCTGACCTCCGGCCTCAGCCGAGACGGTCCCGGTCAAGACGATCGCACAAAGCTCTTTGCTATCTTCTGTCAGCGTGAGCGTTTGTCCGGGCGGCAATTGGTAGGCGGAAAAGCTGACATAACCCCATGCGGCAGACTCGGGGGTTACCTGGACGATTTCTTGAGAGTCCTTCTTGGGTTTGATGAGTAGATTCATATCGCGCTCTACACGCTACTTCATTTATAGAGGCCACCAAACCGGAGGTATTTTATCTGCACGAATTCTTCGGTGCCGACCTGGAGCGGTCGTTACTCTGTTTGCGATTTCGAATCGATTTTGGCACCCGTTAGGAGCGGCATACGAGGCAGGTTTTCCCACTTTAACTCATTAGCGTTGTTCTAGTCGAGCCGATTTAGTAAATAAGAGGTTTTATGAAAGTCGGCTCAATCCTGGTTCTGGCCAGTTGGTCTACATTGTGCCTCGCTAACGGCGGTGGCTACGGCTCCGGAGTCAACATCCATGGCAATCCCACCTCAGGCCAAGTCGCTCGTAACAAGTTTTCCCCAGTGAATCTGCAAAATGTGGAGATGCAGACAGAAGATCTGAAGATCGACCTATTTGCTCAGACGGCGACGGTTCGTGTCCGCTACGACTTCTTTAATCCGGGAAGTCCGACGACGACATTGGCCGCTTTTCCGTGTGTTGCTCTAAAAAGCGAAATGGATGATGAGCAAGATGCTGGAAAAACCGCAGTGTTCAGCGATTTCGTTATCACGGCCGATGACAAGCCCGTCGCTTACAGCGTAAAGGGGGGCGACGCACCCAGGGTCGAGGGAATCCAAGAGGAACTGGATATCAAAATCCCCAGGTGGTACACCTTCAGGCTCGACTTCGCTCCTAAGCAGCATCGAGTACTGACCGTTAGTTACCGGGCGCCTTATGGCGAATATACTGAGACCATTTCAGATGATGAGCATATTTACCCCAAGTCGTTAACTTATCTTTTCTCGACGGCAGCGATCTGGGCTGGACGTATCAAGCACGGCCATGTCGTGGTTCGAGCAAGGTCGGTTAATCCAGACGACGTAAAAATCCGGGGCGGCAAGCCAGGACGATTTCAACGCTCAGACAAAGATACCTGGATTTGGGATTTCGCTGATTTCAAGCCGACGTTTTCGGACGATATCGCCATCGAAACCTCTCCTGAAATCAAGTCTTATCCCTCTGTACAGGGCGACGGCGCCGACCGGGTGGAAGGCGGCCGATACAGCTCGACGGGAGACCGCTGGCAATTTGAATTGACCGACTTCAAAGCCACCGCCTCCTCTAGCCTGAAGGGAGATAGATACAAGCCGGGCAATGTCAATAAATTTAGCGGCGATGTAGACCCAAGCAGTTGCTGGGCAGAAGGAGTCACGGGGAATGGAGAAGGCGAATGGCTTGAGCTGAATGCCGCGGTTCCGGTTTTGTTAGACATGCTTCAAATTACCAATGGATTGGCTACCTCAGACTCTCTGTTTCGGGCTAATAATCGGATCAAGAAAATTGATCTCAGCGTTAACGGCGGTGACCCGGTCACGGTCGAATTGCCCGATCAAATGGATCCATTCAATATTAAGCTACCTGAAACCACAGACCTGGTGCGAACTATCCGCTTAACGATTCGCCAGGTTTACCCCGGCGCCAAGTATCAGGATACCTGCATCACTCGAATCCGACTTTTGCGCAATCTCACCAAAGAGCCGGAGGTCCATCCGGCCAGATGATCGGCCGTTTAGTTCGTGGCTGGGTGATCGCCGCCATGGCCGGCGCCGGATTCAGTCAGGCCTTGGCGAGCTCCTCCGAGTTACCAATTTACATTGAAGACTCTCATGCGGGTTCGTTTTACTTCTTAGCTGAACACCTCGATCTGGATCGCCCGCACACGTTTCTCCTGTTCGATGCGCACTCCGATGCGTCGGCGATTTTCAATTCAGATGCTATTCGGGCAGCAATCCGATCGGCCAACGGTTTGCCCACCAAAGAGGCGTTATTTCAGGGATGGCGAGAATCCGGGAAGATCCAATGTTACAACTGGATCGAGCCGCTGATGCCACGCCCATTGGCGCAAGTTATCTGGGTGCCACCTTATACTCTCCAGCCCGCCCAAATTTTTCATCTCGAAAACGAATGCCGCCTTTTCTTAGACGGCCATGAGGAAGTCTGTCCGCGGCTGGAAAAGAATTTATCCCATAGCTACAGCGTTACTGATTTGAACCGGCTAAAGGTTCAACTATCTGCCTTGGATCGACCCGAGCAACCGATTGTTGTCTCAATCGATCTCGATTTCTTTGCCAATACTCAGGACACGGATCTTGAGCAGCGGTTTAAAGAGATCTTCCTTCTGGTGTTAACTATCAAAAATCTCGCGGCCGTTACCTTTTCAATCTCGACTCCCTATCTGCGAGATGCCCGGCAAGCCGATCAGCTACTGGCTTTAGCGGTGGAATATTCTTGCCGAGTTGCGAATGCCGACATTGAATTCGAGCCATTCGCGAAGACCGGCGTCGACACCTCCAATCGGGCAAATCAGTTAAGGAAGGACAACCAACCCATTCCCAGACTTTCCCTGGAACAACTAGGTGAAAGCACGCGGAACTGTTTGGTCTGTCAGGCGGAGCGGCTCAACGTAACGGATCAGCCGGACCGTTGGCGTCAATTCTTAAGTGTGCCGGTCCCGAATGCGCCTGAGATCCGCGCTCGCAATCGCTCCGTGCCGCCTTCTGTCACGATCAAGCATGCCGAGCTAGCCAGCTTCAGCTTAGCCACAGCGGTTCCACCGGACACTAAAAGTATCCGCTGGTATTGTCTCCGTTCCACCGCCGACAGTTACAACCTTAGCGTTGAAGAGTTCGAGTTTGCGGAACGGGCATCGCGTTGGATCTATCGCGAGCCAGCGTTATTGTCTGATGAATCGGTCTTACAAGGCTCATCGCTTCTCGGTGCTTTCGATCCAAAAACCGGCTATGGCGTTGCCGAGGTCTTTGCCCAGATTGAAACGACTGCAGGAGTCTTCGTCTCCAAGGCGGTTCGACTGATCAGTGTTGCCGACGACGCTTCACCATTTCAAGAAGCAATCTCTTCCGAATTCAACCTTCCTTATCTCTTTTTTGGCAGCAGCTTGGCCCGTTTGGGAGCCACCGGACCCGAACTCAAGCTGGGCGCAGATTGTGCCAATTTTATCATCTACGGCTTACGCCAATGTGGTTGGCAGATTCCATGGTCGGACGCTAAGCACCTGATCCCACGGCTCAATCTTCTGGCGAGAGTCGATCTCGACCAATCCGTTACGAATCCTGAGCAATTAACCCCGGTTCAAACAGATGATCTTAAAAGCGGTATTGTTATTATTTTTGACAACCATGTGGCGGCGGTTTGGCGTACCGAGCGTCCGGGCTGGCTCGGATTGAACGACTTGGTGGTTCACCAATTGGAGGGACGCCCTGAGATTGTGCCTTTGGCGAAACTAACCAAAGCCAGACGTCGCTTCTCGGTCTTGAGTGTGCCTCGGCCGGAGCAGGCAATTCGGGTGGTCCTCGGTGGTGATGTCATGCTCGGCAGAACCATTAAAAAGAGAATTCTAGCCGGCTCAGACGTTTTGCGGCCGTGCAGTGAGGCTAACCACCGGGCAGATCTAGCCTTTGCTAATCTGGAATGCAGCCTCTGCGCTCCTAATCTTGCTCCTGAATCTAAACCTTACTGTTTCCAGGCCCCACTGGAAGCGGCGCCGTTGATCGCTAAGGCTGGTTTCTCCGGCATGTTAGTGGCTAACAATCACACCGGTGATTTTGGTCCGCGTGGCTTTAAGCAAACTATTTCAGGCTTGCACAAGGCGGGCATAACTCCGATTGGAGGCGGCTCGAACCTAACCACTGCCTGCGCGCCGGCACGCTTCGAGCGTAAGCGAGTTCGGGTGGCCGTGTTCGGTTGCGCAGATCCAAGCTTTTGTTCTCCGATTGCCAGCGCAAGTGAAAGCGGGATTTGCCCTTGGGATTCAGACATACTCCAGCAAAACATCAGTGAGGCGTCTGGCGCCGGTCAGTTTTGCATCGTCCTTTGCCATTGGGATGCTGAGGCTGGCCGAGCGCTTTGCCGGAAAAGAGCCGCCGATTGGATTGATGCCGGCGCTAGCATTGTCATCGGGTCGGGGCCACACCATCTTCTCGATCACGAATCGGTTCACGGCCATCCCGTATTTTATTCGGTCGGCAACCTCCTCTTTGACGGCGGTGGACCTGACCGCGACTGGTCGAGAGGTGCAATGGTCGAGCTGACGATCGCTTTTCCCGACTCTCTGGTTCGAGCGCAGATCATCGATCCACTCAGGCAAGTCTCGCGGGCAGGCGAGCAATCACCAACCAGCAATCAGAAAACCATCAGCAGCAAGCAGTGAAAGGCTCGCCCTGAGCAAGCTGAAGGCGCGTCGAATGGGTTCCTTTCGCATGAGCGAGGTTTGGTCTGATCCGCAGCAAGCCCCTTTTTAAATCCGCGTTCATCTGCGGTGGTTTTCCCGCCCATGCGGTGTGACGTCGTCCAGCAGGCGCCGACGCATCTGTCCATGCCCGCGTTCAGAGGGTTCGCTGCCTTCGAGGATCAAGACTCTAGGTCACCCAAAAAAAAAGTTGCTTTGCCGCTGGCGACAACCAGCTCCCTGGAAGATCATGGCGGGTGTCACCTCCTCGAAAAGTTCGTTTCGGCAATAGCGTCTGATGTCGAAGCTTGAAAACGAGACACCTCAATGCAGGAATACGACCTTTACATCAATCCAAAAAAGCCGTCGATAGGTCTCTACGTGCGTAAAGGAGCCGGCCTCCCTGATTTGGCCGATGCCAACGAATGGTTATACGACGGCTCCGCGAACGACGTCGACTTACCGGCGGACCTTGTTAGGAACATCGAAAGTACCGGTCACGCCTTTCGAGAGCTGGATTGAGTAACGAGACCTGAGTAGATCAAGCAACGAGAAACGCATGCCATCCGTTACTCCACAACCCGTCGTCGCAGGGCTCACGCGCGCTGCCATCTTTCTTGTCGTCAGCATCAACCCGGGACCGGAATGTGAGACCGCAGTGCGGGCCCTGTGTGGTGATCTGGCAGCTCTTCTCCGCGCCGTTGGCTTCCGGGACCTCCAAGGTCAACTGTCGTGTGTCATGGCGTTTGGTTCCGATGCATGGGACCGGGTCTTCGGAGTACCGAAGCCGAAAGAATTGCACCCGTTCCGTGAGATCCGTGGCCGGCACCACGCCGTCGCAACGCCGGGCGACATTCTCTTTCATATCCGCTCCAAACGAATGGACCTGTGCTTCGAACTGGCGACCCAGATTATGTCGCGGCTCAGCGGGGCAGTCTCCCCGGTCGACGAGGTGCACGGCTTCAACTACTTCGATGACCGCGACTTGATCGGTTTTGTTGATGGGACGGAGAACCCGGTGGAAGAAGGCGCTATCGACGCTACCATTATCGGCGAGGAGGATCCTGCCTTTGCTGGTGGGAGCTACGTGATCGTGCAGAAGTACTTTCACGACCTCCAGGGGTGGAACGCTCTGCCCGTTGAAGAACAAGAGAGAATTATCGGTAGAAAAAAACTCTCCGATATCGAACTCGACGATGCGGTGAAACCAAGCTCAGCGCACAATGCGTTGACGTCGATTGAGGAAGATGGAAAAGAGCTAGAGATCGTGCGTGACAACATGCCGTTCGGCGAAGTGGGCAAAGGAGAATTCGGCACCTATTTCATCGGCTATGCTAAGTCTCCACGCACGATCGAGCAGATGCTCGTGAACATGTTTGTCGGTCGACCGCCGGGGAACTATGACCGGCTCCTGGACTACAGCCGCGCGGTTACGGGCACGCTCTTTTTTGTGCCATCGGCAACGTTCTTAGAAAACATCGTGCCCGACGTAGCAGCCCCATGGACCGCTAACCTGACTTCGAATGAAAACGGGAGTGAGGCCGACTCCAAATCACAGCCATCGCGACCGGATGGTTCACTTAATATTGGCTCGCTGAAGAAAGAGGAAAGACATGAATAATCTACATCGGGAGCTTGCCCCTATCTCGGACGGGGCCTGGGCACAAATCGAAGAGGAAGCCTCTCGCACCCTTAAGCGCCACTTGGCGGCACGACGCCTCGTGGATGTGCTGGGTCCGAAAGGCTCCGACTTCCCGGCGGTGGGCACGGGCCACCTCCGGCAGATCGAGGCGCCGGGTGATGGGATCCAAGCAGCGGAACGCGAAGTAAAGGCAATCGTGGAATTCCGCGTTCCGTTCGAACTCACGCGCGCGGCTATTGACGATGTGGAACGCGGCGCCAACGATTCAGACTGGTCACCATTAAAGGACGCAGCGCGCAAAATCGCATTCGCGGAAGATGGCGCGGTTTTCGAGGGTTATGCGCCGGCTCAAATTCAGGGTATTCAGCAAGGCGCCAGCAACCCGGTTTTAACCCTCCCCACCGATATCAAGGGTTATCCGGACACGGTGGCAAAGGCCGTGAGCGAATTGCGCCTCGCGGGTGTCAATGGCCCCTATGCTCTCGTACTCGGCTCGGAGCCATACACAGCAATTGGCGGAGGTAGCGACGACGGATATCCGGTCTTGAAGCACATCCGCCCCCTGGTCGACGGAGAGATTGTTTGGGCCCCAGCCATCAAAGGAGGCTTCGTACTTACCACTCGCGGCGGTGATTTCGCGTTACACATCGGCCAGGACATTTCCATCGGTTACCTGAGCCATTCCGAGACCGCTGTCAGGCTGTACTTTCAGGAGACCTTCACCTTCCTGATGCTAACTACGGAAGCCGCTGTGGTGCTCGCGCCGTCCGAAAAGTAATGTCGCATAGCGGAAGCTGATCGTTCATAGAACTGAACGTGGGAATTGCCCTAGTTCCTGATTAAAATCGTCAACCATTCCGTTCAACGGCGTGCCATAATCTTCCGGGCCCCAAATCGAGAGGCTATGCCCCATTCACCGCCGCTCGTTGAAGAGTTTGCTCGGTTCTCCGGAGAAACCGCGAGCCAACCCTGTATCTTGGAGACCATAAAGCCGGCAAACTGGTCAGACCCTCCCCGATTCCAATGGGCATCGATCGGGAACCAGTCGTCCTTTATCTGCTGATGGCTGAGTCCTTGGAATGCTTCCCGCCCATCAAAGAAGGTGCCGCCCAGTGTTTCTGAAAACTTCCTACATTTTTCGATGTTAGGGTCTCCCGTCGAACCAAGCAGTTCTTCTCGATTGGGAACATAGACTACCGCGATTGGCCATGAGTGCTCTTTAGCAATCTGCTGGATCTGCTCTATAAGCGCGACCTGTCCGGGCTCGAACTCTTCGCGGGGATTCCTTCTTGGTGGCCCACCGCGAAGCATTCCTGCGACTGACTCGGAAAGTCGAAACGACCATTGTCTGGGTTTCCAGTTTCCAGTTAAAAACGCGTCGTACTCTTCAGTTGATAACACATACCGATGTGCGGGATCGGGGTCCTTTTCGAAAAGATCGAGCGCCTCACCCCTAGTCTTCGGCTGGGCAGCGATATCCCAGGTGGGCGCTACGGCGTGCAGGAATCTATTCGAATCGACTTGATCGAAGAAAGCAAACGTTCGATCAAGATCGTCCCAAGCAACCGCAAAGAGGAGCCCGTCAAGATCGTATTGATCCTTCACGACGACGTTGCGGAGAATGCTCGCCCAATTAGCCAGCCCAGCACCATCCAAAGAAAAATTGAGCAATTCCAGACGCCTGCTTCCGTTCACCTGGCATAGATCTTCCACCCGGTCCGGCCAGTTGGGCGAGTTGAGAGGCTCCATAATTGCCGCCGCGAACGAGTCCCCAAAAACCGCAATTCGACGTTCGTTGGCTGAGGACCGTTTAATATTGAAATCATCGCGATCGGCAAAACCTTGCGCGTTGCCTTGATATGACCCTTGGTACTCAATCTTCCCAAAGTTTACCCGAGCTATGCGTGACGGTGTTCGCGTGAGATAATAGCCGCGAACCGGATCGAACTTGATTGTCTGACCCGGATGTTCAAAAACAGAAAACGAATCTGGTGAGCCACCCGTGAGATAGCGATAGCCACTATATAACAGCTCGACGATTGCATAAAGTAGTAGGAAAACCACCAGGTTAATGCCTATCAATCGTAGAACCGACATTGACTTAGCGGATTTAGGCATCGGTTGGTTGGAACGGGTTTGCGTTTGAGATCGTCAATCGAGCGGGAACTGTACCGGCTGTTCTTCCCCATCGATCGCTCTAGGTTGATCCTTCTTATCCAGGACATAATCACCAAGGACCAGGTAATCAATTTCGGTGCGCATGAAGCAGCGATACGCATCTTCGGGACCACAGACTATCGGCTCACCCCGTACATTGAAGCTGGTGTTCACAATTACGCCATAACCAGTGAGCTTCTTGAATTCCTGGATTAATCTCCAGTACCGAGGATTGGTTTCTCGACTAACACTTTGAATTCGAGCCGAATAGTCGATGTGAGTTATCGCGGGAAGGTCAGATCGCGGGAAATAAAGCCGTTCGTAAAGTCCCTTTTCTTCGAATCCTGCCGGGACAGGAATTTGTTTGTCTACCCTTATTGTCGTTACCAATAACATGTACGGCGATTGCCGGTCCAACTCGAAGAGCTCCTCGAGGTCCTCTGCCAGCACGGATGGAGCAAATGGCCTGAAACCCTCGCGATACTTAATCTTGAGATTAATCTTTTTCTGCATTTCTGGGTTTCTGGCATCACCGAGGATACTGCGATTGCCCAGCGCGCGCGGTCCGAACTCCATTCGACCTTGAAACCAGGCCACCACGCTGCCTTCGGCAAGCTTCCCGGCTACCTCAGCGGCCAATTCCTGGAAGTCATCAACGTAGCGGGCAATCGCGCCATACTTCTCGATAGTCCGTCGAATATCTTTATTGGAGAACTCAGGCCCGAGGTAGGCTCCGCTCATGGCGTCGCAGCGCGGGGTTATGCGCCTTTGGTGGCCATCGCGGATGTACCAGACAGCGTAGGCTGCTCCCAGTGCCCCACCAGCGTCGCCTGCCGCAGGTTGGATCCAGAGATCATCGAAAAACCCGGCCTTAAGAATCTTACCGTTGGCCACACAGTTAAGCGCGACGCCGCCGGCCAACACCAGATTTTTGCTTCCAGTTAGCTCCTTAGCGGTTCGCGCAAGCCTAAGTACGATCTCTTCCGTAACTAGTTGGATGGCCAGCGCCATATCCATGTAAGCCTGCGTAATTTCTGTCTCCGCATTTCGCCGCGGAATTCCGAAGAGTTTTTGCCATTTCTCTTCTTTAACCATCGTCAATCCAGTGGCGTAATCGAACCAATCCATGTTGAGCACGATGGAACCGTCTTCGCGAATATCGACAAGGTCGGTGGTAATCTTTTCGCGAAAATCCAGTGTGCGCGCGGATGAGGGGTTGCCATACGGAGCCAAGCCCATCAGTTTGTATTCACCGCTATTGACGACGAATCCCGTGTAGTAAGTGAATGCCGAATAGAGTAACCCGACCGAATGGGGAAATTGCAGCTCCTTCAAAATCGATATCTCCGACCCCTGACCGAATCCTGTCGTCGTTGTGGCCCATTCGCCGACACCATCGATGGTAACGATAGCAGCTTCTGCAAAGGGTGACGGATAGAACGCACTCGCCGCATGGGATAGATGGTGTTCCGGAAAATACATGGGCACCGTGCCGCCGCCCAGTTCCGCCAGATACCCGGAAATCGAGCGTTTCATGAAGAGCTTTTCCTTGATCCAGACAGGCACGGCCGAAACAAAGCTCGCAAAGCCTTTGGGAACGAAGGCGTGATAGGTCTCCAGTAGGCGTTCGAACTTCAGAAAAGGTTTATCGTAGAACGCGACCGCGCGGAGATCTTCGAACTTAATCCCTGCTTCATCGAGCACGAATCGGCACGCGTTGATCGGAAAGGACGAATCGTGTTTCTTCCTGGTAAACCGCTCTTCTTGGGCCGCGGCCACGATCCTCCCGTCAACCAAAATGGTCGCAGCGCTGTCGTGATAGAAGGCTGAGATCCCCAGAACGGCTTCCCGAGTTTCAGTCGATGTCGCTGTCACTCCAGGCCTCCCAACTTTGATGCATGTTAGAACAGCGAATAAATAAACGGCGCGATCGCCGAGCTGCCGACAAATACCGTTAGAACCCCGAACAAAAGAAGAACCAAGATTAACGGTAAGAGCCAAAACTTCTTTCGGATTTTTAGAAAACACCAAAGATCCTTAAGGAATTCCATGGGTAGCTCTTTCGCTTAATACGGTTTTTCAAGATCTGCTGCCACAAAGCGATGATTTCTCTCTTTCATTACCGAGGTACTGCCGGCCTTGAATGCCTTCAGATTCAAAGGGTCTTTCCCGTAAAGCCTTTGTAGCAATCCGATGGGCATCACTACGCCAAAGAAGACAGCGGAGAGAACGATTCTGGACATAAACATCCCGATAAGATGAGACAGGCCAAACCAGACCACGGCTAAAGGCCGGTAGACCTGTGGTACTGCCATGGCAATCACCAGTGCTGCGAGAGCTCCCATGAGCCACGCGTCGTGCCTGAACCAGCGGTTCAATAGCAACAAAATGAGCGTCATGGCCATTCCAGTGTCCTTGGATTGGTCCCTGGTAATATTTGTCTTTAGGAATTCCAACATGGCTCCTAACTGTCATAGGGCCGACCACCCTGCAGCTCTCGTTACAAGGAGATGCGGAGCCGGTAACGGTATACTCAGAAAAAACGGTTAAAACAATTACAACCAACAGCCGCTTTACTCTGTAAAATCTTTGCTTTCGGATGAATCACACATTTTACTCGAGTCTTCGCCGCTGCGCTGGTAAACAAAGAAACTCAACGTCCGGGTTAATAGCAAAGGCAAGATGAAAACCTCTGCCTCTCCTCGCTGGGGTCTTGTGGTTTCGGCTCTTGGCGTCGTCTTTGGAGACATAGGCACTAGTCCGCTTTACGCTTTTCAAGCAGCGCTAAATGCTTCCCCTGACACCGTTCCGGAAGCTGCTCTCGATGCAGCTTCTCTTATTCTATGGAGCCTTCTTGCTATTGTTACGTGCAAGTATGTCCTTCTCGTCATGTCCGCGGACTACAAGGGGGAAGGTGGCATCTTTGCACTGTTAGCCCTTCTCGCAGGCAAAGACCCTCCGTCCCGTCGACTCCGGTTGCCTTTTTTTATGCTATTACTCATGTTCGGCGCCGCACTTATTTACGGGGATGGTTGTATTACTCCCGCTATCTCTGTCCTAAGTGCAGTCGAAGGTTTGAAAGATTTCGCTCCGCAACTGACCGCGTTTGTACTTCCCATTACGTTGGTAATTCTTCTCCTACTTTTTGCCGTGCAGCGTATCGGTACTGGGCCCTTGGGCGCATTCTTCGGCGGAATTATGCTCTTCTGGTTCATCACCCTTGGGGTCGGCGGCCTGGTGCAGATTCTACAGGCGCCAGAAGTCTTTGCCGCGTTGGATCCTAGACGCGCGCTTGGCGCGATTTTCCATGGAGGACCACGAACGGCCTTTGTGCTGGCAGGGGTTGTACTGGCTGTTACCGGGGTGGAGGCATTGTACGCGGATATGGGACACTTTGGACGCCGTGCTGTCTCTCGGGCTTGGCACTGTATCGTTCTGCCGTCTCTGATTTTGAATTATCTAGGGCTTGCGGCTATAGCGATCCGCCATCCTGGCACAGCACGTGAAGGAAGTCTCTTTTTTCGAATGGTTCCGCAAGGAATTGCGACCTTGCTTCTAGTCATTCTGGGCACTCTTGCGACGATCATCGCTTCCCAGGCCCTGATTTCAGGTGTCTTTTCATTGACCACACAGGCCCGCGATTTGGGCTTGCTTCCCCGGTTCCTCGTCCAGCACACGAGCAGGAAGCAGCACGGCCAAGTCTATTTGCCTGTTATCAATTGGCATCTCGCAGTGGCTTGCCTTTTGCTTGTCGTCGCCTTCCGTTCCAGCGCGAATCTCGCAGCAGCTTACGGCTTGGCGGTGACGGGAACCATGGTAATCACGTCAATCGCTTTTGGGCTTGTCGTAGTACGGGTCTGGCGGCATCCACCCTGGATCGGATGGAGTGTCACAACTGTTCTACTGTGTTTGGAGCTACCGTTCTTTCTCTCGTCGCTGGTTAAATTTGCTGAGGGCGGCTGGTTCCCCATAGCCATCGCCTGCATCCTCATGACGGTTATGCTGACGTGGCACAAGGGCAGAGCCCTTATCCGAGCACAGATGCTATCAAGTCCATGCTCAACGAAGGCGCTCCAGGCAGAGCTTTCCTCGGCTCGCATTCTACGGGTGCCAGGGACGTGCGTCATTATCACTTCAAACCCGGAGCCACGCTATGCCATCGCACGGTGCTTCGAGTGGATGCGCCGAAGCGGATGCCTGCGTGAGAAAGTAATTCTGTTAAGCCTTGTCGGAACCGCCGAGAGCCACGTAAAGATGGAGGAACGTCTGGAAGTTGCCCCTCTCGCGCCTTCCCTCTGGCACGTCATTTCCTATCACGGTTACATGCAGGGCCCCGATGCTCCAAAAATTCTCATGGAGGCCTCGAAAAGGATGGGCTGTGTCCTTGACAATAACGACACGTTTTTCGTGTTACCGCGTGAGATGATTGTTGAGTATACAGGCAAGGAGATGCCAGTTTGGCAACGAAAGCTATTCGGAGCGCTTTCCCGGAATATGAGTTATGCGCCAGACTATTTTTTTATCCCATGCACACAAATCATCGGTTTCAATTGGATGCTGAAGGTCTAAACGGATTACTCCAGCTTATAGATCGTGGCCTGCCACGGCGCTAATCTGAGTAGAGTGGCCCCGGCGGCTACCCCATCGCCCGATCCGTTATCAAGCACCGCCCGCTCAATGCTTATCCCACTTGGCAACGCGTACTGCAGCGGTCTAGCCCCAAGGTTCAGTACTACCAAGTATTGCTCATCCGCCAACGCACGCGTGTAGGCAAAGACCTGCAGGTGTTTTGGGTCGATGTCCTCGTACGCGCCGTGCACCAGAGCGGGAGTTTTGCGCCGTAACGCGATCAGGCGACGGTGATGATGAAACACCGAATCGGGATCCTCGAGTTGCGCCGCTGCGTTGATCTCGACGCAATTGGGGTTGACGGCCAGCCAGGGTCGACCCGTGGTGAAACCGCCGTGTGGACCCGAGTCCCACTGCATCGGGGTACGCGCATTGTCGCGACTGGTCTGACGGACGTGGTCCAGGTACTCCGCGGCCGGCACGCGCCCTGTCTCGACCAGCTCCCGCCATTGGCCGTGGACTTCTACATCATCGTAATCTTCCACGCTCCGGAACGGGTAATTGGTCATGCCAAGTTCGTCCCCCTGATAGAGAAAGGGCGTGGCCCGCTGCGTGAGCAACAGCGTGGCCAAGGCTTTCGCCGAGCGCTCCCGCCAAGCTGGACTATCGTCGCCGAAATGGGAGACCGCGCGCGGGTTATCATGGTTGCACAAATAGCTAGTGGCCCAGCCGTGGAGGCCCGCAGCTTGATCAATACGGGCGTAGGCAGCCTTCAGCGCCGGCAACGTCCAGTCTGTCTTGCGCCAGTTCTGGCGGTCCAGTCGAACCACATCGAATTGGAAGATCATACTGAGTTCACCACGCCGCGCGTCAGTAAACAAGGGGGCCTGCTCCATGGTTACGCCGAAAGCTTCACCCACCGACATCGCGTTGTAAGACCTCAGGATCTCATGATGCAGATCTTGCAGGTACTGGTGCACGCGCGGGCCATTGGAATAGACAAACTCGGGGTGAGCGAGTTGATCGGGCGTCAGGTCGGGTAGGCCGGGCTGCTTGGAAATGAACGGGATGACATCCATACGAAAGCCTGCCACCCCTTTGTCGAGCCAGAAGCGCATGAGATCGAAAACCTCGGCCCGCACCTTCGGGTTTTCCCAGTTCAGGTCCGGTTGCTTTACATCGAAGTAGTGCAGGTAATACTGGCCGGTAGTCGGGTCCAGCTCCCAGGCTGAGCCACCGAAGAATGAAGGGTAATTGTTGGGCGGCGAACCGTCGGGGCTGCCGTCCCGCCAAATGTAATAGTCGCGGTGAGGGTTGTCGCGGGAGCGGCGGCTCTCCGCAAACCAAGCGTGCTCGTCGCTAGTATGGTTGACTACTAAATCGACGATCAAGTCGATGCCGTGTGCCCGCATCGCTTCCAACATCTGGTCAAAGTCGGCCATCGTACCGAACTCAGCCAACACTTGACGATAGTCGCGGATGTCATAGCCATTGTCCGCGTTCGGGCTGTCGAAGTGTGGGCTAAGCCACACCACGTCAATACCTAGCTGCTTCAGGTAGTTGAGCTTGGCGGTGATGCCGTTCAGGTCGCCGACGCCATCGCCGTTACTATCGTTAAAGGAGCGTGGGTAGACCTGGTAAATGACAACCTCTTTCCACCAGGCGGTTGGGCGGTGAGAGGTGGCTCTGGCTTGGCTCATCGCTCACCCTAACACCGGCTCCAGCATGGTCCAACCCCACGGCAGGAACGCACCGAGTTCGGCTTTGCTCAGCGCCATCCTCTGATCCGCGATCTCAAACCTACTGCGACTTCGTTAACCAATACCACTACTGACACCGCAGTCACGACCAACACCCTCAAAGAACATCTTAAGAAGTTACGTCTTTCTGAGCTACTGCCCAGTGCTCACTGCGGATGGGAAGCTGGACTGTGCCCCGAAATAACACTCGATTGATTCCAACTTTCCGCTCTTGATTCGAAGGTACTCGACATTCTGGAACGTTTTACCGTTCTTAGTGTGGCAAAGATACTTCACAAAAGCATCGTCCGGACCGGCGCTGATTCGCTCCAAGTCGAAATGTTGAATGAAATCAACCTGTGTGTCCCAGCATCGGGTTTTGAAGTTGCTTTTGCTCATGTGGTCGTCGCCGGCCGCGCTGCTAAAGGTGAAGTTGTCGGCGAGCAGGGCATTAAACGTGGCCAAGTCCTTGTTCTCCCATGCCGCGTACCATTTACGGACGATCTCTTCGTTCACTGAGTTTTGTCCTCTCAATAGTCCCGGCAGAGCTACTGCACTTATCAGCACGCACGCTAACATTGTGAACAGATTTCCGCGGGACACTGCCATTTTCGTTATTGTTCGTTGTCTCATTGTTCGTTCTCCTTTCATGATGCGATGTTGGCACTCTGACATACGAACGGGTTGGTATGAAAGAGTGTACAACCATAGATTGGATTCAAGGCAATCAGCCCCCCTTGCCACCGCCCGGCGCTCGAAGCGAACTCAACCAGGTCACGATATTTTTCATCCCCATATTCCACACCTTCGCGTCCTGAGCGTTCTTTGCCAGCACTTCGTAACCTTCGACCATCGCGATCAAAAAGCTCGCCGTCTCTTCCGGAACCAGGTCGCGGCGGACTGTTCCCGTGTACTGCCCCTCTCGCAAAACGGTGGCAATGGCCTCCTGCCAGGATTGGAAGATCCTCTCCAATCGTTTCCGGAACTGTTCGTCGAGCAGAGACATTTCCTGTGTCAAATTGACCAGGGGGCAACCGCGCTTCACATCCCTTGGCCGTGCCGGTATCGCCTGTACGATGCCAATCAAAGCATCAATCGGGTTCTTGTCTTTGCTCTGTCGTAGAGGACGTAACCACCGGTCCTTGGTGATTTCTGCGATGACCTCTTCGATGATGGCGTGGCCTAGAGCTTCCTTGCTCTCGAAGTGGTAGTAGAGCGCTCCCTTGGTGACATTGGTGGAGGCGAGAATAGTATCAACCGCGGCGCTCTGGAACCCGTATCGGTAAACCTCGCGAAACGCTGCCTGCAACAGGCGCTGTCGCGTGCCCTCGGGATCGCGTAGCCTGGCTGTCCTGCGTGGCAGCTTCTTCGGTGTCAGCAACATACCAACCGGTATGTATGCTGCTTTGCCCAAGAAGTCAAAAGGATAGTTTGTCTAAGCATCAGACATTCTAACTCAAGTTTTCTGTAACTGATTATCCAAAGTTAAGATATGTCCCTCTAGCCATTTCGGCCGGATGTAGCTCTCGGGATCGACCATGACGGAGGCCCCACACGGTCCGCCGGTATTGAGCCGGGCCGCGGGATAAGCTAGCTGTCCATAAAAGCGGACAAAAACTTCACCTTGAGTCCTCTGTCTTCTGCACTTGGTCACCGAGGGCCAACGACGAGATTCAGGAATTGCACGGCGCACAATCGACCCCTGATGAACCCTCTGCGGTCGCCGCCGAAGAGAATGACCGTATCAGATCGGATCACTCAAGACGGTATAGACCCGCATCTTCGCGGAGCTTGTCGTAAATGTTGGCCGCGTCCGCTCTATTAGCACCCGTTCCGCCTGAACCTAGTAGTTCGAATAGAGCCTCGATCGACTTCATTCTATCTGGCGGTTTGGGATTGCCAGCACAAAAGTGAATCTGAGCTAGGGTTTGCAGGGCGTTCAATCGGACGTCCCTGCCCGAGAAGTATTCGCCGTAATAGTCGTAAAATATATCCATCGGATCTAGCTGCGTCGGAGTATCCATAAGTTTTCCCGCGCTCATTACGACTATTCTAATCGATTTCTATTCCGAGGGTTTCAGAAAAAATCGACCTAATGCGGAATCCTTCCGATCGTCTAGGATCCCGGCCATGTATCTAACAGGTCAAAAGTCCACGCATTAGCAAATTACGAGTGCCCAATCTCAGCACGAGAAAACCCGTCCGGTCCCGGATTTCGTTGCCTTACTGCTCGCTGCCAGGCTCTATCGGGATTCGCAAAATCGCTTCGGCCACTATCTCCCGGCCAGAATCCTGCCCCATCAGTGAGAATAATTCGTCATCACTCCGGACTCGGCGCCGCCGCCCGCCACGAACCAGTCACACCGTTGGCTCCTGTGGTACACGATAAATTCCTCCTTGAACCGCTGTTCGTTGGAGTCTGTTTGACATCCGCTGATGACCGCGTTGCACTCGTGCTATGATTCACTAGCCAATAGTGCCGACGCTTTCCCGGATGCAATGAATCCCTCTCCCACCTCCGCTATCCAACCAAAAGCATATATTGCTGTGCTGCTCGTCTTGGGCTCGACGCATTTGCTAAACGACCTGATTCAGGCGCTGATCCCAGCCATCTATCCCATCATTAAGGACAAGTATGCCCTCGACTTCGTGCAGATCGGAATCATCACCTTAACGTTCCAGACCGCGGGATCATTACTGCAACCACTGGTCGGGCACTACACTGATCAGCATCCGATGCCTTACTCGACTGTGATCGGAATGATCTTTACCCTGACCGGAGTGTTAAGCCTCGCCTTCTCGGGGAGCTACCTCATGATCCTGCTGTCGGTTGCTTTTATCGGCATCGGCTCCTCGATTTACCACCCTGAAGCCACCCGAACCGCGCGATACGCTTCTGGGAATCAGCAAGGCCTCGCACAGGGAATTTTTCAGGTTGGGGGTCAGATTGGAGGCGCGCTCAGCCCCTTGCTCGCCGCTCTCATTATTGTGCCCCGGGGGCAAACGACCTTAAGCTGGTTCGCATCGTTGGCAATTTTGGCCATTTTGCTCATGATCGGAATCGCCCGGCAGCAGACAACCATCCGCACGCAGTTCCTGGCCGCGACGACCGCGCACTCCGGAGCATTCGCCACACGCCGCTCGCATTCCCGGGCGGAGGTATGGCTTGGCCTCGCCATTCTCGGCATCCTGATGTTCTCAAAATTGGCCTATGTGGAGAGCTTTCGATCGTTTTACACCTTCTACCTTATAGACCGCTTCGGCGTTTCGATCGCGACTTCGCAGCTGATGTTGTTCATTTTTTTCATATCCTCTGCCGCCGGAGTGCTGCTCGGTGGTATCGTCGGTGACAAGATCGGCCGCTATAGAATCATCTGGATTTCGATCCTTGGTCCACTCCCACTCACGCTTCTTTTGCCCCACGTAGATTTCTTCTGGACCGGCGTTCTCACCATTCTGATCAACCTGATCATGGCCAGCGCCTTTGCATCCATCATGATCTACGCCATGGAGCTGGTGTCGCACCGCATCGGCCTGGTTGGCGGGCTGTTTTACGGGCTCAATTTCGGAATGGGAGGAATTGCGGCAGCGATTCTAGGTGCTATGGCAGATCACACGGGAATTGAAAAGGTCTATCAGCTTTGCTCATTTTTGCCCTTGGTTGGGCTCCTAACGGTGTTCCTGCCGAGAATAACGGACCAGCGCACCGCCCGCGCGGCAAAGGGTAACGGGTGACCTACTGACACAAGGCAACAAGATTCTACGGTGTCTTTTCAGAGTAAGGCGCGGCCAATCCCGAAGTGGTTCCGCTCGATGAAACAAGCTTACATCCCTTCCAAACCGTGATTCCAATGGGCGAACGTTTAGCTGCTGGAACTTTGTTAACTCTCTTCTCCGACGATAAGCCCGACTATCCGGACTGGTAAGCAAAGGGCGAGAAAAATCCATTCTTGTTCGACACCTCCCACTTTAGGCCGTAATCGCTCAAGCTCATATGTTTCGATTTGGCCACGACCGCGGGAAAGCCAGGAACCGCGGTGAAGGGATGGTTAGCAATCGTGACGTCCCCACCATCCTGCCCAGGCAGCCCCTCAATCTCTATCTCACCGACGTCGCCCAGACGCATGCTGCGCCGCTTTCCTTCAGAGTGATATTCAATCGCTGCTGCCTTAACCCCTAGGACTTCGCCGATCAGCGGCCCAAGATTCGCCAGATGCCCGCCTGCCTGGCCCGAAAAAATTTGGGTCAAGGCGTCTCGCTGATCCTGGTTTGCCCGTTCATCCACGTAAAGCGCCACTTTCCATTTGGTCTGCAGCATGTGACCAGGAGAGTAGGCCGCGAGTGCGGCATTGAATCCGTCAAGGTTGACCCCGCCGAACTCACCGTGGTCGATGTGCCAGGTTAGCAAGACAGTGCAATCTCCGCTCGTAGGCGGGCTCAGAAAGACACAGGGACATGCAACATCGCAATTACAGGCTTCAAAGTAAGATCCGGCAACTTTCCATGAGGTAGGCATGATTGGGAGCCTCGCTTTTTGTGTTGGAAGAAGTACTGCGGGAAGGGCTTACACTATACATAACTCGGGCTCGGAAAGCAAACTTGTCTTCCCATTGGGTTTCGCGAGGCATTAGCTGTTGGCACTCGGTTAACTTTACTTCTCGCGTCTCCCTCTCCCCTCGCCTTATCCGGGTTATTGCTCCCTACAGGCACGTACCGATCGGCGCAACCCCTCCGGCCGCTTATGCCGTCAGACGGACCCAGTTGTAGCCGTAACCTTCTAGTTCGATTGGCAGATCCTTGCCGATAATCTCGGCGTCATCGGTATCGTCAAAAAGGAACACGGCGTGAGCGAACGTGTCGCTCCAAAGTCGGATTTTAGCGGCAACCCTCTCGCCACAGAGATTGTGAATTGCCAGAACTGCTTTTCCTTCTCCATCTTCGCAGGCATGAGTGAAAATCTTGGCCGGTTGGTCTGATTCCAGCAGACGATATTTACCGCAAGCAAACTCGGGAAATTCTTTTCGCGTTCGAATCATGCGTTCAAGGCGATTCAATAACGAGCGCGGGTTCCGACGCTCCGCCTGAACATTTACCCGATGATAATCATATTCGCCGAAGTCGATGACCGGCCGGCGCAACTGTTTCGGTGAGGCCGTCGAAAAACCCGCATTCGCTTCTGCCGTCCATTGCATCGGGGTGCGGACACTTTCGCGCTCCAGCAATCTGAGATCGTCGCCCATCCCAATTTCATCCCCATACCAGATGATAGGGGTCCCTGGAATAGTGAAGATCAGACTAAAAGCCAACAGCTCCTTCTGCACATCGCCACCTAGCATTGGTGCTAATCGCCGCCGGATACCCCGGTCGTACAACTGCATTTTCTTCTCCGGACCAAATGCTTCAAAACAACGCGCCCGCTCCATTTCACTTAACCGGCTGAGATCAATTTCATCATGATTCCGGAGAAAATATCCCCACTGGCAATTCTCCGGGACAGCGGGAACCTGGAGTAAGCTCCGGATCAGCGGCTCCGGTGATTCATCAGCCAGGGCGAGAAACAGATGCGGATTCACGAAAAAATTGAGGATCATGTTCATCCGATCTCCGCGTTCGCCGAAAAACTGCGACATCTGACTGGGAAGAACATTGGCTTCAGCCAGAAATACGGCGTCTCCTCGTTTCCAGGAAAGAAATTCGCGAAACTCATTGATAAACTCGAATGATTCGTGCGGCTGCTTCTCGATTTCCGGACCTTTGTGTGCAATCACGAAAGGAGCCGCATCGACCCGGAAACCCGATACACCTAAGGCGAGCCAGAAGCCGATGACCTTCTTAATCTCCGCGCGTACTTCGGGGTTTGCGGTGTTCAGGTCGGGCTGATAATCGTAAAAGCGATGAAAATAATAGGCCTTGGCTTTCCGTGAATAGGCCCATACCCCGCTTTGGGATCCCGGAAACGCGACTTGATCCCTCGTGTCTGGCGGTTTTTCTTTCCGCCATACATAGTAGTCACGATATTTAGGGTCCCCCTCCTCTGCCGCTTTAAACCACGGATGTTCGTTCGAAGTGTGGTTAACGACTAGATCAATGATGACGCGGATTCCGCGATTATTAGCCTCATCCATAAAGGCGGCAAAATCGCCTAGATCGCCCAATGCGGGATGCACTCCTAAGTAGTCGGTGACATCGTAACCGTTATCCCTGCCGGGCGACGGGTAGAATGGGAGTAGCCAGATACAACTTATCCCCAGCCCGGCAAGATAACTTAATCGACGGCGCAGCCCAATAAAGTCGCCAACACCATCGCCGTTACCATCTTGAAACGTATCGACGTCGATACAATAAATGACCGCATTCTTGAACCAGTGCGTCACCATTTTAGCAAGTCCTAATCAACCCGCGCATCAATTGCGAAGATTGGTTTTTGGTCTGTAGATTCACTTTGGCTGTTCGGAGGAAACGGCACCCCTGGACTCGCGGTGTGAAAGGTTGGGCGCATGATCGGATAACAACATCCACACCACCACGCTTTCCCGAACGGATAGTATGAATGCGAAAAATGGGCCAGGGCCTGAGGAAGAAGAAGATGTCGGCGCTGTAGATCCCCGACGTGGTCCGATTCCGACCGAATCACCGGAGGACGAGACCAAGATCGATTCGCGAGATATTGAATCCGATCAGACGGCTTCGCCGCCCCTGATTTCAAAGTGAACAACAGGTGCTCCCATAGATCTTTTTCTGTGTGCTAGTTTATTAAACGCTTATTGCGGCGCTACTTTTGAGCGCGTCATCTGGCCGACGACTATTGCTTCCACTCAAAAGGTTGTCTTGTACAAAAACGACAACTGTTTCCGACCCTGAATGATATTGGACGGGGTATCGCCGATGAAGCGTTTAAGCGATCGAGTTAAATGGGGCTGGTCAAAGTAACCCGCGCCCACTATCACATCAGCGATCGACGCTCCCTCCCTAAGCAAGGTTGTTGCGTATCGCGCTCGTTGGATTTGCTGAAACCTGGCGTAGGTAATGCCGGTGCTCTGCAGGAAGTGACGCTGCGTGTAGCGCTTTGTATTTATCTGTGGAGGCAAAGAGGGACGTGATATTCTGGCCTGATGTGAACCCAGTGCTTTATGCTCAAGAACATCGATCTATCGCGGGAGGTTGCTAAGGCTGATTACAAGCGGCTCAAAGGGGATGCGGATCTGAAGTTGGCCGACCTGCAGCGGCAAGTTAAGGGACTGGTCGTCCCCGTCATTATCGTATTCGAGGGCTGGAGTGCCTCTGGCAAGGGCACATTAATCAATCAGTTAATTCTTCCGCTCGATCCGCGGGGTTTCACCGTGTACAGCGCAAGCGGGCCAACGAAGGAAGAAAGCTTTTATCCGTTCCTGTGGCCGTTCTGGAAGCGCACGCCAACACGGGGGCGATTGGCCATCTTCGACCGTAGCTGGAATCGCCGGGTCGTGAGTGGCCGGATGGAAGGGCAGCTCAAAGGGAAACAACTCCACCAGGCGTTCGAAGACATCCGGTCATTCGAGCGGCAACTGACCGACGACGGGGTAGTGATTATTAAGTTCTTTCTCCACATCTCCAAGGACGAACAGAAACAGCGCTTTCGCGCTCTGCGCGATAACTCTGCGACTGCCTGGCGAGTGACGGAAGCCGACCTGCGGCAGAATCAGCAATATGGCGAGTACCTGGCGGTTGCTGAAGACATGTTAACCGAAACTGATACCGAGTACGCCCCGTGGACCGTGGTCGAAGCTCACGACCGGCGATTCGCGACTCTGAAGGTTTTCTCAACCGTGATCGATGCGCTGGACCGCCGCGTGGCCGTCGCCGATCGAAAAGCCGACGAACCACAGGCGCCGCCGGTTGAGCCGTCTCCGGCGATTTGTGCACTCAAGACAACAGCGCTGGATCATGTCGATCTGTCTTTGTCGTTAACTGACGAAAAGTACACTCACCGGTTGAAGGAAGCTCAGACGGGGCTTCGCGAGCTCGAACATCAGATCTACCGGCAGCGAATACCGGTGATCATCGCATATGAGGGGTGGGATGCGGCCGGAAAAGGGGGCAATATTCGTCGGCTAACGCAGAACCTGGATCCACGAGGATACGAGGTGATACCGATCGCGGCCCCAAATGACATCGAGAGGGCACACCACTATCTTTGGCGTTTCTGGGCGCAATTACCCAAGGCTGGGCACATCGCGATTTTCGATCGGACATGGTACGGCCGTGTGTTAGTTGAGCGAGTTGAGGGGTTCTGCACTGAGGAGCAGTGGCGGCGAGCGTATCGGGAAATAAACGCTATGGAACAACAGCTGGTGCATTTCGGAACGGTCCTGCTGAAGTTCTGGTTGCACATCGATCCCGATGAACAGCTGCGGCGATTTCGCGAGCGGCAGGAAGAGGTGCATAAGCAGTGGAAGATCACCGACGAGGATTGGCGAAATCGGGCAAAGCTGGACCAATACCGAGATGCGGTAGAGGAGATGTTGCATCGGACAAGTACGCCCTACGCACCTTGGACGATCGTAGAATCCAACTGCAAACGGTATGCTCGGGTGAAGGTACTGGAGAGTGTCTGCGACGCGATTCGCCACCGCCTAGGCTGAAACCGAAAAGGACACAAAGACTGAAGATATCTTACAGAAGGTAACGAAGGTCTGTTCGGACAAGCCTTACAGAGATTGATATCCGCAGATTACGCAGATTTCGTTTTTAGAGTTTTGGCCTAGCCATAGAACGAAAAGAAATCCTAACCAGGCATTTTTACGCTCGCAGACATGATTAAGCCCAAGGGTAATCTGTGTAATCTGCGGATTTTAAACTCGATCGCGTTACCCTGCAGCGATTCGCAACATTTGCAAAGCGGCCAGCGCTGAGCCACGTGCTCCTGCCATGTCGAGGTCAGGAACTACCGCGAACCGGACGGTCTGATGCTGTTCCTCACGCAGTTCGGTGGACGCGCGAACTATGTCCATGCACCAATCGCGAAAATGCGGTTCAGCCTCGACGATACCGCCTCCGACGAAATAGGCGTCAGGGTCGGTAAAATTGGCGGCAATGCTGAACAGACGCCCGATCGCCTTAGCTTGTTGCTCGAAAATACGGAGCGCCATCTCGTCGCCGTTCTCGGCGTAGCCTCGCACGGCTTTACCTGCGGCGATCATCGACTCAGAATTCGCCAACGGGTGGTTTGGGTATTTGGACAACCAATATGGGAGCAGATTGTTCGTAATGCCCGTCAAGGACGCTATGCTTTCCAGATCACCGTAAAGACCACAGTTGCATTTCGGGATCGGTTGATCGTCCTGCAACAAGTCTTCCAGAGAAATTCGAATATGCCCCAACTCACCTGCCATGCCGCAAGAGCCGCGAATGACGCGCCCGGAGTCAACAACGCCGCCGCCGAGGCCGGTACCGACGATTGCCGACACAGACGAGTGCCGCATCGAATCTCCGCCGAAGAAGCATTGATGGGCGTAGAGAGCGGCGGCATTCGCGTCGTTGTTGTAAACCACGGGTAGTTTAAAAAAAAGTTCAACCGCGGCCCGGATATCGAACCCCCACCATTCTTTGCCGGAAAAGTTCGTCCCTCCTTTGGAAGAGATGACGCCGTCAGCGCTGGCCGGCCCGGGCGTATCGAGGCCAATCACCTGCACCGACTCCCAATGCACCCCCGCACCATCGACGGCGAGTTCAATTGCCTTAGCCATTGCTTCAACCGCCGCTTCAGGGCCTTCCAATACTCGGCTCGGTGTTTCTACCATCCGGCTGATGAGGAAAACCCCTTTGGAATCCAGTAGAGTCGCGTTCGTCTTGGTGCCTCCAACATCGAGGCCGACGACCATGGGAGGAGTAGCCACAACAGCAAAAATATTAGCATTGATTGCCGGTGTCTAGCAAACCCCCCGACCGCGCGCGATTTGGGCTTCGTCCCTACTATGTCCATCTCCCTGTCCGCAATTGATAGGGACATCCGAAGCCCACGCCGATAAGACCACCAGGGCGACTAACTGTGACTAAAGTCCAATAGCGGAAGGGTTGCGGATTAATAAGGTCAAATAACGTGTCGTGCGATGCTCCCTGTTCAAGCCGCTGAGGAAGCCCACTTCAGTATAGGATCAACGGTCTGAAATCAATGTTTCGCGAGTCCTGATGTCTAACGAGCTAGATCTGCTGCCAATGCTGGCTTTGATCGCTGGCGGGCTGGCCCTGTTTCTTTTTGGCTTGGAATTAATGACCGCTAGTCTAAAAGCGGTGGCTGGCCCGGGACTGCAAACGGCATTGGGTAAACTTACTGCCGGTCGTTTTCGCGGCCTGCTAGCGGGCGCTTTCGTTACCGCTCTCCTTAACTCATCAACGATCACCACTGTCCTGATGGTTGGTTTCGTGTCTGCCGGTCTAATGACGCTGAATCAGACGGTGCCTTTGATCATGGGTGCCAATATCGGATCCACCATTACCGCGCAAATTATCGCCTTCAATTTGTCAGCCGCGACGCCCGTGATCCTGGCGGTCGGATTCCTGCTTCGCTCCTTGGGTCGCCGCGAAGCCTTTCGTCACCTTGGCACCATGATCCTGGGTTTTGGGTTACTCTTTCTTGGAATACAATTCATGGGAGACGGGACCCGCCCACTTAGGAGCTTCCAGCCGTTCATCGAGGTTATACAGGACATGCGGAATCCGTTGGTGGGGATTCTTTTAGGCGCCTTTTTTACCGCGATCGTACAAAGTTCTGCAGCGACGATCGCAATCGCGATTGCGATAGCCAGTCAAGGCCTTATGCCTCTAGAAGCCGGTATCGCTTTAATCTTCGGGGCAAACGTAGGCACTTGTGTTACGGCACTGTTAGCAGCGATTGGAAAATCGGCCGGTGCGCTTCAGGTAGGAGTCGTGCACCTGCTGTTCAATGTTTTTGGAGTGATAGCCTGGGTATTTTTTATTCCCCAGTTAGCCGAGCTAGTTCGGCATATTTCGCCGAGCGCAACGGACTTAGAGGGCGCTGCGCGTTTGGCGGCGGAAACTCCGCGGCAACTCGCTAACGCTCATACTCTTTTCAGCGTCGCGACCACGTTTGTCTTGATCTGGTTTACCGGACCAGTGGCCAAAATTGCCCAGATGATCGTCCCTTCGCGTCGCCGAAAAGTCGCAGACGATTTTGAACCAATCTACCTCGACGAATCAGGATTAACCGCGCCGTCGCTGGGCGTTCAACGAGTTTACTTGGAATTAGGCCGCTTAGGTCAATTTATCGTGGAGATGGTTCAACGCGCCCGAAGCGTGTTCGTCGAAGGCGGGAAACAGGATCTGGACGCCCTGGTTAACCGGAACAGCCGGATAGATAGACTCGAATCTTCTATTCTCATTTATCTCGGAAGATTGTCTCAGTTGGAACACACTAAGATTCAAGCCCGAGAGATGATTGGTCTGGCGCAAATAGCAAGCACCCTGGAGTCCCTGAGCGACGTCATCACCACCAATCTCGCTTCGCGAGGTCGTCAAAGGTTGGCTGCGGGAATCGATTTGGCGAGGTTGAGGGACGAGCGCACATCTGCCTTCACTGAGGCAGTGTTTCAAACATTGCAACAGTCGATCGCTGCCATTGATTCGGCGCACCGGGATAACGCAGAAAAGGTGCTGGCAGCTAAGGCGCAAATCCAAGAACTGGCGGAATTGGCTCGGGCAAGCGTTTTCGCCAAGCTTGAGCTTTCGGAAAAAAAAGATGTAGCGAGTTTTAGTCTGGCCATGGACATGATTGAGCAATCTAAGCAGATTGGGCATCTCGCCCGCCAAATAGCCAGAGTTGCACAGGAGCTACCTAACCAAAGAGTTACCGGGCCGCTTCCAATTGATACTTCAGCACCGACTTAAGTACCGGAGTAGCGGTGAAACAAAACTAGAAAGTAAAGCACCCAGAAGGTTCAATGGCTATGACTCAAAAGCAGAGGATTGCAGTGCACGACTCGAAACCTCAGTCGAAGCTCAAACGCAAGGAATATGAGGAACAGATCGCGAAGTTTCATGCGGAGCTAGTCCAGTTGCAGTTTTGGGTCAAACAGGCCGGAGCTCGGATCGTCGTTCTCTTTGAGGGCCGGGATGGAGCGGGAAAAGGCGGGGTCATCAAACGCATCACCGAGCGAGTGAGCCCTCGCGTTTTTCGGGTGGTTGCTTTACCGGCCCCATCCGAGCGGGAGCGAACTCAAATATACTTTCAGAGGTATTTTCAGCATTTTCCGGCGGCAGGCGAAATCGTCCTGTTCGACCGCAGTTGGTATAACCGGGCTGGAGTGGAGAGAGTGATGGGTTTCTGTACGAATGCGGAATACGAGCGATTCCTAAAGGTATGTCCGGCTTGGGAGCGAGATATGGTTGAGGATGGACTCACCCTGATCAAATACTGGTTCGAAATAGGTCGGGAAGAACAGACCCGCCGCTTCTTGGAGCGGATCAACGACCCGCGAAAGCTTTGGAAGCTCAGCGAGATGGATCTCGAGTCGCATCGCCGCTGGTATGACTATTCGCGAGCTAGAGACGCAATGTTCGCGGCGACGGATACTCCCGAGTCGCCGTGGTATGTGGTTAAGGCAGACAATAAACGGCGTGCACGACTAAATTGCATCGCGCACTTTCTTAGCATTATTCCCTACACCGAGACAGAGCGCGCAACGGTGACTCTTCCCCCCAGACAAAACGCGAAAGGATATGCCGAGCCAGACTATCCTTACCGTTTCGTTCCCGAGAAATTTTAAACAAAAGAGGGATCCCAATGATTGCCGTCCGGACAAAGCGGCCAAACATCTCTAAGGTGGTTCCTTAGTGAAGTTGTTTAAGCTGCCGCCGTTTGTGTCGGAACCAGTTCCCGACACTTTCTATAGCGCGCAGTGGCCAGGAACCTGCGCGGCACGTCAGAAGGACTATACTTGCCAAGCGCGTGGTGGGATTCTATAAGGGGGTGCTCAATGCCGCGCTACATCCTACCCTTAGTTATTTGGGTGGCCATTCTGAGCGGCTGTGCCTCGGCTGCTGATAGTGACTTCGGCCGGCCGCTTCAATACGGAGAAAAGGACCTCCAACGGCTGCGCAATTTCTACGGAAAACCACTTGCGGCCGGGACATCTGAAGCCGCTGACTCTGCGCGAAGGGATTACAAGGCAGACTATGGTGCATTGGTCGTAGCGGCGACCTATAAGGACCGGAGTGCGTTGTCCACTCTAATGTCATTCTCGCCGATGGATGGCGAGGCAGGAGAAGAACATGCCAATACTCTATCGCTCCTCTTAAGCGGATTGGGAGATGATTTCTTCTCCTCTGTCCTCAAGTCCCAACCGCGAGCCGTTCGCAAATCCGTTTTGGGAGATTTGGATTTGTACTCCGATTTGAAAGCTCATAGCCCAAAGACCTTTGGTATGAAGCGTCACGAATAGTGCCGTGACTAAGGCTTCAAACGTTGCCAGCCAATCGGCTTCTAGACTTGATCTGCACCGTGAAGGAATCGAACCTACAACCCGGTGAATACAGAAATGCACTATTTTGCCCGATCTTGCACACGGAAGCACAAAGTTGCACCACACGTTTTCCTGCACTTTCCTACTCGCCCTCTTTACCCTGTAGGTTAAAGGTGTGTTCTACAGCTGATCAGGTCGTTTTCTCGCGTTCTTCTTGTAGTACGTTGGGCTATTAGCCAGGCTGCGACCACGGTCTTTCCAAGGAGTCGAAAGATAGGGACAGGTCATTTATTCTTCGGAGAGAGCAAGCTGCCCCACTAACAAAGAATCTATGGCTAGGTCCGGAACTGCGAGATTATTGACCTGTCCCTATCTTCGGCTCCTAAACGCCTTGAAATCCATGCGACCGTCTCATTTTTGGCCTCCGCGAGGTTAGTCGGGAGAGTCAGTCCTCGGTTCGCCTTCGTCGTTCGAGTTCCTGGCTGGCACCATTTTGGTGCAGCTCTCGGTCGCTTTCCTCCTACGGATTGCGGACGAGGTTTACGCGTTCGTACCGCCGTCGACCGTCAGGTTGGCGCCGGTTATATAGGCGGCCTCCGGGCTGGCGACGAACGCGACCATTGCGGCGATTTCCTCAGGTTTTCCGTAGCGCCCGAGTGCGGTGTTAGCGATCTGTGGGACAGCCCAGTCGCCTGAAGCGGGATTTAAGTCTGTGTCGGTGGAACCCGGTTGCACGTTGTTGACCGTAATGCCCCGAGAGCCGATTTCACGAGCTAATCCTTGCGTGAACATTTTTACGGCTCCTTTGGTCGCAGCGTAAGGAGCCAAGCCGGGTGCAGAAGCACGTTCACCGACAGCGGAGCCGATGTTGATGATGCGTCCACCAGCCCCCAAGTGCTTCAAGGCAGCTTGCGTAGTGACAAAGACACCGCGGATATTGAGGTTGAGGATGGTGTCGAGTTCCTCGATCGTTGCTTCCTCAAACGCCTTCGGGATTGCGGTTCCAGCGTTGTTTACAAGGATGTCAAGGCGCCCAAACTCTCGGACAGTCTGCTCGACGGCGTTCTGGGCGGCGGAGGCGTCCGAGGCGTCGGCTTGGAGAGCCAGGCCCCGACCACCCGCTTTCTCGATGCCTTTAACGATGGCCGCAGCGGCGTCAGCGGATTTATTATAAGTGAAGGCGACCGTGGCGCCGTCTGCGGCAAGGCGTTTTACGATAGCCGCGCCGATGCCACGTGCGCCGCCTGTGACGAGGGCAACTTTGCCGGTAAGTTTCTGGATAATGGTCGTAGTACTCATATAGGAGTCCTTTCGGTTTTGATTTTTAGGTGAGGTGACTGTGTCTTACAGGGCGGCTTTGCCGCCATTGACCGGGATCGAGGCGCCGCTGATAAAAGAAGCCTGCGGAGACGCGACGAAGACGATCGCGGCTGCTATTTCCTCGGGCCTACCCAGACGCTTGAGCGGCACGCCTTGAGCGAATTTCTCTTTGCCCGCCGCCGAGCCTGCTAAGCGCGTGAGCATCCCCGTCTCGACTGGCCCGGGTGCAACAACATTGACCCGGATACCGAGTGGCGCACCCTCAAGCGCAGCGGACTTGGTGAGGCCCTCGACCGCGTGCTTGCTGGCCACGTAGAGTGCGACGTTAGGACCGCCAATGCGCCCAAATGTCGAGGAGAGATTAATGATGCTGCCGCTTTTTTGTCCCGCCATGACCCGGAGTTCGTGCTTCATGCTGAGCAGGACGCCCAGGACGTTGGTGTCGAAAACCGCCGCGTATGACTCCGGTGTAAGCTCCATAATGGGACCGGGCTTACCTTCGAACCCGGCGTTATTCACGGCTACGTCGAGGCGCCCGAAGCGGGCCACAACGCCATCGACCAGCCGGCGCACGTCGTCTTCGTGGCTAACATCGGCTTGGATGAACTCGGCTTCGGTTCCGAGAGCGCGAATCTCGTCAGCGAGCTTCGCCCCCGCCTCGGGTCGACGGCCAGAAATGACGACTTTGGCACCAGCGTGGGCGAAGGCAAAGGCAGTAGCGCGGCCAATGCCCGCGAGTGCGCCAGTGATAAGGACGACTTGAAAGTATGAGGAAGGAGAAGTCATAAAGATCTTTTGTTGGGGCCCCATATAAAAGACCGTTAGTCTCTTACTAAGAGACTAACGGTCTCTTGTCAAGTGAACCAAAATATAAGAGACTGGTCCATGTCCAAGCGCGACCACCCCGAATTCCAGCGCGCCCGCCAGCCAGCCCAGATCGAGCAGCGGCGCGAGGCGATCCTGCAAGCCGCCTTACTCTTGTTTCAGCTTAGAGGGTTGGAAAACGTTAGCCTCAACGATATCGCGCGCGAGGTTGGGTTGGCGAAATCCAACATCTATCGATACTTCGAAAGTCGGGAGCACATCTACCTAGTCGTTTTGCAACGGCTAGCGGCGCAATTCGAGGAACGGATCTATACCGAACTAGAAAACCTCAAGGGCAAGCGAACCGTGGCGAAAGTCGCGGATGCGCTGATCGCGGCATACCTCGCCTCGCCCGAATATGGAGAGTTAATTACAGTAGTGAATTCCGTTCTGGAAAGGCGGTTGACGCCAGAGTTAGTCGTGAATTTTCGAACGGTTTTCTTGGAACGGCGCAAGCGGCTTGCGACCGCGTTAGCAGCGGCTTTGGGAACGGCGCCGGAGAAAACGTTGCAGCCAACGCTTCATATTTTCCTGCACGTGCCGGGACTCTGGACCTTTTGCTTTCCTCGTAGAGAGTCGAAAATGTTGCTCGAAGAGCCGCCACATCGCCACCTGCTCGTGGATTTTGAAACCGAGATGACATCATTTCTCCGGGCCATTCTCATCATGACCACGTCCACAACACCTTGATCTTGCACCTCTGCCAATCCCCGGAAAGAGTCGAAGATAGGGACAGGTCATTTATTCTTCAGAGAGAGCAAGCTGCCCACTAACAAAGAATCTATGGCTAAGTCCGGAACTGCGAGATTATTGACCTGTCCCTATCCTCGGCTCCCTTCAGCCGTTCGATATTCGCGTGGTCTGCGGCTACCCCAACCTGGTCTGCCCAGTAGGTATCGGCTGAACTGTCGCGGTCTCTGCATCGAGCACCTTTTGAACAGAAAGCAGCTGGCGTCGCAGCCTTCGACTTTTCCACAGATCAGGCCGTTGCATATGCACGATCGGGGACAAACCGAGGCCGTGCTGAACCGTTAGATTATGCTCGGCATTGGATGCTAGGGCTATGCGCTGGAGATTGACGGTGAATGGAAGCTAAAACGCCCCGCCGACCGCCGCAGCAACGTTTATTGGCATCGATAATCGCGGCTTGGCTGCGTCTCAGTTGGAAGTTCGGATGACCGAGACTCTGGCGCCATTGACTCCCGCTAATGTCTGGCGATCAGTGATGAGGGGCAGCCGTTTTGTTGAAGCTGCTGATGTCTGTCCAGACACCCATTGCGGTTGCTCAGACAAAAAGACGCGGCACCTCTCGGTACCGGCAATCAATATGTTAGTATGACTTCCAGATCAGTTAATTGGGATAACCCTTGCCCTCGTGTGAGCGATTCGCCTCCTGACCTTAATGAGATAGGCAGGGCCGGCGGCAGGCAGAAAGATATGGCCGCGGCAGCAGCTTCTCTGCTGCCCACATTGCAGGCGCGGGCCTCGGAATCAGATGAGCTTACGAAGCTCTTGCACGCCACAATCGTTGATCTTGAAGAAGCACGCTTATTCGACATGCTCGTCCCGATGCAGTACGGAGGAATACAGTGCTCTTTGCCAAGCTACTTTGAGGCTACAATGGAACTCGGGCGAGGGGACGGTTCTGTAGCGTGGACGGTCGCTTTGCTCAGCGCGAGCACCTGGATGATGACAACTTTCTTTCCAGAGCACGTCCTTGACGAGGTATTCTCCGGTGGAAAGTTTCGCACCGCAGGTGTCCTTGCGCCGCAGAAAGTGAAAACTAGACGGATTGACGGCGGGATCATGATCGAGGAAGGATCATGGAGTTTCAATACTGGTGTTTATCACGCGCACTGGGATTTGTTGGGTGTGCCTATAGTTGATGAGGCCGGCCAATCAATCGGAAATGCTTCGGCATTAGTCCCAGTATCCCAGATTGCGTTATCGCACGATTGGGATGCGATCGGTCTTCGAGCTACCGGTAGTACTAGCGTCACCGCGAAAGATGTGTTTGTGCCGAACGAACGTATCGTGCCGCTTAGTCGTGTACTATCGGAAGATTACGCCTCTGCTCACCTTCGCCACGAGCCGCTGTACCGGCTGCCCTTAGTTCCCTTTCTTGCGACGAACCTCGTATTCCCGACTTTAGGCATGGCTAAAACCGCGCTCGAACTTTTCCTGAAGAAAGCGCGACATCGGAGCATTCCCTACACATTTTATCAAAAGCAGGACGAAGCTGCTGTTACTCATTTGCGGGCGGGAGAGGCATCCGCAAAGATCGAGGCGGCAGAACTTATGCTGAGGCATTCGATGGAAATGCTTGAGTCAGCTGCCTCAAGCAATGTAAAGATGACAACGGCCCAGCGGGCGCACATCTGGCGAAACGCAGGAGCCGCCAATCGCTTGATTTGGGAAGCGGTGGATCTGCTGGCTTGGGCGTCGGGCGCGTCCTTTGTACACGACAAAAACGCCATGAGCCGTATATGGCGCGATGTGCGTGTGGCTAGTCTGCACGGGGGGTTAAATCCTGATACCACTATGGAGATATTTGGCGCTGCCCTTCTAGGAAAGAGACCGAATTCTTCTTTGGTTTAGGCCTTTTCCTTACGTGCTAATCTTCCGTGCAATCAAAACGAGGACACGGCGATGATCGACCTAAACAAAAGGAAGAATACGCCAAGATAATCAGGGTCACGTCTTAACAAGCAACATCTCGGAGAGAGAGGGCGATGGATTTCGGAGGCATACGTTAATCTGTCAACGATGGGCGTCCCTTTAGCCACACTCCGCTCTTCTTCCTCGATGAGATTGTTACTTGTTAAGACGTGACCCTTTACTCGTTCCATCCCGGATTTCCCTCAAAATCTCCGCCTCTGCAGTATTACAGAACTCCTCGTAAAGCTCTCTTTCCTGTCGGCTCACCTTCAAATGAAATCCGCTGATCTTTTCGGTGCGCGAAAGCATGCCCTTTCATCGTCGAGCGGTTTCTCATCAAAAAGCGACTCATAAAAAGCGGTATGTAGTACCCGGGGGGCGGGAGTTTAAACCAGCCTGTCGTTTTGCGAACACCTTCCCCCCTCCAGGCCACGGATACGTCCAGCCGCTTTGCGGCACCCGTCGTCTACTTTAGCAGCCAGGCTCGCACGCCGGTCTCGTCTACATCGGGTTCAACGTCTTCGAGTACTGGTGGGAATTCGTCTAGCCTAACTACTTCGCCAGAACCTTTTTCGAGATCGACTAACTCTTGCCTGGCCAATTCCTCAGCGACATTTTGTGCGAGTTGTCGCGCGACTTCGTCTGCGGATTGGCCTTCTAATCGATTGCCGCGGGCCTCAGGACTTATTTCCACGATAATCGTCCGGCGCGTAAGACCTTCTTGGAATTCCCCGGTGCTCGTTGTCTCTCCTCCTTTAAAATCAAACTGAAAATAGATGTCTGCTTCTTCCATATCTATCTTCACTTCGCTCGTGGAGTACGCGGAGGACTGATTATCATCCCAAGCGCCTAAGCCGGAACGGCGTGAGCGTTGCGGAAGGGCTGCTTCGTACCGGCAAACGGAGACCGATGCGGGCACCATCCCCCATGGCCGTTATGGAACCCTCCAAAAGACTACGGTCGATCGCCTGCCGCTCTAGGACCGCGTCGATTTCCCTCTGCGCGGTACTTCGGAGCTTGAGCGCGCGATTCCGGACGGTCTGGATCGCTGCCCGCTGATACAGGGTTAGATCGTTCGTCATGGAAATTGTTCTTATACGCTCGCAAACGAAACCTCGCGATTAGGACATCTCGCTTTGCTGCCATGAGAGTCTTTCCTTTCCCAATCCGGCCTGGTGTCGGATGCATTGATCATTCTGAGATCCTGATAAGACGGTTGTGCCGACCGCCGGCCGACGAGGTCCACCTTAGGTCCCCTCGCCCTCCGCGCTTAGTCCCGGTTTCGGCAAGAGACGTGCCCGCTTTCGGCACCCGAGTAGGTCCCTACGACGATGAGCATGGTCGGGTCTGAAATCTTTGAGAGGTATTTCTGCCTCGAGGAATGGAACTAACGGTGATTTGGCGGATCGCGGCGCCGCCTCGGCTAATAGCGAGAAACCTAGCCATTTGCAAAGCGCCCACAGAATAACCGAGAAATCCGCTGGGCCTGGGCATGCGCTGAAGTTAAATTGAGCCATGGCGGTAATCCTTCTCGCGATCGTCTTGACGATTATAACCGGGGCATACTTTTTCGGGCGCAATCTGTCGCGAGCCGTTTGGCTCGTATTATTCATTCTTTCTCTGATAGCGTTAGTGTGGCTACTGGTCGCTTATCGCAGCGTTGGAATTTAAACGATC
>JAFAZK010000098.1 GCA_019239825.1 Verrucomicrobiota bacterium | reverse complement strand
CCCGAGGGATTTTATCAATTCACGGACCTGGCGGATTTGATTTGGATCCAATCCGATGGTCGGTTCATCCAAAATGAGCAGTTCCGGTTCATGGATCATCGCTTCTGCCAGTCCTACCCGCTGCCGAAACCCTTTTGACAACCCGGCGATCTTTTTGCGACCGACTTCTTTCAGACCGCACAGCTCTTTGGTGGCGCCGAGCCTACCCCCGAGTTTTCGTCCGGACAGCCCTTTAAGAGTGCCCCGATAGCGTAAGTACTCATCGACCCGCATATCATGATAGAGAGGGACGTTTTCGGCCAGATAGCCGAGGCGGCGTCGGGCTTTCAACGAATCAGTAAATACATCAAAGCCGGCCACGATAGCCCGGCCCGAGGTCGGAGGAAGATAGCTCGCCAGGATTCTCATGGTCGTGCTTTTGCCCGCTCCATTCGGTCCTAAGAACCCAACGATTTCTCCGCGAGCAACTTCGAAGCTGATCTCTTTTATCGCCACAATACCCGCGTACTGCTTTGTTAGATGTTCAACTTTGATCATCAACGTTAAGAGACGACCGTTCGGCAATTAAAGACGGCCGTTCGGCAATTGGAGTTGCGCGCATTCCCAGGAAAGGCCTTATTTTGGTAATTGTTCGCAAGTGAATTGGCTGGTCAGGAGACAAGCTCGGTTCAGCCGTGGGGAAAAGTGACATAAACAGAGCGGCAGGTCTATTTGCCTGCCGGGAAACGAATGAGACCGGAGGATAATGGGGAGTGCCGCCGGAGCCAAGTATTAATGACAAGAGGACTAGACGCGGCCATGACCGGCTTAATGCATGCCTCGAGGGCAAAATAGAAAGCTTTTTTGTCGGCTGATTGCACTAAATAAAGAAAAAGAGGGATTTTCACCAGGACTATGAAACTACTCGCTGTCCATCCGAGTTGTTTGATGTATTCAAAGATCTATCTGCGGCTGGAACCGCTCGGTCTAGAGTTGGTTGCTGCGGCATGCCGGGAGGGGGGTCACGATGTTCGGATCATCGATTTGCAGGCGGAAAGTCAACGAGACTACTTCCGCATCATCGATCAATGGCAACCCGACGCGGTCGCTTATTCATGCAACTACCTGGCGAACGTTCCGGAAATTCTTGATCTGGCCAAGGCGACCAGGACAAAGCTTCCGAAGAGCTTGATTGTGGTGGGTGGTCATAGCGCGTCTTTCACGGCCCAGGAAATATTAGAGCACGGCGCGGGCGCCGTGGATTGTATCTTAAAAGGTGAGGGCGAACCCGGGATGACCGCCTTGCTCGAAGCGGCGCAGAGCGATCGCGCCTCCTTGCACAAGCTACCGGGAGTAATCACCCTGGAAGGGGAAGGTCCGAGGCCGGAATTCGTGCATAGTCTCGACACTCTTCTTCCAGCTCGAGATTTGTTGCGTCATCGCCGGCGATATTTCATCGGCGTGTTAGATCCTTGCGCCTCAATCGAATTCAGCCGCGGGTGCCCGTGGGATTGCGTTTTCTGCAGCGCTTGGACTTTTTATGGACGGAGCTACCGAACAAAGTCTCCGGAGAGAATAATAGAAGAGCTTGGCACCATTCGGGAGCCTGGGATTTTTCTATTGGATGATGTCGCCTTTATCCAGGCGGACCATGGGATGCGAATCGGCGAAATGATCGCCAGCAAAGGAATTCGCAAACAATATTATTTAGAGACTCGCGGGGATATCCTTCTTCGGAACAAAGAAGTGTTCCAGTTCTGGCGTAAGATCGGCCTGGAATACATGTTTCTTGGGATCGAAGCGATTGATGAAGAGGGGCTTAAGCAATTCCGTAAACGCGTCAGTCTCACGAAGAATTTCGAAGCGCTGGAGTTTGCCCGTTCGCTGGGAATTTCTGTTGCGATCAACATCATTGCGGATCCGTCTTGGGACCGGGAGCGTTTCAAAGTGATCCGGGACTGGTGTATGGAAATCCCGGAGATCGTGAACATCAGCGTCAACACACCTTACCCGGGGACAGAGAGTTGGCGGACGGAATCGCGGAATATTAACACCCGAGATTATCGCTTGTTCGATATTCAGCATGCCGTAATGCCCACGCGGCTGCCGTTGCCCGAGTTCTACAAGGAACTGGTTGAAACTCAGCGGGTATTAAGCATCAAACATCTCGGTTTGTCGGCACTGCGCGAAGCAGCGGGAATGGCGGCTGCTCGATTGATGCGCGGCCAGACGAACTTCGTGAAGATGCTGTGGAAGTTCAACAGCGTTTACAATCCCGATCTTCAGATCGCCGACCACAATCAGCCGGTGAAATACGAGATTTCGATGCCGCCGCCTCGTTCAGAAAACTTTGACCGTAAGACCATGTATATCCATACCGCCCATGGACGGACCGGTCGCCAAATCGATAATTCGATGGAGCAATTCGTGGACGACACGCGAATGGGAGCGGCTAAGGAGTAAGTGGGAGCAGGCACGGCTCGTCCGGGGATGACGAAGCCACCAGCGTGTAAGAAATTAGGACGAGCAGGAGCTCGTCCCTACCGGGGCTACGTCGTGTGAAAGCCGCCGTCGATTGGCAGGGCTAGGCCGTTCAGCATTCCGGCGGCATCGCTGAGTAGAAAACAGACTACACTGGCGATATCCTCGCATTCGGCAAACCTGCTTAGTGGGATCCGGGCTAGCATCGGTCCGCCTTTTGTCGGGTCGCTCCAAGCGCGTTTGCCCATCTCGGTCAAGACGACTGTGGGATTCACTGCGTTAACCCGAATACCATGTTCCCCGAGTTCGACCGCCATCACTGCGGTTAACTGATCCAGACCTGCCTTCGAAGCACAATAGGCCGCGTGATCGCGCAAGGCCTGGAACCGGGCCATGCTGGATACGTTGACGATGGAACCGCGGACACTACGTGCAATCATTCGGGCCGCGACGATTTGCGAAACGATTACGATTGCCCGCAGATTGACCGCCATGGTCGCATCCCAGGCCTCGACCGTTGTTTTCAGGAAAGGCTGTAAGATCGCGATCGCTGCGTTGTTGACCAGAAGATCGATATCGCCGGCCTCTTCAGCAGCTCGCTTTGCCTCGGCCGGGTCGCCGAGTTCGGCGATAATCGTTTCGCAGCCGATTTCATCCTTTAATGCTCTTAGGTCTGAATCGGTACGAGCGATCGCAACCACCTGGGCATTGAACCGGTGGAGTTGGACAGCGATTTCGCGGCCGATACCCTTGCCGGCGCCGGTGACAAGGGCACGACGATTCTTGAAGTCGAGTTGGTAATCGCGGGAGGACTCTTTCATTGGACAAATGGATTGGTGGGCGGGGACTGCCAGTAACCAGTAACCAGTAATCAGTAATCAGTAATCAGTAATCAGTAACCAGTAACCGGTAACCGGTAACCAGTAATCAGTAAATTGAACACTGCGTGGTGCCCGCTGACGGCGTTTCTTGCTCATGGGGAGCATCAGTAGGTCGTCTCTCCGTAGCTTAGTCGATTTGATACCGGTCTGTTTCTTCGGCGAAGGCGGATCGATTTGCGATTGGTTTTTTTCGATCATGTTCGGTTTGAATTCGTGTCCATTCGCGGTTTTTCTCACTGGCTTTGTTCAAGGTCTTGCGATTTGCATTGACCAATTTTTAATCAAAATTCGTTTGGGGAGTCTGCTTATTCGTTTAAATTTCTGGTCCTCTGCTCTCTCAGAGCAAAAATATGAGAACATCGTATTTGAACGATTGGAACGCCGATCTTTTGGACGAATATCATCAACGTTGGAAAAAAGATCCGGCATCGGTCGACGCGACGTGGTCCGCTTTCTTCGAAGGATTTGAACTCGGGAATTCACCGGCTCGTAACGGACATAAGACGGTTACAGCTCCGGCCGACGCTGACCTGCAGAACCGAGTTGACGCGCTGGTCACTAATTATCGGATTTTGGGCCACACCCAGGCGAAGTTGGACCCACTGAATGATGCAGACCCGGTTCAACCGGCTCTGACCCTTCAAGCGCTCGGTTTGGCCGACGTGGCCGGTTCGACTGTGGTTGCTTCCCGCTATTTTCAGAATGGCAGGTCGCTCAAGTTGAGTGATTTGGTCAGCACGCTGAATGCGATCTACTCCGGACCGCTCGGGGTAGAGTTCATGCATATTCAGAACGAACAGGTACGGGAATGGGTCCGGGAGAGAATTGAAGCCCGCCTTGATTCGTTCCGCCCGGATGCGAATCAACAGAAGCAGCTTCTTCGTTGGTTGATGGAAGCCGAGACCTTCGAACAATTCGTTCACACGAAATTCATCGGCCAAAAGCGCTTTTCATTGCAAGGCGGAGAAAGCTTGATGGTGATCCTTGAAACCATCTTAAGCGCGTGTGCCGGAGCTAATGTATCGGACATTATCATGGGGATGGCTCATCGTGGCCGGCTGACCGTCCTAGCCAACTTTTTGAAGAAGTCTTACCCAACGATTTTCAAAGAATTTTCGGAAAACTATATCCCTGATTTGGTCGCCGGTGATGGAGACGTCAAGTATCACCTCGGATACGAGAGCGTTCGGATTTTGGAGGGTGGGTCGGAGATTGGGATCCATTTGGCAGCAAATCCGAGCCACCTGGAAATTGTAAATCCTGTCGTGGAAGGAAAAGCGCGGGCGCGCCAACGGATCGTCGGCGATACCGAGCATCGGATCAAAGTACTTCCGCTATTGATTCACGGAGACGCCGCCTTTGCGGGGCAAGGTGTGGTGGCGGAAGTGTTGAATTTGTCGCAGCTGCCCGGGTATGAAACCGGAGGCACCGTCCACATCATCGTTAACAACCAAATCGGTTTTACGACCTTACCGGCGGACGCTCGCTCGAGCGCGTATTGCACCGACGTAGCCAAAATGATCGAGGCGCCTATCTTCCATGTGAATGGCGACGACCCGGTGGCAGTCGCATTTGCGGCAAAGACGGCTTTCGAGTTTCGCCAGCAATTCGGGCGCGATGTCGTCATCGATATGTATTGCTACCGGCGTTATGGACACAACGAGACGGATGAGCCCAGTTTTACTCAACCTAGATTGTACAAGACGATCCAAACGCATCCAGCGGTAACCAAGATTTTTGAACAAAAGCTGCTGGCTTCCGGCGTGATGACTGAAGAAGATGCGGACGACCTGGAGAAAGAGTTTAGGCGTTTGCTGGAACGAGCTCTCACAGAAGTGCAAACCAGCGAAATTACGTCTCGCAAAGATCTTCACCGTAGCTTCGACGAATCGACCGCGGTTTTTCAACCTGAGTACACCCATCGCGAACCCGCTACGGAGATTTCTAAAGAGCTTTTCGACTTGATCGTGGATGGCATCACGAAGGTGCCAGAAGGCTTTCGAATTCAGCCCCAGATTCGAAAGATGCTCCTCGACCGGCGTCGCGCTCAACACGCAAGTGGTGGTCCTTATGATTGGGCTTACGGTGAGGCACTCGCTTTCGGATCGTTGTTAGTAGAGGGAACCCCGGTTCGGCTGTCCGGGCAAGACAGCCGCAGAGGCACATTTAGCCATCGTCATTCGGTGCTATACGATCTCGAGACCCGCGAGCGCTATATACCGTTGGCAAATCTGACCCCAGACCAAGCGCGTTTCTGCGTTTACAACAGTATGCTTTCGGAAGCGGCTGTGCTTGGGTTCGATTACGGCTACTCGCTGGATTTTCCGCAGATGCTTTGTCTGTGGGAAGCGCAATTCGGTGACTTTGCCAATGGCGCACAAGTGGTGATCGACCAGTTTATCGCGAGCTCAGAGTCCAAGTGGCAGCGGGCCAGCGGTATCGTTCTGTTATTACCGCACGGGTTCGAAGGGCAAGGTCCGGAGCATTCGAGCGCGCGCTTGGAACGATTCCTCCAGCTCTGCGCGGAGGACAACATGGAGGTTTGTTACCTGACCACACCAGCCCAGTATTTCCATGTGCTCCGGCGGCAAATGAAGCGAGATTTCCGGAAGCCGCTTATCCTGATGACGCCGAAGTCGTTGCTGCGAAACGAGCGCGCGGTTTCTCGTCTCGAAGATTTCACTGCTTCCTCTTTTCAGCAGATTCTCGGCCCCACGCTCTTCGATAAGCCCGGGAAAGTGTCGCGCGTTATTTTCTGCTCCGGCAAGGTATATTACGATCTGTTAAAGCAAGCCGAGACCAGTAAGGTGAAGGATGTCGCCCTGGTTCGGGTCGAGCAGCTTTATCCACTCAATACGGAGCGTTTAGAAGAGATCATCGAACCCCTGAGCAAAGCGGAGAAATGGGTCTGGTGCCAGGAAGAGCCGAAGAATATGGGGGGCTGGACTTACATTTCGCCTTTGTTAGGGAGTCTAACGCCACGGCCGCTTCTCTATGCCGGCCGGCCGCCTGCCGCCAGTCCGGCAGTGGGGTCTAAGGCTTGGCACGACCGTCAGCAGAAAGAGTTGGTAGAGCAGGCTTTTTCCCTTTAGCCGAGCCATTAAACATGAGTACCGAAGTCAAAATCCCGCCCGTCGGCGAATCGATCACCTCCGGTGTTTTATCCGGATGGCTGAAACAAAATGGCGATGCAGTGAAAGACGGCGAGCCGATATTTTCTCTGGAGACCGACAAGATTTCTACTGAGGTCCCATCTCCTGCGTCTGGGACGCTGCAAATTATGGTTGCTGCGGGCGAAGAGGTAAAGATCGGCCAGATCGTTGCGATGATCGATTCGGTCGGCAGCGCGAGTAAATCGGAACCAAAAGAGGTCGCGCCTGAAGCAACGGATATACCTTCGCCCAAAACTGGAAAGGAAGCCCAGCAAGAACCTGCTCTCACTCCTGCAGTTCGTCGTTTGGTGGCGGAAGAGAAAATTCCGTTGGCCGAAGTGACCGGAACTGGAAAACACGGTCAGGTTACGAAGGAAGACCTGATCAACTACTTAGAGAGACCGGCGCAAAAGGAGACCGAGGACTTGGCCTCCGAAGCTTCAGCGAAGGGGGAGCCGAAACCCGCGTTGAAGACGGTTCCGGTGCCGGAGAGCAAAGCGGCGGACGCATCAGCATCGGTCTCTACTAATGGGCGCAGCGTTCGCCGAAAAATGTCGCCGCTTCGGAAGAAAATTGCCGCTCAGCTAGTCATGGCCCAGCAGAACGCCGCCATGCTGACGACGTTCAACGAATGTGACATGTCGGCGGTGATGCATCTCCGATCGAGTTATCAGGAGGCCTTCCAGAAAAGGCACGGAACGAAGCTCGGCTTCATGTCTTTCTTCATCAAGGCCGTGGTTGACGCCCTCCACCTGGTGACAGCCATGAACGCCAGGATCGACGGAGACGATTTAGTCGAGAACCACTATTACGATATCGGAGTCGCGGTCGGTACCGAGCGCGGACTGGTCGTACCGGTGGTTCGCGATGCCGACAAAAAGAGTTTTGCTGAATTAGAGAACTCCGTTGGGGCTTTTGCCGCCAAAGCGCGGGATGGCAAACTCCAGCTCGATGAGCTTACCGGCGGGGTGTTTACTATTACGAACGGCGGGATTTATGGGTCGCTGCTGAGCACTCCGATTTTGAATCCGCCACAGAGCGGTATTCTTGGGATGCACAAGATCCAAGAACGTCCGGTGGCAATTGGTGGTAAGATCGAGATCCGCCCGATGATGTATCTGGCCCTGAGCTATGATCATCGAGTTGTCGATGGCAAGGAAGCCGTGACTTTCCTTGTCCGGGTGAAGGAGTGCATTGAGGACTCGACGCGGCTGCTTTTGCAGGGGTAGGGGGGCGCATTAACTAATCTCCTCGTCGTCGTCCTCAAGAATCTTGTTGGTCGACTTGGCGTGTAAGTACCCAGCGCCCTGGAGGGGAGCCGCTTTTAAATGTCCTAAGTTCAAAGCCCGTCTTTGAAACCTTGGATTTGCAAGTAGTCGGCGTGTGTTGACAGGCGGCTCCCGCGAACGACCCCTGACGTCGCAAATACCTGCAGTGTCATTCGGAACGATCGAATAGCGGTAGGGCGATTGACGCGTAGAGACGTTTTCGGGAGCCGCCTGCCAAGATGTTTTGTCGGCTTAAGACGACATAGCCCACTGTCGAGGACGCAGTCGATATACAACGGTTGAAAGCGGCTCCCCTCCAGGGCGCTGGGTACTTACGCGCCCGGTCGAACAACAAGATTCTCGAGGAAGGGGGACGACGACGAGTACGAGAACGATTAAGGCATGGCGGCCTTACCGCAGACGATGCGCGACGTGGCTAACAATGTACGCCAGCGCACGGATTATCCGGGTCCGGATGCCGAGGTTCTTCCTCGGAGGTCGCTTGAAACCTACGGGTCTCATCAAGTACCCGAGCACAAAGCGAATCGCGAGGATGGTCAGCGCGACAATAATGAGCCCGGGGAGAAGCGCGGTGAACATTTAACGTTCCAGACCTTCTTAATCGAAAGCTGCCGGTTTAGGCTCGTTCAAGCCGGCCTCAAAACAAAATCGGATCTGCTCACTTGTGATCCGGGATAGAGACAAAGGAGGTAAGTCCTCCAGTGCAAAAAAGTCGACGCTGGCTGTCTCGATCGACGGAGTAGCCTCTCCGCTCATGATCTTGCACAGGAAGAACATCTTATAAATGTGAAATGGAAAAGGCGGGTCATGCGGGTGTTTTGCTCGGTCGAAAACGGCTAGCAGACGCTCTGCCCGCACCTTGAAACCGCTCTCTTGCACGACCTCTTTCTCGACCGCTTCCGACGGAGAATCGTTTACGTCAGCCCACCCTCCCGGCAGCGTCCAGTGGTTGTCAGATCGTTCTTGGACGAGCAGGATTTTCCTGCCTCGAAAAACGGCTGCACGTACATCTACTTTTGGTGTGGCGTATCCAGACTGGGCCGAAAAAACGGTCCGGATCTTGGACCCATCAACATCGCCCTGCTGGGCAAAGATCTCGGCCGCGATTTCGGAGATGCGTTGGTAACGTTCGCGGTCGTAGTCGGAGGTAGCAAAATGGGTACCGGTCTGAGCGAGCGCCTGCAATTCTCGCGCCCATTTTAGCCATTGTGGTTCGAGAATCACGCTAGTGAAAAAGCGAGCTAACCTCCGCAGGCGGTTTGGTCAGGTCCTCGTAAGACGTAACGAGCGCGTCGAAAGCCGGTAGTGCATCGCGAAAAGCTTTCGCGCTCCGTGCCGAAAGCGTAATGAAATGGATCGATCCTTTGGCTTGGATGTAGGCGGTTGCCTCATTGTTCCCAAATTGGTCTCCCGAATAGTAATAAATCTTGGCTTTGCTGGCGTCTTGCGTTGTTAAGGTCTTCATGAACTTCGCCTCAGCCTTTGGATTCCCGTTATCGCGCAAAGCTTTGACGCTGTCTTTCACTTGTTCCTCGATATTGTTCACGTGGGTGTCCAAGGTGCGGACCCTGGCGAAACAGACCGCATCGCTCTTATCCCAGGTGGCGTGTTCCGGATAAAAAACGACGTTTATTCCCTGGTCGTTGCCGACCTTGTCGTCTAAGACCCATCCAAGAGGCGCCTTCAGCTCAAAAGCATAGCCGTCACCTTTTAACACGGTAAAGCCTTCCAGGATTTGATCTGCTCGCGCGTTTACGATGCCGCACGCGACAAGACAGGGGACTAAGAATCTAGACAGCAACATACGCGCTCTATCTTACCCGAACCTGTCTCAGCTACAAAGACTTTGCTCCGGACGGAGCGCAACCTAGAACTTAAAACCTATAACCCGGAATTTATTGCCTGAAGAGCCGGCCTCGCTCGCAAACGCCCGTGTGTTTGCGTGAGAGGCGGGCTCAGCAGCCCCGACTACTTCTCGGGGCTAGCCTATAAG
>JAFAZK010000080.1 GCA_019239825.1 Verrucomicrobiota bacterium | reverse complement strand
CACTCGGCACACCCTTGTCACCAGAAACCTTTTGGTTAAGGTCCCTGACTTATGGGATCATACAAAGGTCGTACAAACGTTAAACACAGGAAACGCCGCGCGGCCAAGGCGGAGCGCATCAAGGCCGTTTCAGCCAGCAAAGAAGCTGAGAAGAAGACCGCCTAGACAAAGCCAAAGCTAGCCAGCGATGCGCGTTTTGGTCACAGGGAGCTCTGGCCATCTTGGTGAAGCGCTAGTGCGCAGTTTGCAGCAATCGAACCATGAGGTCGTTGGTGTCGATTTAGCTGAGTCGCCGTTCACAACTTGCGTTGGATCAATTACCGATCGTGTTTTGGTGCGCCGTTGCATGCAGGGCGTACAAGCCGTGTTTCACACGGCAACGCTGCACAAGCCGCACGTGGCTACCCACGACCGCCAAGCATTCGTCGACACGAATATCACCGGAACCCTTGCTCTATTGGAAGAAGCGGCGGAGGCCGGAGTGGAATCGTTCGTGTTCACCAGCACGACCAGCGTGTTTGGGGACGCGTTGATTCCGCCCATCGGAGCTCCAGCCGCCTGGGTAACTGAGGAGATCGTCCCCGTCCCAAAGAATATTTATGGCTTGACGAAGGCGGCCGCCGAAGATCTTTGCCACTTGTTTCACAGAAACCACCGGCTCACCTGCATTGTATTAAGGACCTCCCGATTTTTCCCGGAACCTGATGACAACAAAGCGGCGCGGGAAGCTTTCCCGGACGAAAATCTTAAAGTAAACGAATACCTGTTCCGGCGCGTCGATCTGGAAGACGTGGTTAGCGCGCATCTGGCAGCCGCGGAACAAGCGCCCGATATCGGGTTCGGCCGCTACATCATCAGCGCCACGACCCCGTTCGCAAGTCGCGAGCTAGCGGAGCTACGCTTGGATACCGCTGCGGTAGTTGAGCGCTACGTGCCCGATTTCGTTGCCGAGTATGCTCGCCGCGGTTGGCGAATGCATCCAACCATTGACCGGGTTTACGTGAACCAGAAAGCTCGGGCCGACCTCGGTTGGAAGCCTAAGTACGATTTCAGATTTCTAGTTGAGCAATTGAAAGCGGGCAAAGACACGCGCAGCCCGTTGGCTCGCCTGGTCGGATCAAAAGGATATCACGCGGAAGTATTCGCGGAGGGACCGTATCCGACGCTGCGCGAATGACAGATGACAGATAACAAATGACAAATTTGCGCCGGAGACCTCGAGATCGACTCGCTCAATCGGTCATCTGTCATTTGTAATTTGTCATTCGCGAAGCGATTCCTGTCCTCCAGCCGCCCCCTTATTCGTCGCATCTTTGAATATGAATGTTGACTACGGCTTCTCTCAGTTGTTTACGGCGCTAAAATCCGTGCGCGATAACGACGCAGCATGGGTCGAAGAAGGATCTGTTATTGAACAAAAGCTGCCGCACATCAATTATTCGCTACTAAGGAGTCTCAACGTGCACCAGTACCGATACCAACCGTCTGCGGTTCGTCCGGAGCGTTTTCATATTGGGATTGCGACCGCCTTGCCAAAACCTTGAGTGATCGAGCGCCCACTTAAAGATTGGAACGGGAGAAAACCACGTGAGCTCTAAGAAACCTGCACCTAAATCAGACAACCAAAAACCCACTCAGGATATGGCCTCCGAATATTTGCTTTTGATCCGCAACACCGCATGGCAGAAGGACTTCTCAGCTGCCGAAATCGAAAAGATCCTGTCGGAGTTTAGCGCTTGGGTGACTCGGCTAAAGGACGAGGGCACCATCAAAGTGGCCGTGCCTTTGGTGCACCAAGGGAAATTGTTTGATGGCAAAGACGTAATGGTCGACGGCCCCTTTATTGAATCTAAAGAAGCGATCGCGGGTCTGATTATCTTCGAAGCGGAAAGTTTTGAGGCCGCAGTCGAGCTAGCCAACAGCGCTACTTGCTTGAACTACGGCCAAAAGCTCGAATTAAGACCGATCGCCACGGAAGAGCCTGAACGGACTGCGCTTAGGGCGAAGAGCTAACGGTGCTGTATAAATCTGCAGACTATTGAGAGCTGATCCCTGGGCAAAGTAGTATTTGAACTACGTGCTAAGCCTCGCCTTATTGCCGGGACATGGCAGCCGCATTCACCGATTCCCTTCCGATCCTGATGTACCATCGAATTGCGACCGACGGGCCGCCCGGTCTGAAGCAATGGCGGGTGTCGCCTGAGATTTTCGATACTCAGATGAGCGCCCTTCATCGCGCGGGATACCAAACGATCACGTTACTGGAATGGGCTGACGCATTGATTGAGCAACGCCCAGTCCAGGGAAAACGCGTCTTACTGACTTTCGACGATGGATATAGCGACTTCTTAAGCGCGGCGATCCCGGCACTCCAACGCTATGACTTCTCAGCGACCATGTTTCTAGTGGCGGAGCGAATTGGCCAAACCGCGCTTTGGGATGCATCCTATGGCGACTGTGCGCCGCTATTGTCCTGGGACGAAATCAAATCCCTGCAGACGATGGGAATCGAGTTTGGTGCGCATTCCTGTATCCACCAGAAGATGACTCAGATGGGGTCCGCGGAGTTAGCGGAGGACACAAGGAAAACTCGAGCGATTCTCGAGGAAGGTCTCGGGGTTGCCGTTCCGACCCTGGCTTATCCTTACGGTGACCAAAACGAATCTGTTCGCCGGGTAGTCGGAGAAGCTGGTACAAAAGTCGCCGTAACTACCGAACCAGGTATCAGCGAGCTAGGCGACGATTTACTCCGGCTGCCTCGCATCGAAATTACCGACGACCATACCCCGGAGCGATTGATTTCCACGCTTATACCCGCCCGGTAGAGTCCAGCGCAACATTAGCCAGACTTCAACCGAAGATGGGCGCAGATTTACGCAGTTAGTCTGCACCTTCGATAGAATTAAACTGCGCATCGACACGAACCGTCACGAATATTGGTCTTCGCATCGGCGTGTTTATCGTTTTTCATCTGCGCAAATCTGCGGTTGATCTTAATTCCCGGTCGCCTCACTCGGCTAGCGCTTTTGTTTTGCGCGAGGCTTGAGGCGCGTCGTCGGCTTCAGGGACACCGAATTTCCATTCGATCTCAACATTCTCCCCTTGCCTGTCTTCCAGCACGATCGCTTCGCTTACACCAACCGGTAACTGATTATTGCTCACTGAAACCGTCCAATACTTCGGGTCGGCATCGGCAACGCCGTCGACCATATCGACGAACGCACCGTAAAACGAATGGTATAGGACCCGGAACGAAAAGCTTCCCGGGTGCATCGATTGGGCGATCACCATTGCTTGTAAAACCGTAATCCCCGGATACCAAGGAATGCCGGTGACTTGTTTCGGCGGTTCAGATGGCTCCTGAGAAATAAGGATACTGATCGTGTTGCGGTCCGACATCGTTTTTCCTCCTCATGCGACCGTATCAACGCGGAGCCGGAGAGTCTAGAAGGAGTTCAAGGAGACGAAACGGCGAATGGGCGAGTAGACCTAGGGGACGAAGTAGACGCAGTGGACGGGACTGGAGGCATCACCGCAAAAGCCGCCGAAACGTAGTGACATCCCACCAAGTCTAGTCAGTCCACTAGGTCCACTTCGTCTACTTTCGTGCATTCGCCCCGCAGCACTTTCTATATCCTATCTGCTATTTACTATTCGCGAAGCGTCCTAACTCCTTAAAAAAACGCAGTCTACGCCTAGCGAATCTGCAACTGTTGTTACACTATAGCGGTAGTGAAGTTAGGTGTTGATTTTGGTACAAATCGGATCGTAGTCGCTGCCGCAGACCGCGGTAATTATCCACTCGTTAGCTTCGATGCACCCGATGGGACATCCGCAGATTGGTTTCCATCGTTGGTGGCGATTCGAGGCCATGAACGCTCATATGGGTGGGATGCCTACGATAAACAAGGTGACGAATCATGGACTGTGATTCGTTCGATAAAACGGCTACTGGAGGATGCCGGCCCGCAAACTTTGCTCGATCTTGGTGATCAACAATTGAGACTGACCGGCCTGCTGGACGGCCTCACCGGGGCTCTGCTGGTCGCTTTGCGGGAACGCTCAAACCTGCAGACATTCGCTCGTGAGACTACGCAGATTGTTCTTGGGGTTCCCGCCCACGCTAACAGCAATCAACGTTTTCTTACCGTGGAATCGTTTCGCCACGCCGGCTTCGACGTCCTGGGCGTGCTGAATGAACCCAGTGCCGCCAGTATCGAATTTGGGCACGGCAAGCGGCAAAGTAAAAGCATGCCAGAGACAATTCTGGTGTACGACCTGGGCGGCGGGACCTTCGATGCATCGCTGGTCAAACTCGACGAGAACGTGCATCACGTGGTTGCTTCCGAAGGAATTCCCACTATCGGTGGAGATGACTTCGACCAGATGCTGGCTGAGCTCGCTCTGGAAGCCGCGGGACTCAGCCAAAAGGCCGTCGACAGTCTCCCGGCTTCGGCGTGGTTTCGTCTGCTGGAGGAATGCCGGCTAAAAAAAGAAGCGCTGAACCCAAATACCCGCCGGATCACCATCGACTTAGAGCATGCGAGTCAGGATTGGCAACCGGTCCAGGTCCCGATCGCTGATTTTTATGAGATCGCCCGCCCGGCAGTAGAAGAAACGATCCGAGCGGCGGAAGATCTAAGCCCTGAGTGTGATGTTCTCTATATTACTGGGGGCGGAAGTGAAATGCCATTGGTTGCCCGGATGCTGCGGGAGCGATTTGGACGGCGGGTACGGCGCTCCGCTTACGCCCGTTCGGCAACCGCCATCGGATTGGCGATCCAAGCCGATCAACCAGGCACCTATCGTCTGAGCGAACGTCTTTCTCGGTATTTCGGTGTTTGGCGGGAAGGCTATGGCGGGTCCAGCGTCGTCTTTGATCCATTATTTGAAAAAGGGGTCCGGTTGCCGTCACCTGGCGAACCGAATCTATCGTTGAGCCGGTGTTATTCTCCGGTGCACAATGTCGGCCATTTTCGTTTCCTGGAGTGCAGCCATCGTCCGCCTTCTGGTGTGCCTAGCGGCGAGATCGCCTTCTGGGATGAAATCCGGTTCCCGTTCGATCCTGCACTGGCAAGTAAAGCCGACCTCCAACAAACGCCCGTTGTCCATTCTGCGGAAGCCGCCTCTCAGAATATCGAGGAACGTTACGAATGCGATTCCAGCGGAGCCCTTATGGTAACCATTGCAAATCGGACCGCCGGTTACGAGCGCTCGTATCGCCTTGGGCGCTGGTCTCTGAATTCGAAACCGGTCAAGCCGCCGCGGAAACGGAAGACTAAGGAAACGTAGAAGGCGAAACGGCGACGGGGCGAAACGGCGATAGTGGACGAAGTGAACCTCGTGGACTAAGTAGACGTTGTGGACGTCGCGAAGCTCAGCGGGCTTTGCGGTTGCCGCGTCCACTCCGCCCACTATCGCCGCCTCGCCCACTCACCCTTTAGCCGTTTCGTTCTCCTTGCACCCGCGCCCAACCCGCCGGAAACCACCCCATGGCGATCCATCATTTTCAGCCTACTCACTATCACACTGCGATCGGCTCGCATCCGCCGGTGTTACACATCGCGAGCGGCGATTCCGTCGTAACTACTACGGTCGATGCCTGGGGGAAAGACTCCAGCGACACGGAAGTGACGCAGCGGGGCAATCCTCAGACTGGCCCTTTCTACGTCGACGGGGCAGAGCCGAGCGATACCCTCATGGTGGTGCTGGATCGGATCTCGCCGAACCGGTCCATCGGTTATAGTCGTACGGTCGTGGCCCCGAACGTGGTAGATCCTGTCTTCGTCCGCGAGTTGCCCGACAGTGGGGTAGCCGACTGGCGAATCGATAACCAAAGCGGTACCGCAACGTTGCTTAAAGAAGACACCAGACTAGGGAGCCTAAGGATACCGCTGGCGCCCATGCTCGGCTGCTTCGGAGTAGCTCCTTCGAAGGCTCAAGCAATCTCGACCGATACCTCGGCCGAACATGGCGGTAATATGGATTACCGCGGATTTATTGCCGGTGTGACCGTCTTTTTTCCCGTCTTTGTGCCTGGCGCCCTCCTCCACGTTGGCGACGGTCACGCCGCTCAAGGCGATGGTGAGATTGTCGGTACGGGGATAGAAATCTCTATGGAAGTGCAGTTTACCGTCCGCTTAATCAAAGGGAAACGGATCCGTTGGCCACGCGGTGAGAACGACAAATATATCCTCACGGTCGGTAACGCTCGCCCGCTCGATCAAGCGGTCCAGCATGCTACTACCGAGATGTTACGCTGGCTCAGCGAGGATTATGGCCTGGACACGGTCAGCGCCAGCATTCTCCTGGGACAATCGGTTGAATACGATCTAGGAAACGTCTTCGATCCCGCTTACACCATGGTCTGCAAACTACCCAAGGTGTTGCTGCCAGCCCCTTTAACCACTCCGGCATCTTAAAAATGCCCTGAAGCTAAGCGCTCAGATGGCTTGAAAACTGACACCGGTGCAGCCGGTGACCTCGGGTAGTCGAAACGAGGAAGAAATAGAGCTTTCCTTAGGCTTGGGTGAGCATTGGTCAATTCGATCGTTGGCAGTCTTCCGCCACTCGTTGGAAAGAATGGACGGCCTCAATGCCTCCTCTAGCCGGCTCTTGGCCACCTCAATATCGAACAGCAGATTGGTTGGCAAATTCATCTTGTTCCTTTCTAAGGATGTGGACGCCCAATGTTTCAGCGCTTGCGCAAAAAAAAGAGCGGGAAGCGAAACCCGAATGGTCGAAAAGGCGAACGAGTCCTGGGGTTAAAACCCCAGCTCAGTCCTACTATCCCTTCGAGATAGAATTCTAAATCGCACCCTTCGCGGTTTCGCCCATTCGCCGTTTTGCTTCCGAGCTCCTCCCCCTTTCACTGTCCCGGGTTCGTAGACGGATTCGCAGTCGGGCTTGACGACGGACCCGCTGGTGTCGCCAGGGTAATCACCGGCAAACGGCCATCGGTTTTCCAAGGATCGCCTCCACCGTTTCGTCCTTCAGGGGGATCTTGAAAATTTTCTTCCCAATCGACTGTTGAAACCCGGTTGGCGCGTCGGAGATCCGCGATAAGGCCATCTCGTTCGGTATCGACATCCGGTGCGATATGATGGGTGATTTGTCCGGTGGTATGACTGAGGCCGACGCTACGGTCGAAGGTGACCGCTCCTAACCAATAGGGTTTGCCGGAGTCGCTCTGCGCCGCCACTTTCCAAAAACGGACATGATGACGTTGGCGGGCGTCGTTTCCTACCGGTTTCTCGAAAGCTAAATCCTCTTTGCGCCCAAAAAGAAAGAGACTGCTTACCGGCGCATCGGTATAGGGCCGATGAAAAATAGTGCTCTCCGCGATGCGCAGGCTGCTCTTAAGCGTAATCGGATCCGCCGGGTACCAACCGCCGGCTAACATCGCCGAGACCAAATCGTTCTCGTCGCCGATAAAAGAAAGATTCAGCGGATCACCATGTATGCCCGCGCTGGTTGTCGTAATCCGCGGTCCAGTCGTTATTGCTTTATGGCGGGAATCAAAAATCTTCCAGACCATTGGGACCAGCAGATAAGCAACCAGCAGCCAGATCGCTACCAGGCCAAACGCGATTCCGACAATAGCTGGGATTGATCGTTTCGAGAAAAAGGAGTTCAAGGAGTTGCAGGAGTTCAGTGTCGGGCGCAAGCCGCTGGGGTCACTATATCGCGTGGCATTTCTGTAAGTAGACAGCGGCTGGTTCCTGTCAAACCTTCTCCATTGCTCCTCTCCCTGAACTCCTTGAACTCCTTCTTTGCTATTTGCTATTCGCTAACGAGCTTGGGGCCAGTTAGCGCATGAAAACACCATCTCGACTCCGGTTGGTCGGATATCTTTTGGGGTTCGCGGGTGCCGCACTATTGACGCTGCTGCTCCTTCGCGAAGGAGCAGCTCGGGTCGCGGCCGCTCTGGCCGCAGCCAGCTGGGCGCTACCGGTGGTGGTAGCAATCAATGTCCCGCGGATGTTTATCGACGGTGCCGCCTGGTTAGCCCTGGTACCGAGATCCCATCGACCTCGATTTCTCATTGCCGTCTGGATCCGATGGATCGGTGGGTCGGTAAACGACCTTTTGCCTTCCGCGCGGCTTGGCGGCGATATCCTCACTGCCCGTTTGGCTACTATTCGCGCCGGACTTCCCCCTACTCTGGCTGCCGGCGTCGCCGTTGTTAACATGACCGTTAGTGTCATGATGAGAATCTTGGTCACGATCGCCGCCCTGCTTTTAATTGCCGGCGTAACCGGTCTAGCCAATCTTTATGTCCCTACATTCGTTGCCGGGTTACTCGCGTTGATTGGCGTCCTCGCATTCTACTTGGTCCAGCGGTTTGGCTTCTTCCGGCTAGCTACCCGTGTCATCTCGCGGGTAAAAAGCTCACCAAAATGGAGCTCAGTTATCCGGAGTGGCGCAACTTTTGACGACACTGTGCGTCGACTTTATGCTCGCCGGCCGGCGCTGCTGGTGTGTGCCTTATGGTGGGTTACCTCCTGGTTAGTCGGCTGCATTGAAACTTGGGTAGCGCTTTTCGCGTTAGGTGTTCACACCAGCTTTACAGTCGCTCTGATTGTGGAGACGGCGGGACAAAGCGTGCGTAGCGTATTTTTTATTGTTCCCGCTGGCCTGGGCATATTCGAGGGAGGCATGGTCATGATTTGTAGCCTCCTGGGAATCTCCGGCGATGTTGCCCTCGCACTTTCCTTGATCCGCCGTGCGCGGGAAGCCCTGTTCAGCGGGCCCGGACTGATCATCTGGCAATTCGTGGAGGCACGAAGAGTCTTGCACCGAGTTAACGCGGGTGTGGCGAGTTGAACACGAAAAAGTCGAGATTCAGCGCTCGGAGAAGCTTTTGCCAGACTCCCCCGATCGCGGTTTTGGCCGCGGCTAGCCCATCGCGCTCGACTGCAAGCCATTCATCGGCCACCAGGGACGCCGTGCCAACGGATTGCATTTGTTCGGTCATAAGCGTCTATCTTCTTCAACTGAGATTAGGAATAACTGGCTCCCAAGATGAAAGTTTCGTTATTCTTCCGTCCGGTTTTGTGATCCGCAGCGATGCGCCCCATAATATTTTCGTTGTTGTTGTGGCCGATTTCCATTGTGCCTTCATTGCAAGCCGCACCCGACCTTACTTATCTGAATATCGCCACCCAAGCCGCGACATGGATTTTGTCTCGAGAAGAGCAAGAAAGGCCGAACGTCGGCTACTGGCCGAGCCGAGCAAATCTACCTATCGAGGAAAAATGCGATCTCTATTACGGAAACGCCGGAATTCTGATGTTTCTGCACGAATTGAACCGTGTTACCGGGCAGGAAGAATATGCGGAAGCGATACGGCGTGGCGTCCGCTTTCTCGATGAGAATCTTCCAAACGTCAAACTTTATGGCTTATATGATGGCGTAGCTGGAATCGCCTTTTCGCTTTCCCAACTCTCGGATAATCCAGACGCTTCGACCGGTTGTTCCAAGGCGATCGACGACTTAATTACGGGCTCTAAGAAACAAGCGAACGGGGGTATCCGTTGGAACGATGAAAACGACATCATCAGCGGTTCGGCGGGTATTGGTCTGACTCTGTTGTCGCTCGGTCAGGAACTGCGTCGGCCCGAACTAGTGAACCTCGCTGTTCAAGCTGGAACCGATCTCCTGGCAAGGTCCGTGCCCGCTGCTCACGGCCGCTACTGGTTGCACGAAATCGGGGCAGAAAAACAATATCCTAATTTCTCTCACGGCACCGCCGGAATTGCTTATTTTCTGTTGAAGCTCTACGAACAGACCGGTGAAAAGCGTTTCATGGACGCCGCTATCGATGGCGCCCACTATTTGCAGTCGATAGCATCTTTGCACCCTCCGACGCGCTGCCTCCTGGCTCACGAATTACCTGAACAAAACGATCTTTTTTATCTGGGCTGGTGTCATGGACCTGCCGGCACTGATCGATTTTTTTATGAGCTGTTAGCGGTTACCAACGATTCTCAATGGAAAACATTTGCTAGTGCTGCGGCCGATTCGGTCCTTCATTCGGGAATTCCAGAGAAGGAGACGCCTGGCTATTGGAACAATCTGAGCCGCTGCTGCGGAGCAGTGGCGGTGGGCGAATTCTTTTTGGTGCGTTACCGGTTAACCAAAGAATCAACAGACCGCGCCTTCGCGATTCGCATTGCAGACTATTTGAAGAACCGCGCTCAAGCGGATAGCGGCGGGTTGAAATGGATCCAAGCAGAGAACCGTATTGAACCGGACAACGTGCAGGCTCAAACCGGCCTGATGCAGGGGGCCGCCGGCATCGGTTTGTATTTCATCCATCTCGCCGAATTAGATGGAAACGCCGAAACGACGAATCGGTTTCCCGATTCGTCGTGGTAGCCCGGTAGGGCGAAGAATTCGGCGCGCCGAGAACGTTGCTGCTCCTAGGGTGACCTCGCGCCGGTTTTGAGCCGTGCTCCAGACGTTGTTTGCGCGAGACGTCAACAGCTCAAAACCGGCGCGGCAATCTCTTCAAAGTTAGCCACGCGATCACCGCGCCGAGTTTTTCGCCCTACCAGGCATTGAATCTCAAATTCGTATTAGCGGTGCACCATCGTCATCATCTCGGGCGTATAGCGTTCCCCGGCGACCTTCAGCTCGCCGAAGGTCTCATTTGTCTCCTGCAGATCGATCTCAGTCAGCTGCACGGCTAGCGCTCCCATGTTGTCTTCCAGATACTTCACTCGCTTTGTACCGGGGATGGGAATCATGTCGTTCCCCTGAGCTAGAACCCAGGCCAAAGCGTATTGGGCTGGTGTACAATTTTTTTTAGCGGCCAGCTTTTTCACGGCCTCTGCCAGTTTCAGGTTAGCCTCAAACACTTCTTGGGCGAAACGAGGATTGGTTAAACGCCAATCGCTCGGATCGAGATCGGAAAGCTTTTGAATCGCCCCAGTCAAAAAGCCGCGCCCTAGAGGGCTGTAAGGCACAAAGGCGATACCAAGTTCCCGGCAGGTGCTCACCACTCCGTTGGCTTCGACATCACGGGTCCAAAGCGAATACTCACTCTGCAACGCCGCGACCGGATGGACTTTGGCGGCTCGACGAATCGTTTCGGGATTCGCTTCCGACAGGCCGATCGAACGTATCTTGCCGGCTGCGACCAGCTCCTTTAACGCGCCAATCGTTTCTTCGATCGGCACATTTGGGTCAACCCGGTGTTGATAGTAAAGATCGATATAGTCAAGGCCTAACCGGCTAAGACTCCCTTCACAGGCACGACGGACATTCTCTGGCGAACTATCAACGCCACGCCGCTCGCCATTGACGAATTTGAAACCGAACTTCGTTGCTATGACAACGCTTTCCCGAGGTACCTCTCGCAGAAAGCGCCCCAGCAATTCTTCATTCGCGTAGGGACCGTAGATTTCGGCGGTGTCAAAAAAATTACCGCCTAACTCGATGAAGCGGCGCAGAACTCGAAAGGATTCTGCTTCGTCAACGGGTCCATAGGCAAAAGACATTCCCATGCAGCCCAGCCCAAGCGGGGAGACTTTGATGCCGGAACTACCAAGCGTGCGAAAAGAAATCGAGGCCATATGTGTGATTCGTTGGGTTATTGGGTCTATTTAATATGAGCGTTAGGTTAATGGGTAAGGAAGGAAACGTGAGCCGCATACAAGCTCGCTATTTCTTTCCGCTTGCGACGCGTACCGGTCGTCGATGCGGCATCAAAGCCCCAAAACGCGGAAAAGATTAAGGAGGCGGGACTACAACGAATAGGCGCCTTCTTATTGTTCGTTCCTGAGTTTATTCTCACAAGCCCAACATACAGTCCACGAAGATCTCCTCTCTCGGGCTTTTGCTAACCCTGTCGGACTCTTGCGAAAAAGCGCTGTCTTGTGTTCCGGCACGATTGGTAATTGATCCTTCACTTAGCAAGGGAGATTATGACGGGGCTCTGGCTGATGCAGAGCAGGCACTCTCTCTCGGTCTTATTGCATCTCGGCCTTGAATACCTGAGCAAGCATCCGGCAAAGAAAAGGCGATGTCACCGGCACTGCCGAGAAACTGACCGCTCTCGCTACCGAAACAACGAAATCCTTCGAAGTGTGGATGACGGGAAAGAGCACGGACGACACGGCGAGTGGGCGACCAGGCGACCCTGCGCGCACACAAGATCATCGCAAGCATAGGACGGCATATAGGACCTATCCGTGTCCGTCATATAGGTCCCATAAGTCGTATTGGTCCCATCCGAGTTAACAGGGCGCAGCTCCTTAGCTACGCTCAAAGGACCTTTCTGCCGCCAAGCCGCCCTACTCCTTCAACGACGCGATATCGATCACGAACCGGTATTTCACCTGGCCCTTGATCGTTCGCTCCCAAGCCTCGTTGATCTGTTGGATCGGGATCACTTCCACGTCCGACACGATGTTGTGTTCGGCGCAGTAATCGAGCATTTCCTGCGTTTCAGGGATGCCGCCGATCATCGATCCCACGAAGCTGCGGCGTTTTGGCACCAAGCTGAAAGCCGATACGGGAAGCGGATTTGGTGGAAGACCCACCATCACCAATACTCCGTCGGTTTTTAAGGTCGAAAAATAAGGCTCCAGATCGTGCTGCGCGGAAACGGTGTCGATAATGACGTCGAACGATTTCGCGAGTTTGTTAAAAACTTCCGGATCTTTGGTCAGAACAAACCGCTCGGCGCCAAGGCCCTTCGCATCGGCTTCTTTAGAAGCCGAAGTGCTCAACATGGTAACTTCTGCGCCAAAGGACGACGCTAACTTCACTGCCATGTGCCCAAGTCCGCCGAGCCCGAGAACTGCAACCTTGTTTCCCGGTCCCACCTTCCAATGGCGGAGCGGCGAGTAAGTCGTGATACCCGCACATAGTAAAGGTGCGACTCCTTCCAAACTGAGCTTCGGCGAAACCGACAAGACGTAACCCTCATCCACCACAATCTGGGTAGAATAACCGCCGTAGGTCGGCGTTTTCTTATCCTGCTCGTAACCGTTGTAGGTCGGGCTCATCCCCTTGTCGCAATACTGTTCGAGGCCGGCTTTGCACTCCGGACATTCGCGACAGGAATCGACAAAACACCCGACTCCAGCCAGATCACCGGCTTTGAATTTGGTAACGTGATTTCCCGTCTTGATTACGCGTCCGACAATCTCATGACCCGGAACCATCGGGTAGATAGAACCGCCCCACTCGTCACGAGCTTGGTGAATATCAGAATGGCAGACGCCGCAATACAAAATGTCGATCTGGACGTCGTGCGGACCTACTTCGCGCCGCTGGAAACTGAACGGGCCCAATGGATCAGTTGGGCTATTGGCGGCATAAGCCTTTGTATTATTCATTGATGTAGTATTGCTCCCAAGTTATTGATTTGGCTAGTTGCGGCTAAGAAATGAGTCCTGCCGGCTGTGAAAATCGCGGGCTTAACCCGAAAGCCCCTTCTCTGGCCGGCAAACTACAGCAGGTCGTATCCTCCCTGCTGTCGCGGTTTTGCTATTTCTGTTGGGCTTTTGCTCAAAAAACTTGGAGGCAAGCCCGGAGCGCTGTCTAGCTCCGGTCCTCCGGAGCTTTAGCGAAAAGGGGTGCGAAGCCCCGGGGAACAGCGCGCTACGATTGGTAATCGCATTTCGACGTCTCGGTCCTATCGAGGGGCAAGCGTTCAGGAGTCCTGACCGAGTGGCGTCGCATCCCCTTCGCTAAAGAGCTTCGGAGGACAAGAACTAGGCAGCGCTCGCCCGGATGCGGTCAAAAAGCCACGTTGAGCTGGATGGAAGCGGCGAAAAGATTTGACGTCTTCTTTATTGCGACTGATTCTCAGTAGCATTAATGAGAACCTCGCTTTTTCATCGTCAACTCGCGGCGCACTTAGTCGACCGATGCCGAATCGTTCCCTCTCTGCTTATCCTTGCGCTCTGCTTCTTCCTTCAGCAGTCGAAGCCGGTTTTCGCCGGACCGACCACTGACAATTCTACCCAAGCTGTTCCAGCGGCGACCAGTACCCGATACGGGCCTTTTGATTTGCTCGATAGCCGCAGCCAATATGGGCAAGGCGCCTTTCCCGAACCATTCCTTGTCGATGACTCCGATCTAGAGGCCAACGAAGCCAGGCTCGACCTCTTGCATACGAAGATCGGCAGCCAGCATTCCGATCTGCTCACCGCGGAGCTCGAGAAGGGATTCGGCCTGCTCACGTTAGAAATCGAGGTCCCTTACCAATGGGATCACGTTGCCGGAGAGCGCCAACAAGGCTTCGAGAACATTGATTTGGGGGCTCGAGTCCCTTTCTATCAATATGTCTCCCCGAGCGGCCTTATCGATTCCACATTCGGCGTGGCTTTTGAGGCAGGGGTTCCGACGAATTCCACACTTAGTAAAAACGCGGAATTCGTTCCCAAGGTCTTCAACGACTTGAAGCTGGGCGCTTTCACCCTGCAATCGATTCTAGGTTATTCCACGTTAGTTGGACCGGGCGACGACGGCGGGCTGGCGACGTTCGAATACGGGTTTGTATTCGGATACACCATCCAGCACGATCAGCTCCCGATCCCGGGTGTCTTGCAGGTAATACCGGTTTTTGAATTGATAGGAGAAACCGCGCTCAATCATGACCAGAAAGGCCAGACGTCGCTCGAAGGGGATGCGGCGGTCCGCGTCAATCTCAAGACGATCGGTAATATTCAGCCACGTTTGGGCGTCGGCTACGTGTTCCCGATTGATAATAATACGCGGCAAGATTTGCACTGGGGAATTGTCACCAGTCTGGTCTTCGAATATTGAGAAACGATGGACCAAGAACCGGACAATAGGGAAACCGAAATCGACCGAAGGCGCTTCTTAGCCCTGGTAACGGCCGGCCTGGCCATGGTTCAAAAATCGCCCGCCGCCACACCCAAAGATCACCTGATCGATGCGGGTCCGGCTAACCTGTATGCCGCAAACGGGATATACGACAAGTTCCGCGATCAGGGATTCTTCTTAGTCCGCGCAAATGGCAAGCTGATAGCGCTTTCCTCTTATTGTACTCACCGAATCTGCAAGGTGAACCCGCAGAAAGACCACACCTTCCTATGTAAGTGCCATGGCTCAACGTTTACTGAGGAAGGCAAAGTGACCGAAGGCCCGGCCAAACGCGATCTGCCCAATCTTCCGGTGAGCACGGGTAGCAACGGCCATGTACTGGTCGATATCTCCGCCAAATGATCGCAAATTTCACCAAAGAGACACAGAGAACGCGGAGAGAAGCGAATCATCCGCAGATTTCGCCGATTCCGACTTAAGGACGACTGGATGCTTAGGCCGAAAGAACCGTCTTGGAAGAGCCGCGGGTCATACTCCGGGGGACATCTCTTACATGCAGCCGAAAGCTGCGCAATCCGTGTATCAACTTCACTGATTTAACGGAATCACCTCGATGGATTTTACCTGCCGTATCCAACGCGCGGGATGGCTATCTCCGGGAACGACCACTCGAAACGGTGCGGCGTTGTCGGGCAATGGTTGTCCGTCCTGGTGATCAGCAAGAATAATTGAGCGATCGCTAAACCCGGGATCGAATTCAGCCAAAGCGAAAACCACGGTATAATTGTCGTTCGCGGTGATCCGGACGACGAGGCTAAGTGCCTTGCCACGCAAGGCGTCACCGAGAGGAGCTCCTACTAATCCCAGAATATCCCTCACGAGCACACCAGAGTATTGATGTTTCGCCTGGTGATCGGCAGCGTCAACTTCCATTAGCGGCAGCTTCCCCAGGTCGCTGGCATCGAGAGACACCTTTTTATCTTGATAGGAGACTTGCAGCGTGGCCGCCAGAGCCGAGTGAACCCAAACCAGAGCTAGAAAAGTCAGCACCCATGTTTTCATACGCGAAGCGGAAAGCGAGCTCGCCTTAGGCTCGTCGCTTTATGACAAATGACAAATGACAGACGACAGATTGACTTTACCTAGGCGGCCGGAACCTGTCACCGACCCCAATCGGTCATTTGTAATCTGTCATCTGTCATCGCGACGAGCCTAAGGCGAGTCGTTGCACTAAGTACTTGCCTCTCCCCCTAACGCGGCTCTGCTTAGACGGCCATGACAACCAGTGGGACCAAGATCATCGAGGCGCGCGGAGTCTCGAAACGTTTTGACGACGTTGTGGCGCTGCACGGCTGCGATCTGGAGGTCCAGGAAGGTGAGTGTCTCGGGTTACTCGGGCCGAACGGCGCGGGCAAGTCGACCTTTATCGGCTGTCTCTATGGAGTAGTTGAAAGAACCGGCGGCGAACTGTCGGTATTCGGCTTCGACCCGGCCAAGAATGCGCGCGCGATCAAGGCGCGAATCGGGATTGTGCCGCAAGAGAATGCGTTGGACGAAGCGTTAACCGTTTTCGAAAATATGCAACTCTACGCTCGATTCGTCGGAGTCCCCCGACAGACAGCGGCGCAGCGGATCGATGAACTGCTCACCCATATGGCGCTTGAGCATAAACGCGATGCTACGATCAAATCACTCTCCGGTGGAATGAAACGGCGCTTAGCGTTCGTACGAGCGCTTTTGGTGGACCCAGAGCTGCTAATTCTCGACGAGCCGACCACCGGCTTGGACCCCACGGTCAGACACCTGATCTGGGAACGGGTAATCGGGTATCGCGACGAGGGTAAAACCGTTTTGGTAACTACCCACTACATGCATGAGGCCGAGGTACTGTGTAATCGCATCGTCATCCTCGATAACGGCCGAGTTATCTCGATGGGTTCTCCCCGAGAATTGATCGATGAATATGCCCCTGGTTTCGTCGGCTATTTCCCGCTAGAAACGGAGCGGCGGCTCCGCGCCCATCTCGCTTCGGATTGGACGACATTCGAACAAGGTCGCCAGTTCTGTATTCGAACCCCAAACTTCGAGGATTTGACTGAACTACAACAGGTAACCGGTATTACCGCGGTCCAACTCCGTCCTGCTAGCCTCGAAGATGTTTATTTGAAATTGACCGGTCACGGTCTAGACGAGAACGAATGAAGCAAGTAGTTCAGGAGTTCGAGGAGTTGCAGGAGTTCAGGAGCCTGCGACATACAGCGCTAGGTCCATTCATTTCGGATCAGAAAAACCGCTTTCTCTTGCAATTTTGCGGCGCGTCCCAACCTGAACTCCTGAACTCCTGAACTCCTGAACTCCTGAACTCCTGAACTCCTGAACTCCTGAACTCCTGAACTCCTGACTCCTGCATATGCCCCTCTCCACTACCCTTAGACTTGCCTGGCATGTGTCGGTTCGCAATTGGGTTGTTTACCGAAAAGACTTCATTGCGAATATCTCTCCGACGTTAGCGGATCCGGCCCTGGTCTTAGCCACCCTTGGTGTGGGGCTCTCGCCGTTCATTGGACAGATCGGCGGGCATAGCTACGCGATATTTCTTGCGCCGGGGATGGTGGCAACCACGGCTCTTTTCACCGCATTCTTCGAATGCAGCTACGGATTTTATATCCGGATGACGTTCGAGTCGGTCTTCAAAGCGATGCTGACAACGTCCATTGACGTGCTGGATATCGTGGTCGGAGAGTTTATCTGGCTGGCGATTCGGGCCGGCCTCATGGCTACCGGAGTCGCTGTGGTTCTACTTGTAATTGGACTGGTACCTAACCCACTCGGCGCCTTTTTCTTTCCGCTCATCGGCGCACTCATGGCCCTGCCTTGCGGCGCGATCGGACTCCTATCCTGCGCTTGGGTCAGAAATATTAACCAATTCCAAAGCGTCTACTCTTTTCTGATCGCTCCCATTTATTATCTATCGGGAGTTTTCTTCCCGCTCAGCAATAATTCTTGGTTGGGTGTCGCAGTGCAATTCTCGCCGTTTTATCACGGCGTCCGCTTGCTACAGATGAGCAGTTGGGGTGAATGGAATGCAGCGGAAGCGGTCTTCCATGTGATAGCCCTGGTCGTATTTACTTTTGGCCTGGGTTGGCTGGCACTTAGTCAGGTCAGGAAAAAGCTGATTCTTTAGGGGATCGCCCACGGCAAAGTGGTTGTCCCCGGGCCACAATTGAATTTTGCCACGAAGCAAAAGGTTAGTTGTCCCGAAGGGACTACAGGACTAAGCCAGGGGTTTTAACCCCTGGATAGCATCAAAAAAACGACCAGCCCTGAATGGGCGGAAGAGACTATGTGATGAACGCTTCATTACATCAACGTCCGCACTCGTCGAGAAAACTGTCGTCCCTTCGGGACAGCGAGGGCCACAAATCTCGAAAGCAGGAACAGCTGTGCTTATACTTGTCTAAGCCCAATCATTGAGTCCAAGCCCCGATTCACTAACGGAGCCCGTTACCTACGAGTACTTCGGCGCTGCCTGCCCGCATCCTCCCTGACAACCGCTCCGACGCTCCGACGAATTACCAAATCGGGAGCGATTTTGTGATGTAACCTCGGCGCTTCCGGATTGGCAATCGCTTGGGTCACCAGCTGCAAGCTCGTCGTGCTCAGGAGATCGAAATCGTGATTCACTGTAGTCAAAGGCGGGCGGAAAAACTTCGATTCCGGCATGTTATCGAAACCGATCAGCGAGACTTCGCTGGGAATCTCAATCCCATTCTCCCAGAGAGCCTCCATAGCACCGAGAGCGATCTGATCATTACCGGCTACCACCGCGGTAAAGCGCGCTCTCGAATCTAATAACTGTTGCGTCGCCGCGTAGCCTCCTTCAGCACTCCAGTCACTCTCGACCGCCGGGCCAAGCCGTAACTTTCGGGCCTCTAACGCCCGGCTCCAGCCTAGACGCCTCAAGCTAGAACAATCCCAGTCCAGCGGCCCGCTGATGCAAGCAATTTTCCGATGACCTTGCGTGATAAGGTACTCTGTGGCTTTCCGCGAACCGAGCTCATGATCGATCTCGACGGCGGTATAGCGATGTTGCCGCCGAGCACCCAAAACGACCACCGGTGCAACACCGAATACTTCCTCCAGCGCCCTCAGCCGTAAGCTGGTGGGAAGGATCACAATCACGCCATCCACTCCGTGCCCGCGCAGTTCTGTACCGCAACGGCGAATCTCGTCCAGCACGGGATGTTCGGCGCTGGCCACGACTATGTGGTACCCCAATTTCCGGGCCGTCTCGCTGAGGCTCGTGATCAGATGCGACGGTCCGTAAGATTCGACAGCGAAAGTAATGACGCCGATTAGAGCGGAACGGCGGGCAGCCAGGTTCCGGGCAACGCTGTTTGGGCGATAGTTCATCCTGGCGATCGCTTTCAGGACGCGGGCCCGGGTGCGTTCAGCCACCAAGGGACTAGCATTTACCACCCGGGATACCGTTTGATGGGAAACGCCCGCCGCTTCAGCAACCTCATAAAGGGTCACTCGGTCGAAAGAGCTTTTTTTCTGCTGGGGAGATTGAGGCATCAGCGGGCGAATGAAAGCCTGGAGGGAGTGTTAAAACATCGGAAAGGGAATGGATTTATTATGTGAAACCGGATTGACAAGCAAGCGAAGCCGACTCTGTTACCGCTAACAATTGTTAGCGGTAACAGTATCCCCCCTTTCTATCATGAACACAAGTGTTGACCGTTTTGCCCACCGCCTCGCCCACTGGCGATGTTTCTGTCTGATCGCTACCCTCTCGGGTTGTGTCTTCGGCTCCGCTTACGCCGCCACCGTCCTCCATTGGATGACCCTCTCCGACAACACCTGGCCGGCTAACGTCAAGAAAGTGATCGCTGCCTTCGAAGCCCAAAACCCGGATATAAAGATCCAACTTGATACTTACCCGTTCCGCGACCTGTTCGAAACCATCGAGGTGCGGATGAAAGCGCAGGACAAAGACGTGGATCTGATCAGTGTCGATGTGCCACTGGTTGCCTCCTATAGTGTGCGCGGATATCTGGCGCCGCTGGACGCTTATTTTTCCAAAGACCAAATCGAAAAGACCTGGATCAAGGCTTCCTGGCAGGCCGGCATGTACAACGGCCATTTCATGGCAGCGCCGCAGAACACGTCGACCCAGTTTATGTTCATCAATCGGAAACTCTTCCGAGATGCTGGCATCGAACCACCGAAAGGATTGACGGCTGACCGGACCGTGACGTACGACCAGGTGGCTCAAATTGCGACGAACGATCGCTGGACCTGGGAACAGGTTGTCGACGCGGCCAAGAAATTGACCAAAACCGAGAACGGTAGGACCGATGTTTGGGGATTCGAATTTGACCAGGTAAGCCGCCTCTACCAACTGCAATGTCTGGGCGATTCTTTAGGTGCGACGTTAGTTGGACCAGATGGATTGACGGCTCAGGGCTACTTCAATTCCGCTGGCTGGTTGAAAGCCGCGCAATGGTATGGCGACCTGTTCAACAAGTGGAAGATTAGTCCCAAGAATGTGACCCCCGATGAATCGCCGAGTTTATTCTCCGGAGGCAAAGTCGCGATCTTTGTAGGTGGCGAATGGAATGTCGGACGGTTCAAGGAAGCTGGAGTCGACTTTGAGGTCGCACCGATTCCCTATTTCAAGGAGGGAAAGCCGGCCAGCGGTACAGGCAGTTGGCACGTAGGAATCTCCAAGAACTCTCAACATCAGGCCGAAGCCGCGAAATTTATTCAATTTCTCTGTGCCAGCGACGCCGGAGCAACAGTTTGGTTCGAAGGTCAAGGGCAATCCCCAGCCATGATCGCGCTGTGGAGCAAGATTTCCGCTGACCAAAAGTTCCACACCTTCCCGGATGACGCTTATTTGCTGGGAGACTACGAAGCCCAACACACGGCGGTACCACGTCCCTTAACCCCTGGCTATCTTCAGCTAGAAGACATTTTTGCTTCGACTTACGAAGACATTCGCAATGGCGTCGATCCGAAAGAAGCTCTCGACGGAGCAGCCCAACGGCTTGATGTGTTCTTCGCCCAATTTAAGCGATGACCTATCGCCGTTCCGCCTGGATCGCCTATCTGCTTCTTTCGCCGGCACTCCTTTGTCTGGCTGTCTTCCGCTTATGGCCGATCGCCACAACGCTGCTAGGCAGTCTCTATAGCCAGTCGATTATGCAAGCCGGCAAGGACGTCTTTGTCGGCTTGAATAACTACGCTCAACTGTTCCGCGACCCGATCTTTTGGGAATCGCTCTGGGTCACGATCAAGCTGAACCTGGTAATCAATCCGCTGCAGGTATTTATCGCCTTGCTCTTGGCCATCATGGCGAATCAAAGGTTTCGCGGGATCGGTTTCTATCGGTTGCTCTTTTTTATTCCCCTTGGTGTCTCGGTACCGATCGCTTCGATCCTGTGGCGGATCATGCTCGACCCGAACTCCGGCTTAGCCAACTCCCTGATCAACCTGATCGGCATTCCTTCGCAACCTTTTCTGATTAGTAAAGACCAAGCGCTCTGGTGCATTGTGGCCATCGCCACCTGGAAAGGGGCAAGTTTTTGGATGATCTTTCTCTGGGCTGGTCTGCAAGATATTCCCCGACAGTTGTACGAAGCTGCCCGGATTGATGGCGCCGGCGGGATAAGCCGTTTCTTTCGGATCACGTTTCCCTTGCTGCGCCGGCCGCTGCTGTTCGTGCTGATCACCGATACCGCAGTCAATTTTCTTTTGTTCGTCCCGATGTTTTTGCTGACTCGCGGCGGCCCCTCTTATTCGACGAACGTCTTGATGTATGAGGCCTATAAATCTGGGTTTGTGTACGGAGATATGGGGCGAGCCCTGGCTCTGGTCATGGTTTTGCTTGTGTTAGTGATCGCTACAGTCGCTATGCAGTTCCGGCTTTTTAGTCAGGAGGAAGCAAATTGAAATGAAGAACACGATCTTTGGAGCTCGGTTACCTCTCCATCTTGTCTATATCTTCGTTGGCTTGCTCTTTGTCTTACCGCTCTGGTGGTCACTCACCTCTTCTTTACGGCCGCTGGAGGAGATTTTTAAATATACCTCCCCTTTCAGCCTGAAAGCTCTCTTTCTCGATCATCTCGATTTCGGCGCTTACTTCACCATCTTTACTGAGCGAGGGTTTGGCGTTGCTGTGCTCAACAGCGCCTTCGTTGCTGCTATGACCGTTCTCGGGGGCCTGATTATTAACGGATTGGCTGGGTTTGTGTTCGCTGTGTTTCAGTTTCCGGGCCGTCAGTTTCTCTTTTTTGTCACGGTCCTGAGCTTCTTGGTTCCGTTCGAAGCGATATCTATCCCTCTCTACAACGTCATCAAACTGTTTGGCTGGATCGATTCGTACTACGCTTTGATCGTCCCCGGATTGGCTAACGGAGTGGTTATCTTTCTGTTTCGACAGTTTTTTTCTCAGATTCCACGGGAGTTGGCCGAAGCCGCCAGGATGGATGGCGCCGGATGGCTGAGAATCTTGTGGAACATCTATCTTCCCCTTTCAAAGCCGGTGATTATTAGCGCTGGGCTGCTGATCTTCCTTTTCCAATGGGAATCATTCCTCTGGCCGCTGATTTGCACCCGATCCGAGAATCTTAAAGTGATTCAAGTCGCGTTGGCCGGGTTCCAGCAGCGTTATACGACCCAATGGAACGAGCTTTTTGCAGCCTCCAACGTCGCGACCGTGATTCCGTTATTCATTCTTTTGCCGCTCCAGCGTTTCTACATTCAAGGAGTCACCGCGGCCGGCTTTAAAGGCTGATTCTGTACAGGTGGATAGTTACGACGCAAAGAAACACCGAATAACCAACCGCGAATGGACACGAATTGACGCGAATAATTGTAAAGCATGACCCCAACACTCCATGACTCCTTGAAACCCACGACTCCCAACGGCTCGGCAAACGCAAAGGCCCAACAACGCACCGTACCGTTTCTGAGTCCAGCTCTCCGCTAAACTGCAAGGTTTTTCGGGAGCCTCGCCCTACCAACACTCCATCACTCCACTTCTCCATCACTCCAACATTCTCCTACTCCACTGATTACCCATGAGACCTGTTATCTTCGATACTGACATCGGCACGGATGTTGATGACATTCTGGCACTGGCGGTTCTAGCCAAATCTCCGGAACTGAATCTGATTGGCGTTACCACGGTTTACGGAGACACGCCGCTTCGAGCGCGCATCACGAAGGTGACCTGCGATCTGATTCGACGGCCTGATATCGACATTTTAATCGGGGAAAAAGAGACGTTGACTCGACGCCAGGTTTCTTGGGCCGGTCATGAAGGATATGGGGTTCCTAATTTGGAGAAGGCTCAAGTGTCGGCCGACCCCGGGGCGGTTGACTACTTGTTAGACAAAGCAAATCGCTTCCCCGGCGAACTTGAAGTTCTGGCCACGGGTCCTCTCACCAACATTGCTAGCGCGATAAAAAAAGATGCCGCGACCTTTTCCAAGATAAAGCATCTCTATCTAATGGGCGGCGCCTATTGGCTCGACCGGTCTGAACACAATATCAAATGTGATCCTGAAGCTGCGAAGATCGTTTTCGAATCCGGGATTCCGATTACTGCCATTGGCCTAGACCTGACGCTCCGCGTTCTTTTGGATGCGAATGATGTTCAACAGATCGCCCAACTAGGCAATGGCGTTGGCGCATTGCTTGAAGACCAGATCATGCGTTGGTGGGAACTGAGAAATATCACCGCCAACCATCCGCATGACCCCCTGACCGCTTTGGCGATGGTTCGCCCCGATCTATTCCTGTTCGAGACTTGGGACGTCGGAGTAACAAAAGAGGGTCGCGCGGAAGGCCTGACCCGGCTTCGCGAACCGAAAAAAGGTAAAACCCGAATCGGCTCCGACGTTTTCGCAAGGACCGCGCAGAAGGAAATCGTGCAACGGATCCTTGGAGCATAGGAACGGTCGCGTTTGGAGTTTGCGCGCGTCGAGCAATTACTCAGGGCCCGCAGTTCGGTGAACAGGTGGGCCGTTTTGGTCACGGACTTATGTGGAAATCGGTTACATAAGTCGAATCCTTGTGCCTCTACACACGTCTACATGCTCAGTGGAATTCCCCTCCGACACGCCAAACGCTGAGCGCCAAAGGCCGAACGCCAAACGGCGACTCCCCTCTAGACCGCTCGCACAACGCAGGCTACATTCTTGAGGCTCGTGAAAGATTTACCCTCCCACGGTCCGGATGATGTCGCTCTAAAACAGCAGTTTTTTGATTTCCTGCTCGAGCACGCAGCAGACCAAATTTATTTCAAGGATAAAGAAGGCCGATTCATTTGCGCGAGTCGAGCCGTCGCCGAATTCATGGGCCTACGCCGCCCGGCCGACCTGATCGGCAAAAGCGATTTTGATTTTTGGTCGGAGCAAACCGCTCGGGAAGCGGCCGCGGATGAAAGGCACATCATGGAGACCGGCCAATCGCTTATCGGCAAAGTTGAACGGTTAGTTTACCCGAGTGGCCGAGTCACCTGGGACTATACCAGCAAATTGCCGCTCAGAAATGCGGCCGGCGACGTGATTGGCATCTTCGGGGTCAACCGAGATTTCACTGCCATCAAGCGGATGGAAGATGCGCTAGAGGAAGAGCGCAACCGGCTCCGAATAACCAGCGCCGACTTAGCTGCCAAGAACGCCCAGCTCGAGGCAGACCTTCGCATGGCCCGCGAAGTCCAATTGGCTTTGTTACCTCGCGAATATCCCAACTTCAACGGCCACCAAGCTGCCAAGAGTGCCCCATTTAGTTTTGCTCATTATTATCGGCCAGCGGCAGCTGTCGGAGGCGATTTCTTTGATTTCTTCCCATTGTCGGAGAGCCGCGTAGGCATCTTCATTTGTGACGTGATGGGCCACGGCTTACGGGCCGCCTTGGTCACAGCGATCATTCGCGCTCTGTTGGAAGAGCTTCGCCCGGTAATGGCCAACGCCGGCCGGTTCCTCAGCAGTCTCAACTTGCGGCTGCGCGCCATCTTGGAACGGGTTGAGGAACCGTTTGTTGCGACTGCATTTTATCTCATTGTCGATTCGTCCACTAAAGACGCTCAGTTTGCCAACGCCGCGCATCCAGTCCCAGTGCGTCTCAGGCGAGTAAGCCCGGGGGCAGAACCGATCACGCAAGACCACGCCAAGATTGGACCAGCTCTGGGTATTTTCGACGAAATCACCTACCCCACGTTTACGTGCCCGTTCGAGCCCAAAGACTGTCTGGTCCTTTTTACCGACGGCCTTTACGAGGTCGATTCACCAGACGGAAAAGAATTCGGTAAAAACTCACTTATCTCGACCCTCAACCGTATGGCCACTCTGCCAATGGAAAAACTCTTCCCGGCCATTGTTCACGAGGTCTGTTGTTTTTCTACGCGAGAACACTTCGACGACGACGTTTGTATGGTTGCCGTGGAACGGAGAGAAGTGAGCGAAAGCCAGCAGAAACCAGCGGCCCCGGACACGAGCGCCGGCTAACAGAACGAAACCGCGAATGGGCGAAACGGCAACACGGCGGAGAGCCGCAGGGTTGGCGCATGCTGTAGTTTCGGAGGCTTTTTTTGGCGAGAGCCAAACCACAGCAAAATCCGGTCCACATCTTTCAGTGTTGAGCGTCACCTTTTCGTGCAATTGCGGCCCTGACTAGGCATCTATTAGCAGGTAAACAACATTGACCGTTAAGTTAGACCTCGATAAGAATCGCGGTCGATTCTCTAAATCAGGTTGAGTTCTTCACTTATGTGGATCTCGAAAATTCATTCAAGCATTGCAGCGATTTCGTTACTAAGTGTTGCTTCGGCTCCCCAAGTCTGGGCTCAGGAAAGCGGCGGAGAAGTCGAATCATTTAATCGGAGCTTAGGACTCGAGGGCATGGGTACCGACCTGGCTAGCGTCGAGCATGAACTTGAGCATGGGAGTCCGGCTAACACGCCCGAAAACTCAAACACCGAGAATCCGAAGAAGGGACCGGTACAAAAAAGAGCGCCGATTCAACCGACTGAATCGTTTACCAATCTCACGTTCCATCCGAACCCGGTGGTTACGAATTCGGTCCGTTCCTTTTATTTGTCGCATGTGAATGCCCAGACGCTCCTCAACACTCCGACCTACGATGATATGATCAGCCGGTTCGACGCGAGGTTCGCTAGCTATGGATATTCCAGACACAACGTCGGAGACACAGTCGCGGGCTACATGATCATCGCGTGGGAAATTGTCCATAACGCTGACGCATCTAACACTCCAACAGGTATTCGGAGAGTCCGAACAGCGGTTTGTCAGATATTGGAGAAACGTGGAAAAGCCGCCCGGCTAACGAGCGAGAACAAACAGAAAATTTCTGAGCTGCTGAAGTGCGTCGCGGAACTGGCGGCGCAACAAGCTCGACAGGCCCGTCAAACCAACAATGCAGCATCGATGCAACAAGCGGTGAATGTGGCCACTCAATTTCCGCGCAAGCTTGGCGTTGACCTCCAACGCTATCAGTTGACCGACCAAGGATTCGTCAAAGAATAAAAAATTCGCTACGACGAGTTCCTGCTCGCTCGTTCGTTCGAGAACGAATGCGGGTGAGTAGGAGCTGGCGTGGGTAACTTGCACGCGATTCAAATTGGGATTAGCTATGGTTAGCTAGAAAGAAAGAGTTCGATTGGATATCTATCTATCGTGCTTGATCGGCGGGGCAGTCGCCCTGGTGGTTCTCGCTTTTTGCGGGCTAGGATTTCATCATGTTGGGATACGTCCCGGAGCAGGCCATTCCTCACCAGCTCCCGGAGGACATGTCCGCACGCCAGGACACCAAACCGTTCAGCACTCGTCTGGGCGCAATACCCCGCCTAACCAAGCCGTAAACAATTTAGTCTCCGGATTGCTAACTTGGTTGTCGCCGGCCTACCTGGCCGGAGCCATTATCGGATTCGGTGCAACGGGCACCCTACTCAAGCCTATCCTTCACGGTTGGTTACAGTTAGGCACAGCTCTGCTAGGAGCTTATATTATTTGCTTCTTTTGCATCCGACCGCTGTTAACCAGTGTCCAGAAATGGGCATCGTTGCCCGCCAAAACGTTGACAGACGCCCTGCTCGAAGACGGCACCGCCGTCACCGATTTTGACGCAAAAGGGTACGGACTGGTCCGGCTCAGTCTCGATGGCCAAGTCGTTCAACTACTAGGCCAACTGGCTCCCGAAGAACAGTCAGGCGCTCGCGTCCGTTCCGGCGAGACACTTTTTGTTCGTTCTGTCGACCCTGGCAAACAACGCTGCGTGGTTTGCCGGACCAACACCTCGATTTTGACTAAGCACTAAAGATTTAACCCCGCAGCAAAACTTTCCCAAAACCCTTATGCTTGAACAGCCTCTATTCGGCGTTGCCATCGTAGCCGCTGTACTCATTCTGGCGGCGTTTTTAATTCCCGCATTCATCAGAGCATTTTTACGAGATGTCTCCTCAGGCACCATTCGCATGGTTACCTGGTGGGGGGGCAGCATGAAGATCTACCGAGGTCCAGGAAAAAGCTTCGAATTGCCTATACTCACCAACGGCACCACCATATCGAGCAAGGCGATCAATGTGGACCTCGATATCACTGACCAAACCGCTGATGTCGATCGATCTGGTGTTCCCAATCCAATCAAGGTCCGGGTGCTGGCCAGCGCCATCGTATCCGTGGGTGATAGCGACGAATTGATTAAGACGGCGGCCAACCGCTTTTTTGCCAAGACAGACGACGAACAAATGTCGACGCTGACCGACCTGCTCTCGTCCTCCGGCCGTCGCGCGGTTAACCTGCTGACCCATGATCAGCTGTTCAGCGCTAAGTCGGGAGGATCAGGAGGATCAGGAGGAAGGACCGCGCTACTGCCTGACCGCGAGGCGCAAGTTGCCCTACCGTCGACAGTCAGCATGGAAGAAGACGATGACCCGCTAGCGATTATTATCCGCAAGGCATGTTCGCGCGAACTCACCGACCTCGGCCTGGTATTCAATTCTCTGAACATTAAGGTGGTGCAGAGCGAAGTAGCGGAAGCTCGTCGGCGCCAGTCGGCCGCGGAAGCGACCGCCAATGCCGATATCGTTGCCGCCAATCAGACTCGTCGGGCCAAAGAAGCGCAGCTGGAAGCGGAACGATCGATCTCCGATAAACAGCGAGAACTCGAACAAACCAAGTTAGCAAACGCAGTGCTGATCGCAGAAGCAGAAGCGAAACGGCAAGACGCTTTAGCGGGCCAGAAAGAGAGCGAACTACGCGCAACCCAAATTGCCCAAGCCAAGGCGGACTCGGAAGCGATTCAAATCGATGCGGAAGCAAAAGCCAAGGCCGAAGCCATCCGGATCACCACGGTTGCTACGGCTCAGGCCGAAGGAATCAGAAAGGTAACCGAAGCGATCCGTGACGGTGGCGAGAATTATCTGCGTTATCGTCAGATTGAACTTTTGCCTGATATCGCTCCAGCTATCGCGCAGGCTCTAGCGCACGCCAAGTTAGTTACCGTCCATAGTGGTTCGGAGAACGGCAGCGCTGCATCGGCCACGACCGATTCGATTGCCAGCGTCATCCGCACCGTACTTGCCGCCCAAATCGTGACCCGCAATGGGGGGTTAGTCGATTCCGGGCAGCAGGCCAGCGTCCGCAACGATGGCGAACGGGCGGAGACACCGATGTCAACAGGAGCGAGGAGCTAGAGTCGGCGAGGCAGCGTGTGGACTTGGTGGGGCGAGGCTCCCGAACGTTGCCTGCCGGTCCGCAAAGCCGCCGACACTTTTCGACCGTTGCGCAAGCCAGGCCAGAAATCGCGCCGAGCCGAAATTGGATTGGCGGTCGGTCGAGTCGCCTAGCGTGAACAAAGCCTAGTAAAATAAAGGCCGCGATGGCGCATCATAACACTAACGGCTCGGTACGCTGGTTGGTCCTACTAGCGCGATGGGTAAAAGCCTATCGGCGGCGTTGTATATGGACCAGGGACGTTCGTGAGCCTCGCCCCACCAAATTTCTATTCGCCATTCGCGATGCGCTCCGCCGGCAAAACCGTTCCTCTCACCTCGCCTAGACCAATCCGATAACCATCTCCTTGAGCAAAGCCGGTCAGAATGATCGTGTCACCATCTTCCAGAAACGAGCGTCGTTCGCCGTTCGGCAATTCGAGCGGCTCTTTGCCGGCCCAGGCCAGTTCCAACAAACTTCCGTAACTGCCTTTTTCGGCGCCACTCAATGTACCGCTGGCCAAGAGGTCGCCCGGCCTGAGATTGCAGCCGGTAACCGTATGATGAGCCAGCTGTTGGTTCATGCTCCAGTACATTTCTTTGAAGTTAGTTCGGCTGATGATGTGAGGCTCGACCATCGCTGCGGTCTGCAACTTTACTTCGACAGAGATATCGTACGCGCAGTCTTGACCGCCGCTCAGGTATGGCAGAGGCGGAGGGTCCTGTTTTGGCCCGGCAACACGAAACGGCTCTAACGCAGCCATTGGCACGACCCACGGACTGATGCTCGTACTGAAATTCTTAGCCAGGAATGGTCCCAGTGGAACATACTCCCAGCGCTGCAGATCTCGAGCACTCCAATCGTTGAGCAATACTATGCCAAATAGATGTTGCTGCGCATCGGTCACCGATATCGGTTCTCCCAGCGTGTTTCCTCGGCCGATGAAGTAGCCGATCTCCAATTCGAAATCGAGTTCCAAACTTGGCCCAAATCCCGGAGTCGCTGCTTCCGGGCGCTTGGTTTGACCTCGCGGCCGGTGAATCGAGGTACCCGAAACCACCAGGCTACTTGCTCTTCCATGGTAAGCGACCGGCAAATGAAGCCAGTTAGCCGGCAATGGGTTGTTTTTATCCCTGAACATGCTGCCTACGTTGATCGCGTGCTGTTTCGATGAGTAAAAGTCCGTGTAATCTCCAACTGCCACCGGCAAATGCATGGTCAACTCTTGGACCGGAATCAGAGCGCGTGCGCGTAACCGGTGATTCCCGGACAAAGTCGTCGTTTCTTCATCAAGCAGGTATTGCAGCGTGGCTCTCACTTCATTCCAAAGCTCGTGACCGGATGCTATAAACGCGTTTAAGGAAGGCTTCGCAAAAACACCGTAACTCGGCAGCAAGCCAGCTTCCGACAGGGCCGATAAATCCAGAACGTAATCGCCAATGGCTACCCCTACCCGTGGCCCTTTCTCGCGACCACTAAACACCCCGTACGGGAGATTTTGTATCGGAAACGGATGATCGCTGGGGATCGGTAAGAAGCAAGACACAGAAAAATCTCACGCAAAGACGCAAAGACGCAAAGGAAAGAGCCAGAGATTGAATATCCTGTGGTGGGGCGAGGCTCCCGAATAACCCATCGCCTTTCCGAAGAGCTTCGTATCCGCGGGCAGATTAACATTGCTATGCCATGAAACGCGCCGAGCCATGGGTATATCACACCGCCGCGGCTCGGCGCGTTTTCCTGCCTAACAATACCGGCAGTCGGGCGTATATTTACTCTTCGCGACCATTGCAACTACGCTCGGGAGCCTCGCCCCACCACAGGCTATTCAACCTCTGCCTCTTTCCTTTGCGTCTTGGCGTCTTTGCGTGAGATTATTGCTGTTCTTCCGGATCCGACCTAATCCACCCAGCCTAGCGTCCTAAGATCATCCAACGGTTCATCAACGCTGCAGCTACCAAAACCGACAACCAATCGGCGTAAGTCCTCAATTAGTTCGGTCCTAATGGGTAAGTCTAACCATCGAGCAACATTTCCGTTGAAAACGAAATCTTTGCTTCGTTCATCGGCGAGAATCGTCTCAATATTTTTTGGTGGTAGACGGCAGGCGTAAGCAAACATCGCAGCCATTAGCACGTTGATAAATCCGTGCATATGAACGCCGACATCATTGTTCCAATGACGTAATGGGTGATGGAGTCCGGCCGTGAATTTTATAGGTACCTGATTATCTCGCACCGTCGCTAAAACATCGGCAACCATCGATACAGACGGGGGAGCGGCTATACCACCCATACGCAATTTTATTCCCCAAAGAGACAAGCGATGAGTTTGAAGAGCGGCTATCGTTGCAGCCAGCCCGCCCCGAAAAGAGCTCTCGCCGGGCGGCAGCTCCAAAAATACGCGGTGATCGTTCACTAACGACACCAGTTCCTCAACCCGCTTGGCGATCTCACTGGCGTCACCTGACTTAGGCAACGGAATCTCCAAGGCCTGGATCGTAACCTGTGGATGAGCCGCCAGGAACGATCGGAGGTGGCGGCAATCTTCTTCTAAACGGCCTAACCACAGATGCGATTCTTCAGTTCTTCGGGGAATAGCACTCAGACGAAGAGGCGTATCACCAAAAGAGGCGGCTGCCTCCGTAAGCCGGTCGATCGGCAAAACAATCGAGTTGATGATCCAGGACTCTCTTCCTTGCAGGTACCGCTTGAACGTCTCTATCGTCTCTACCAAGGGAAGGCTCGTGGGCGGAAACAAGCCGGCGTAATCAATACTTTTGCTCAGCAACCGCGCGATGGCGGGCGATCTTGAGACTAGCTGCGTACTCATGAAACCAGAAAGCTTATCCCCTGTTGTACCTTTAGACTACCAATCACAATCAACGATCAGGGTCAATGCGGACGTGCTAATCGTCCTCGTACTCGTCGTCGTCCTCGTGCTCGATTTGTTGGTGTTTGCGGCACGCAGCGCCAAGTAATCACTAATCAGTACGTCAGTAATCAGTCCAGATTTCATCAAACCACTGATTACTGATTTACTGGCAACTGATTACTTGGACGGCGCAGCCCCATTTGCACTCTGTTGCAGCCTTAAAAAAGAGACCGCATTTCTAATATAAACGTCTTTCCCCGAAAGGGATGATTGACGTTCGCGCAAAGGAAGACGTCAATGGAACATGACCAAGGAGGAAAGATCAAACAGCGTCGAGGCTACCCCAAAGGGTTTGGCCGCTAAACTTCTCACCCTCTTATGCTTACTAACAGCCGCGACCCTCACGACGGCGACAGCCACCGACTTTAAAGCGCTTGCCGAGCAAGGCTACCGTTGGGTGCGGGTGAATGGCCCCTACGCAACCCCGAACAAAAACGACGCTGTGAAGCTGGCCGACGCAAAGAGCGTCTCGAGCGATATTGAGCTCCAGGACAAGACACGTGCTTATTTCCTCTTGCCGGGGATGCTCGTTTTTGTCTTAGAAAACGACACCGCAGCCGGCCTTTCCCGAGTCCGCGCGTCCGGGATCGTGGTCGACCTTTGGACCGAAACGAAATATCTGAGCTCCCAGCCGCTAAAGGATAGCTACGGAGTCACTGAGACCCCGGACAGCTCCGGACTAGGTCATTTGGGTAGCCCATCGCCAAGCCCAAGTCCGAATGGGAATATAGACCGGTCGCTTCTAGATAATCAGTTGATAAGCCCAAGCCCTTCACCCACAGCTCCTTAAACAAGGAGCGCCGGTAAGGACGAGCTCCCACTGGTCCCCGGCTTCTTCAACGATTCGAACTTTCTAGGCGGATCAGATCCGGGTCTCGGACGAGCAATAACTCGTCTACCGAGTCCAAACCGGGAGACACTTCGCTCTCTATAGTATCGGTTTCATAAATCCCATAAAGCCGGGCCGCAATCGCACCCTCCGGGCCACGACTTCTCAGCCATTTTCTCCCATTCCCAGCGTTCTCACTCGACAAACGCCTAAGTCTCAATATCCTTGCACGCTCAACATCTCTGAGGCTTGACGTTCGTTACTCCTGGCAATTATTTTCCCCGCTTATGAAACAGACGCTGCGGTATGTCGTTCCGCTGGTTGTTCTTATCCTTACCTTGGCACAGCGCAGCCCCGCTCCGATCATCTATCGAGAAGGCGAAGGCTTCCTTCCCGGTGGAGCCGAAGACATCGAGATCAAGAAGAACGCGCAGGACCAGTTCGATCTCGGGCAGCGTTACGAGGAGCGTGGCGATTGGGGGCACGCCGGCGCTTCCTATCGAATGGTTGTCCACCGCTTCCCTCGCGCCGACATCGCGCCTGCCGCCCTGTTCAACTCTGGCCGGATGTACGAAAAACAAGGTAAACTCGAGAAAGCTTTCCACGAGTACCAAACCATCGTTGAGAGATATCCTCGCAGTGAGAATTTCGAGCCCGCGCTTGAGGCCGAATACACGATCGCGAAGGCTTATCTGGACGGGAAACGAGTCGATGTTTATGGCGTCCCGACTTTGCCATCCATGGCGAAGGCAGAAGAGATGTTCAAGAAGATCGTCACCAACGGGCCCTTTAGTAAGATTGCTCCGCTCGCCCAGTTCGGGATCGGTCAAGCTCTCGAGAAGTCCGGTTCTATTACTTCCGCGGTTACCGCCTATCAGCAGGTCGTTGATCGGTACCCTAACAGCGAGGTGGCCGCCGATGCCATGTATCAAATTGGTTATGTCTATTTGCAGGCCAGTCGCGCGACCGGATATGACGAAACCGCGGCGGTCCGTGCTCAAGAAGCATTCGAGGATTTCCTGGTAAAATTTCCGAATAGCCACAAAGCGGCTCAGGCGCAGGACAATTTAAAGACCCTGCAGGGACGCAAATCGAACGATGCTTTCAATATCGCTCGGTTCTATGACAAGCAGCATAACTACAAGGCCGCTTACGTTTATTACAATGAAGTGCTGCAGCAGCAACCGGACTCGCAGCAGGCTAACCGAGCGAAAACTCGGATGGATCAGATCCGGACAAAGATGGGCGACGAGGCACTGAAGATTGGTACTGAGAATCCTGAGACCGGGCAGACCCAAGCCGAGCGCCGCAGGTTACAAGCCCAGGTAGATACGACTTCGCGACCAGACTTCGTGGGACCTCCAGCGCCAAGCCCGACACCGACGCCGACTCCGGCGGCGGCAGCTAACCCGGCCGCCAACACAAACAGTCCGAATCCCAATCCCAACAACCCGTCGAGCGGCAATTCCGGGAACAATCCCTTAGGAAATAATCCCACGAACGGTGCTCCGGAGAATCAAAAGGCGCCACTGGTTCCGCCTAACGATGTCAAACCTGCTGAGCCGAACCTTCCTTCGCAGTAAGGTGCTCGATGAGGTGGGTAGTTCGCTTCGCACTGGTCTCGGTATTTGTCCTTTCTGGTTGTTATACGTTGGGTCCAGTCACGCCCACGTACATGAAAGGCGTGCACAGCGTTTCTATACCGATCTTCGATAACAAATCGTTCGAACCACAGGCACAAGCCGTGGTAACGGATACTTTCATTAAGGAAATGCAAACGGATGGCACCTACCCGATCACCGGTGAAGATGAAGCGGATGCCATTGTCCACGGCGTTATCACCGATGTGATTCGGACCCAAACCAAGTCCGTGGTTGGAGACGTTTTGGCATCCGCCGAGTTCCAAATTACGCTGAAAATTCACATCGAAGTGCTGCGGGGTGGAACCGGACAGGTGTTGGTAAACAAGGATTTCCAAGGCCAGGCGTATTTCTTCGTAGGATCGGACTTGCCGACCCAAGAACACCAAGCGATTCCGATTGCGGCACAAGATTGTGCCAAACAGGTAACCGCCTTTCTAACAGAAGGGTTTTGATCGGTTGTGCTTTATATCGTTGGTTCGCCGATTGGTAATCTAACCGACATTTCTCTGCGGGCGCTTGAGGTCCTGCGCCAAGTGAATCGGATCGCCGCCGAAGATACCCGGCGGGTTCGGATTTTGCTCAACCATTACTCGATCGAGAAACCGCTACTCAGTTATCACGAATTCAACGAAGCGAAGCGTACGACCGAAATCATTGAGTACCTGGAGCAAGGCGAATCCATCGCCCTGGTCTCGGACGCCGGTATGCCTTCCATTTCTGATCCCGGCTTTCGCCTGATCAATCGATGCCAGCAAAACCAGATTCCGTTCACCGTGATTCCGGGCCCTTCCGCTGTAACCACCGCTCTCGTCGGTTCCGGGTTACCAAGCGACCGGTTTTATTACGGCGGATTTCTGCCAAACAAGAGCGGCCAACGGGAGCGGGAACTGCGAGCAGCCTTACAACGTGAGGCCAGCTCTATCTATTTCGAGTCCCCTTATCGCCTCCTGAAAACACTAGAAGCACTTAACAGCTTAGAGCCGACTTGCCAGATCTGCGTCGCTCGGGAACTGACGAAACATTTCGAAGAATTCCGGCGCGGAACTGTTTCAGCAGTTCGAGAACACTTCGCTGCCCATCCCCCAAAAGGCGAGATCACCCTCGTTATCGCGCCTATCGACAGGAAGACACGAGAGAAGTCAGCCCGAGACTCAGAAACCGAGGCAAACGAGCAAGACGCGTTTTAAAGCCTAGGGACGAGTTCCCGGTCGCCCGGGTCTAGATGAGGAGCACGGTCAAAGTGAGCGGTAAAAGGTTTTATCTTAGGGGACTTGTCGAACTTTGCTGCGAAGCGGCAAAGTCCGACCGTACCTAACGAGACAGAGCCCCCCTCGCCTTCCCACTTTTCACCTTTCACCTCGTTCCCTCGGCAGCTCGATAAAGCCGATTCATGATCGCTTTGCCGATCCCAGTCTCCGGGACTTTTTCTACATAAATTGCCGTAACCGTCTCTCGATCCATGGCCCGCAGTAGCGAAAAAAGCCTGCTGGCTGCTTCGACCAAGTCACCCGATTCACTTAAAGAATACACCGCCCGAAACTGGGAGGCTTGCGAGCTTTGCCCCCATGCCAATAACCCGGCCTCCGGCGAGTCTGCCGGTACCTGACCTTTTTCTATCAATCTTACGGGCTTGTTCGGAGCATAGTGACTCGGAGTTTGTCCCGGCGCCTTGATCGAGCCTTTCAAATCAGGCGCTTCAACCGGAGCAAAGTCAGCTAAGTCCGCCTCTCCAATCGGCCCTGGCCGATGTAGAACGAGTTTGTTGCCGCCCCTTGGTTCTACAATAGTTGATTCGAGTCCGAGCTTGGTAGGTCCATCATCGACGATCAACGGGATCTTGGAGCCGAGTTCTTCAAGGACATGCTGCGCTTTGGTTGGACTAACCCGGCCGAATCGATTCGCACTAGGAGCCGCAACCGGGAACCCTCCCTTTTGCAGGATTGCTCGCAAGGTCGGATTAGCCGGCATCCGAAGCGCGACGGTTGGGAGCGATGCCGTCACCAGATCGGACACCCGCTCGCTCTTCGGAAGAAGTAGAGTCAGCGGACCAGGCCAAAATCGCTCGATCAACGCCGTCACTAATTTCTCTTGCTCAGCATCCAGCCTGCTTAGGCGTTCCACCCAGGAATTGTCCGGGAGATGCAAAATAAGCGGGTCGAAAAATGGCCTCTCTTTAACCTGAAAAATGGTAGCAACCGCTCGGTCATCTCTCCCATTCCCAGCTAACCCGTAAACGGTCTCAGTAGGAACCGCAACCAGTTCACCCACAGCTAGCAGGTTCGCGGCCCTTTCGATGGCCGAAGGATGATTTGCAGGAACAATTTCAGTATTCAAAATCGGCAGGGATGAGCTCCTGCTCATCCGTTATTCGTCTTATACACAGGCCTTGCCCAAATTACGACGGATGAGCGCGAGCCCATCCCTACCGTACCTACTCCAATTCCGACCGAAGCACATCCTCGGTCTGCCGGCGGCGAAACTCTATTAGCCGATCTCGGAGCTCGGAGTTTGTTAACGCAAGGATCGAGATTGCGCTTAGCGCAGCATTCTTGGCGCCTGCTTCACCGATTGCCAATGTCATCACGGGAATACCGGCCGGCATCTGAACGATTGATAACAAAGAATCAACGCCGCGTAGGACTCGGCTCTCCACCGGAACGGCTAAGACTGGTAAATGCGTATGGGCAGCCAGCATTCCCGGTAAATGTGCAGCTCCGCCAGCGCCTGCAATGATGACACGAATGCCATCTGATTCTGCGGTTTTGGCAAACTCGGCCAATAGGTCAGGCGTCCTGTGAGCAGAAACTACCTTTTTCAGTACTGGGACCCCGAACTGCTGCACCAATTCGGATGCATAACGCATGGTCTGCCAATCCGACTTACTGCCCATAACAACGGCCACGCTTTGAGGGTTTTCAGTCGTCATCTGTCAACTATTTTATTCATTTTCGATTTATTGTATCCCGCTGCCAACAAATGTCTTGCATTACTACTTGACGTTTCTTCGCTCAGCTCGTTATGCTCGTGACCCTTTCCTACCAGTACCCATTCATTTCCGCAGGGAGTTCGGACGATGGGTGCTGACAATTTGTCTAGTCTATGGCTAAAGGCACAGTGAAGTGGTTTAATGAGAAGAAGGGGTTCGGCTTTATCGTGGACCCGGAAGTTGGAAGTGATGTCTTCGTTCATTTTTCAGTTATTCAAGCTGACGGCTTCAAGACGTTGAACGAAGGTGAAACCGTCGAATATGAGTTGTATCAGGACGAAAAAGGCGCGAAAGCGAAGAACGTTATTCGAGTGACTGCTTAGGGTCCCCTTGATAACCCCGCGGAAATCGGCCTTAGATCAAGCAACGCGCACTGCGAGTTAAATGGTCTTTGGCTGCGATTTCTGCGCGCCCCCTGGAAATGCTCTCTTCAAGGCTTTTGAATAGAAGCTTTCAGGAAGCTTTTCCGTTGTCCCGGAGCGCTGCCTTCCAGCAGTGAAGGAAATCTCGCGCAAGGCGCCAACAAAAACGGGACAAGAGGCGCCGGGTCTGTGTATATGGGCCCAACCCGCAAACGGACGCCCGATTCTCGCGCACGACCGATTTAGGTGGTCGAAGGGCTACGTGCTTATCTATCATCTTCATCTTGGGTCCGCCTCTTAACCTTTGCGTCTTTGCGGCTTTGCGTGAGATTTCGTTCACCGCGGGAAAGCGGCTCGTTCTACGATGATACCATGTCTATTGTAATAGCCGGTCGAAGTTTGGTGCTGGTCGGTTTCATGGGCTCTGGCAAATCCTCCGTTGGCCGGGAATTAGCCAAACGGTGGAATTTCCGCTTTGTCGATACAGACGCGATGATTCGCCATAAGTACGATTTATCCATTCCGGATATCTTTGCGAAACACGGCGAAGACTTTTTTCGCGAAGCAGAGTACCAAGCGCTGGTCCGGTTAAGAGGTATCTGCTCAAGCGTCATCGCAACCGGCGGAGGAATTGTCACCCAACCGCGGAACCTGCCCCTCTTACGCGCGCTCGGACCAGTGGTTTGGCTTTGCGCCGACCAAACCACGATCCTCAACCGGGTCGGTAAAAGCACGCATCGCCCTATGTTAAACCAAGCGAACCCGCAGGAATCGGTGGCTAGACTTTTAAAGGAGCGCGCGCCACTTTACCATCGGGCTGCTGATCTCCGAATCGAGACAAGCGGGTTGACCCATCAAGAAGTAGCGGATCGAATTGTTTCGGGACTCGACGAACTTCGCGCGCAACCGCGAATGGATACGAATAGACGCGAATAAAAAGCTTAAACGGCAGATTAACGACGATGTGCATCCATCTGCCGGCAAGATGCTTTAATTCGTGTCCATTCGCGGTTGCTCTCCGTTAGTCTTATAGCTCCGAGATTTGCCATGAAAGTGGAATTGCGAGAACTTGCTCATCAAGCCGGCTTTGACGCTTGTGGCTTTGTTTCCGCACGGACCGCTCCACATCGTGAACCGTTCTTGCGCTGGTTAGAAGCGGGTTCCCATGCCGGCATGGAATGGTTGGCGCGAACGCCCGAACGCAGAACCGATCCTCGCAATGTTCTGCCCGGTTGCCAAACCATGATCTTCTTGGCGAAGAACTACTTTCAAGGCGGCCCTAACCCTCGATCGAGTGGACGCATTGCCAGGTACGCTTACGGCCAAGATTATCATCAGGTGATGCTCACCGCGATGGAGCCCATCTGCGAATACCTGGGCCGATGCGGAGGCATTCAGAAGCCGTACGTCGATACCGGGCCGGTCCTCGAGCGCGATTTCGCCGCTGCTAGCGGTATCGCTTGGCAAGGCAAGAGCACGATGTGTTTGAACCAGAAACTCGGTACTTGGTTTTTTTTGGGCACAATCTTAACCACTCTATCGATCGAGACGGATCTGCCGGCCCGCAATCGGTGTGGCTCGTGTACTCGCTGCATCGACGCCTGTCCGACCCGAGCTATTACTGCCCCTTATCAACTCGACTCCCGACGTTGCATCTCCTATCTCACCATCGAAAACAAAGGCTCGATTCCGCTAGAGTTCCGGCCCGCCATTGGAGACCGGATCTACGGTTGTGATGATTGTTTGGAGGCCTGCCCTTGGAACCGATTTGCCGCGGCCACTCGGGAGACCCGCTTTCTCATGCCGCCAATGGTCCAATCCATGAGCCTGCGGTCTTTAGCTGCGCTTTCTCGAGACGAATTTCGTTCCCTGTTCCGGCATTCGCCGATTAGCCGGGTCAAAAGGAACCGTTTTGTTCGCAACGTGTGCGTGGCGCTCGGGAACGTAGGAACAAAAGAGGATTTGCCGGTATTGCGGGACCTAGCCAGCGACCCGGATGCTCTGATCGCTGAACATGCGGCCTGGGCGATCGCCGAGATTGAGAGTCGAACTGCGGCTGAGATGAGCCGGGCCACCGGCGCGTCGACGGAGTAATCAGTAACCGCTAAGTCAGTTATCCCTCCGATTTTTCGATCCTAAACTACTGATTACTTGTTCCCCCTCGAGGACGAGAATGCAGCGCTTCGTGAGCCAGATGATGAATCCCTTGCGTTTCTGTGAAAATCGGTCAACCATTCGTCCCTGCAACTAAGCCGACGTGGCGGAATTGGCAGACGCGCTGGACTCAAAATCCAGTGACCGCAAGGTCGTGTGGGTTCGACCCCCTCCGTCGGCAGGTTGCTAGGTGTGGAGGGCGAATACCTTGCCGCATGGCCACGCCATCAATGCAATCGGAGCGTCCCGTTAAGCACAAAGTCCGGACGAGCAGGAGCTCATACCTACCGCGTCTGATCGCCGCTTCGCCGTTTCGTTCTTTCCGCCTTGCGCGAGGCCTCGGTTTGCAACTTAAGTAATCGTATCTCCTGTAGCTCTGATTATCCTAGTATGCCTGAACTCTACGACGTTATTATAGTCGGCGGCGGCCCCGCGGGCAGCACCGCGGGAACTCTATTAGCTAAACAAGGCTGGAAAGTCGCTATTTTCGAGAAGGAGCAATTTCCTCGGTTCAAAATCGGCGAATCGCTTTTGCCAGGCAGCTTATGCACGTTCGAACGAATGGGCGTGAAAGAGAAAATCGATCGGTCTGAGGTCATCGTGAAGCATGGCGGCAAAATCCTCTCGGCTTGCGGCACTCGTACTAACCGCTTTCTTTTCAGCAACGTCTTCCGGTGCAAATATCCAACGGCTTACCAAGTCGAACGCTCTCGCTTCGATCAGATCTTGTTAGATCACGCCGCGGAAACCGGCTGTGAAGTCCGGCAGGGAGTGAAAGTCACCGATTTCGTCTGGGCTCAAGACGGCGTTAGGATCCGCACCGCTACGGGTGAGTTTGGAGGACGCTACCTTATCGATTGTTCCGGCCGCAATTCCTTGGTCGGCACACATTTCAACCTTCGACGCAACTATCCGGAGTTACGCAAGTTCTCGCTCTACGCTCATTTTGAAGGTGTCGATCGTCAGCCTGGGATCGAAGGAACCCTCACCCAAATGGTTCGAGGTCGAGATCGTTGGTTCTGGATTATCCCGATCACTGCCACCAAAACCAGCATTGGCGTCGTGTTAGATGCTCAGACTTTCAAGCGCATGAAGTTGAGCCCGGAAGCAGCATTCCAGCAAATTTTGCAGGAGAACCCTAAAGTCACTGAACAGATGCCCAACGCCAGGAGGGTAACTGAAGTTTATGCAACCGGCGATTTCTCTTTCCGCAACAAGTCTTTTACCGGTGATCGTTGGGTCCTGGCCGGTGACGCTGCCGGCTTCATCGACCCGGTCTGGAGTAGCGGAGTTTTTATCGCGGTGCTTTCCGGTGAAAAAGCTGCAGATATGCTCGACCGAGTCTTGCAGCATCCCGAGCGACGGGCTCTGGAATTCAAACGCTATGAGCGGCACCTCGGCCGGGTCATGGACCTTTATCTTCGGTTAGTTAACTCCTGGTATACTCAAGAATTCGCCGAAGTGTTCCTCCACCCACAAGAATTTCTCCAACTCGTCCCGGCAGTTAACTCCTTGCTTGCGGGCAGCGAAAAACCGTTGCTGCAAGTCCGTTGGCGGATCTGGGTCTTCCATCTGCTAGTTTATTTGCAAAAGCGCTTTGCGATAATCGCACCCAGAATGAGTTTGCAGCCGAATAGTCAGTAATCGAACGCGTGGCAAGAGTGGACATAGTAGACGGAGTGGATGTCCTTAGTCCGAGCGACCTTTGCAGTGGCTGCGTCCACTCTCTCTACTGAGTCTACTAGGTCCGCTCCTGTCCACTTTCGGCGTGCCGCCTACTCGTTATTTAGTTCCCGCGGCGCTCCACTCTTGCTCAAACTCGAACCACCGGTTTCGTCGCCGGAACCAGGCTCCCGGGAACAGCAATATCTTGTTTTCACGGACACTCTCCGGGTCGAGCGCAAACACGGTTTTCACTTTCTTCCCTTGAACGACACAGCTCAACTGGGTTGAGGCCCAGTGATGCAGTGGGCTGGCTGCAACCCATGGCAGATCGGCAATGGTCGCCACCGGCTTATCGCAACGGTTGAGATCCGCTTCAAAACGCGACAGTTCTTGGCGCCAGCTAAACGACTGGGTAGCAAAAACTATAAAAAACACGGCCGCGCTTCCCGCCATGATCCAGCCAAGGCGATAATCGGATGGCTCCGATGAATTATCTATCTTTACCGCCTGCTCGTACCGCCAGTGCCAGTCGCCCATGACTACCAAGGGCAAGGCGCCCACGAAGACAAACCGCCGGAAAGCAAACGCGCTCACCCACACCTTGGGGTCAGCCGCCCAAGCAACTCCGTAGACTAAGAGTGCGGCGAGTTCTAATCCCGCTAACCAGATCAGGTATCGTTTAGGTATTCGTTGAGTGACCCCTCCGAGAATGGTCAATCCCAATAAATAAACAACCGGCAACATCCGGAGGCTCGGCAGGGCGTCACGAAACGCCAGATAGTTTTGAGAGAAACTCTCTTCCCCTCTCTCGTAACTGTTTGCGGTAGCTAACCCATACCATAACCGAACCGCCGCCAATCCGAGAAAAATCGCGCCAAGCCAGGCGTTGCTGCGACGTTGGCTGGCTGCTACCCAGGCTTTGCCTACAAACAATCCGCCAGTCACCGCATAGGCCAGAGCGGACGAAGGATGCAGAAAAAACAGAAACAGATTCAGCATTCCCAACCAAACCACGCTGGAGATTGAGATATCCGCCGCTGCCATAGCCCATACCGCCCACGACACCTGGACTACGGGTACGGCTTCGGCCACCACAAATGCTTGGCCCGGCAATACGCTTAACAAGATACCAAGCACCGGCCAAATCCGGAGTCTCTTTTGTTGAGAACCACTCAAAAAATGAAAACTGAGCAGCAGAGATCCCAGTGGTAACACCGCTAAGACCAATCCATAAATGCAAGCCAACCAACGAGAGTCGTTGATCAGAAAGCTGAACAGCGAAACCACAGCGAGAAGTGGGTAATCGCTGTAGCGACTGTTTGGGACCGCCGCATGGCCTCGCTGGATCGTATTAAAAACATAGCCGGCACCGTCCCAAGTCAGCACCATCAAGCAAAACGACGCCACAATCTGAGCCAGCCCAGCAAGAGCTACGGTTAAGACAAGCCAAGTCCGAGCTCTGAAGGAATTCACCAGGCAAGCAATCCACCAGAGCGGCACACCGTACACCTAGATTTTGCCAAACTTTCTACGGCTGCTTCAGCAACTCGGTCGCGGTGGGCTCATCCACGATCAGTTCGTTCATGAGCCGGCCTTTTAACGCGGCGCGTAAACCGGCGACCTTCCCAAGCCCGGAGACGACACACATCGCGTGTTTCGCTTTTTGGAAAAGAGAAAGATCCGGACCGCTGGCGCGCGCATTCAGGGGAATATTGTCATAGCTACCGTCGTCTCGGAAAAACACTGTAGCGATATCGCCGACCGCTCCCACCCGGCGTAACTCCTGAAAGTCTTTCTTTTCTAGATAACCCCCTACATAGACATGGCTGGGGATACGTGCCCCGACCGCACCAATGCTGTAGATCAACAAGTCCGCCCGTTGAATCATCTTGGAGAGCCGCTGAATCGAACGCTCCCGTAGCATGGCCTTCTTGGTTTCCGGGTAATCGAAGAACGTAGGTACCGGGAACAGATGGGCCCGGGCGCCATAATTCACTGCGAACCGGCTAAAGATTTCTCCGATATAGTAATTATTAAACGCGTAGACGTTAGCCGAACCATTGAGCTGTACTATATCCACGTCCTTGCAGGGCTTAGGAACTAGCCGCTGAGAAATTGCATCGAGGGTGGTGCCCCAGGCAACCCCGATGGTCATTTGCGAATGAACTAACCCGTTAAGGTGGTTTGCGCTGTAGGTAGCCACCCGTTGCAACCATTCGTCTTCCGATGAGTTTGGCGGTACCGCCACGACCCGGACCGAAGGAATACCAAAGGAGCGTTGAATATCCTGCTCCAGCCGTTGGGGCTGAGCCAAGGCATCTTGGATACGTACTTCGACCAGGCCGGTTTGTTTGGCGAAACTTAGCAAGCGGGAGACCTTGGGTCGGGAAAGCTTGAGTTCAATCGCCACGGCTTCGGTGGTGAGCCCTTGATAATAGTAAAGACGGGCGACTTGGACCGCCAAGACCCGTTGCTGCTCGGAGGGAGACATAGAGCACTTTGTTATTAACACCGGCCCGGGCTGCGCCTGGGTGCGACGTGAACAACGGTTCGTATATGTTGAACGAAAGTCACGCAAGAACAAATGTTCATTTTCGGAAGGAATCGTTTCACAATTGAACGAACGTTCATTCTTGTTGACAGAGTGTTCAGAGTGAGTCATCCTCGACAGAATCGCCCCCCGCCACGCCGGTCCGGAGCGTTTGATTACCCTCCAGGTCTGCCAGCCGTATTGCGTCTACGGGAGCTTAAACCATCCCCTCTTAGCAACCCCCCTCATCAATCCAATATGCAAATATTCCTGTCCGAATTCTTCGGCACTATGATGCTGATCATCTTCGGAGACGGCGTTGTCGCTAATGTCGTCTTAGGCAAAACCAAAGGGCAAAACTCAGGCTGGATAGTCATCGCCACCGGATGGGCTATGGCCGTTGTGATCGGCGTTTACGTCGGCTGGGGCTACAGCGGCGCTCATCTTAATCCTGCCGTCACTATCGCCCTCGCGGCTATCGGCACCAAGGGAGTAGACGCCACCACTGTCCCCATCTATCTGTTAGGAGAGTTCACCGGTGCTTTCGTCGGCGGCGTAATCGTTTGGTTAGCCTACAATCGGCACTTTGCTGAAACCGAGAACTCAGCTCTGAAGCTGGCCGTCTTTTGCACCGGGCCCGCGGTTCGGACGCCCGGTTGGAACCTGGTCACTGAGATTATTGGGACCTTCACTCTGCTTTTCGGAGTACTTGCCATGCTTGGGCCCAATCTGAAACCGGCCACGGGTCTCGGCGCGGCATTCGGACCATTCATCGTCGGTATGCTGGTTTGGGGTATTGGCTTATCGCTGGGTGGCCCGACCGGTTATGCGATCAACCCGGCTCGTGATTTGGCGCCGCGCATCGCTCACGCCGTCCTGCCCATCCCTGGAAAAGGAGGCTCAGATTGGGGTTACTCCTGGATTCCTGTGGTCGGCCCAATCATCGGCGGCATTCTCGGTGCCGTGGTCTGGAAAGCCACGCTAGGAACTCTTCCACCACCCACCTTTTAAACCTCTAAACCCTTAAAAACAAAGTCATCACTTATGAAGTACTTGCTAGCTCTTGACCAAGGAACCACCAGTTCGCGTGCGCTGGTGATTGATGAAACCGGCAAAGTCGTCGCCGTCGCGCAGAAGGAATTTACCCAGATTTTTCCACAGCCCGGCTGGGTGGAGCACGATCCCAACGAAATCTGGGCATCACAAATCGGTGTGGCTGCCGATGCGCTAGGACGCGCAGGTATCTCGGCGAAAGATGTGGCCGCGATCGGCATTACCAATCAGCGGGAAACGGCCGTCGTCTGGGATCGCAAAACGGGTGACCCCATCCATAACGCCATCGTCTGGCAAGATCGGCGGACTGCGCCTATCTGCGATAAGATGAAAGCGGACGGCCTCGAGTCGATGGTCACTCAAAAGTCTGGGCTCGTAATCGATGCCTACTTTTCGGGAACTAAAGTCCAATGGCTGCTCGACAATGTTCCTGGCGCCAGAGACAGAGCGAACCGGGGCGAGCTCGCGTTCGGCACCATCGATAGCTGGCTGATCTGGAAGCTGACCGACGGGAAAGTCCATGTGACCGACGAAAGCAACGCCTCTAGAACGATGCTGCTCAATATCTACAACCAGAGTTGGGATGATGAATTGCTCAAAGCGCTGAACGTCCCACGCTCCATGCTACCTGAGGTGAAGAGCTCGAGCGAAGTGTATGGAGAAAGCACCGGCATTCTGGCAGGTGTCCCGATCGCCGGGATCGCCGGAGACCAGCAATCCGCGTTGTTTGGACAGATGTGCACCAAGCCCGGAATGGCGAAAAACACGTACGGGACCGGTTCTTTCATGCTGATGAATACCGGCACCGAAGGAGTGCCTTCCAAGAACAAGCTATTAACCACCATCGCTTGGCGAAGAGCCGGCCACGGGAAAACTGAGTACGCCCTTGAGGGTAGCGTTTTCATCACCGGTGCGGTGGTACAATGGCTGCGGGATGGTCTCAAGATCATTCACGCTGCGCCTCAAGTCGAAGACCTGGCCGCTACGGTACCGGATAACGGCGGTGTGTATCTTGTGCCTGCGTTCGTAGGATTAGGTGCACCACATTGGGACCCGTATGCCCGCGGCGCTATTGTTGGGTTAACCCGAGGTGCAACTTTAGCGCACATCGCGCGGGCTGCGCTCGAAGGTATCGCCTATCAAGTTGCTGATATCTTGCAGGCCATGACCGCGGATTCCGGTGTTAAGTTGGCAGAGTTACGCGTCGACGGCGGCGCCGCCAAGAACAACCTCTTGATGCAGTTCCAGGCCGATATTCTGGGCATCCCGGTTGTCCGCCCCAATGAAACGGAGACCACGGCTCTAGGCTCGGCATATCTCGCCTCCCTGGCAGTCGGCTACTTCAAGTCACTGGAAGAACTGGCTTCGCACTGGGGGATCGACCGCACCTTCGAACCGAAGATGTCAGCCGATCAGCGGCAGAAACTACAGTCCGAGTGGAGCAAAGCGTTAGGCAGAGCCAAAGGCTGGGTACAATAATAAGTCCGGCAACGCGGAGCCCCGGGAACGTGGGAACGGACTGAGCGCGGCAGCGCATTTATGGTACGATAAGTTTATCGGAACCCTGGAGCGCTGCCTTCCCCTGCGGACGCGGGAGGAGGTCGATGCGGTCGAAGACTGTGAGACGCTTCTTCGAAGGCCGAACTCCGCCCAACATCAAACACCCAACAGAAAGCGCTAAATCAACTGTGAACAGGGATGTAACGATTCAGGCGATTTCGGATCGCTCGACGGTCTGGGATTGTCTTGTCATCGGCGGTGGAGCGACCGGTCTTGGCACCGCGCTAGAAGCGGCTTCCCGCGGATACAAGGTCCTTTTGGTGGAGAAACACGACTTCGCCAAAGGGACCTCGAGCCGGGCTACCAAACTGGTGCACGGCGGCGTCCGTTATTTGGAACAAGGCGATGTCCCCCTGGTGCGAGAGGCGTTGCACGAACGCGGCTTGCTCTTGCGTAACGCCTCTCACTTGGCTCACCCGCTGCAATTCGTTATTCCGGCCTACCACTATTGGCAAATCCCCTTCTATGGTGCCGGCATGAAGCTCTACGATGCGCTCGCCGGGAAACTTTCTCTCGGCAAATCGCTAATCCTGAGCCGAAACCGGACCATCGAACTGCTGCCAAATGTCGAGACCCAAGGCCTCAAGGGCGGGATTCTCTATCTGGATGGCCAATTCGATGATGCCCGCCTCGCGGTATCAATTCTCCGCACCTTTCTCGATCAGGGAGGATTGGCTGCGAACTATGTCGAGGTCGTCGCCTTAACCAAAGACGGTGACAAGGTCAATGGCGCCGTCCTAAGAGACGCCGAATCCGGAACCGAGCAGCAGGTTCGGGCAAAAGTTGTTATAAATGCGACCGGTATCTTCTCTGACACCATCCGGCTTTTTGACGATCCGCACCTCGCGAAGATCATTACTGTCGCCCAGGGCTCACATCTGGTGCTCCCGGCGAAGTTTTTGCGCAGCAAGTCCGCGTTGATGGTGCCGAAGACCTCCGACGGCCGGGTCCTATTCGCAATTCCTTGGCATGACCGCCTACTCGTGGGCACGACCGACTTCGGCGTACCAGCACCCATCGAGGAGCCGAGAATCCAGCCGCACGAGATTCAGTTCATTTTGTCCGAGGCCGGCAAATATTTTGCGGAGGATCCGACCGAAGCGGATGTGCTCGCTTGTTACTCCGGGCTTCGTCCGTTGGTTAAGCACGGGAGCGGCACGAGTACGGCTAAGCTCTCCCGCTCCCATACGGTAATCGTTTCCCCGGCGGGCTTAGTCACGATCACAGGCGGTAAATGGACGACATACCGCCATATGGGTGAAGATTGTATCAATCACGCCGAACAGGTAGCCGGCATTGAGCACCGGGATTCCAAAACCGCGGAACTACCGCTGCACGGCAATAGCCATGAGGCAGCTACATTTAAGGCGCCAGAACATTTGGCCGTGTATGGCTCGGATCGTCCCGAGATCGAAAAACGAGTCAGCCAGAACCCGGCATTCGCCGAGCCGCTCGATCCTGCTCTCCCGTATCTGACTGCCGAAGCGGATTGGGCCATTGAAAATGAGATGGCCCGGACCGTTGAAGACATTCTGTCGCGCCGGACTCGCGCACTGTTGTTGAACGCGCGTGCCGCCAGTCAGGCGGCGCCCAAGGTGGCACAGTTGTTATCAGATCGTTTGGGTCGCGACAAGAATTGGATCCAGGCGCAAGTGCAAGAATTCCAGACACTAGCTAAAAATTATATACTGTAGCTGGTGACACGCTAGAGTGGCTTTCGCGGCGCCGCGGAAAGCGGTCAAAATCGGCCGGAACCGTTGTTTTTTTCTTTAATATCGGGATCCGCAAGCGCACAATCTGCGCGTCCGATGCACACTGTCTAACCAGCCTTTTCCTAGAAATCGTTTTTTTAATTATAAAAATTACAAGAAATGGCTGGATTCGCGTCAAAGAATCGATTACTTAGGCCATCCTTCATGAGGTTTCCGTGTATATCCGCGGTGCTAGCAATTGTAACTGCGCCCCTGTTCGCTGAACAAACGGCAAATAGCGGGTGGCAATATGACGCGGTGATGCCTGAGCATGTGCCGGACAAAAACAACCCATTCGCGACAGATCTCAACGCGATCACCGACGTACTGGCTAAGACCCTGGATCGTTGGAACGCCCATGATGTCGACGGCTATCTGTCGGCTTTCTGGAATTCACCGCAACTGCTAGTCGTCTTTGATAACCAGCAATTTCAAGGTTGGGATGCATTAAAAGGCGCTTATCAGGAGGTTCTTTCCAATCCGAACAAAATGGGGCGCATGCAGCCGCTACGGACACAGATTCGGATCACTAAGTCCGACCTTGCCCTGGTTCAGAATGAATGGGTGATTCGCTACGCTGACCGTGACGTAGAACATGTCGGGTCTTCGACGATGACCGTTCAGAAGGTGGACGGTACGTGGAAAATCATCAGCTCTTACTCACGGTACAGCCCAGCTACCTCTCGAGGATGGGAGTATGACTCTATTGCGCCAGAGCGAGCAGAAGGGAATCCCGCCTCGGAAACAGCCGATATACAAGCTATCAATTCGCTGCTAGCCAATATGGACCAGCGATGGAACGCACACGACGTGGACGGTTACATGTCGGTCTTCTGGAAATCACCGGAGCTTTTCGTGGTCGTCCAGGCAGAGCAATATCAGGGCTGGGATATCCTTTATAAGGCATACAAAACGGGATTTCCGGATCCAAATGCGATGGGTACGACCGAGCCTTCCAGAGTACAAATAAAGCGCCTTAGTCCGGATTTTGCTATCGCATCAAACTGGTGGAGCGTCAGTTACTCGAACTCAAAGGTCCACGTTGTTGGTAACACGATGATGGATCTGCAGAAGTTTCCGGATGGCTGGAAGATCATTGCGGCGCATTCCAGCTTTGCCGAACCCTAATCCTAATCCGGCCCGGAAGAAATATCCCCTCAGACCGGGCCAAAAAAAAGAAACCCGCGTAGAACTTACTACCCCGCGGGTGGCTTAGTCGCGAAATCAGGCTGCCGGCCTAGCCGGCAAAATCCGGGCCTTGCGTGGGCTGAGCTTGCAAAACCGAGCCCATGAGTGGGTGAGTCGGTAAAACTGAGACTACGCCTGGATGCGTGGGCAGAACCGAAGCCATAAGCGGGTGCGTTGGCAAAACTGAAGCCGTACGCGGATGAGTCGGTAAAACTGAGACTACGCTTGGATGCGTGGGCAGAACCGACGCCATGAGCGGGTGCGTCGGTAAAACCGAGACGACACTTGGATGAGTCGGTAATACTGAGGCTACGCTCGGGTGCGTGGGCAGAACCGAGG